>NZ_CP089507.1:655000-982500 GCF_021233355.1 Luteimonas fraxinea | reverse complement strand
AAGCTCGACATCGTTTGCATCCTCGAGCCAGAACAATGCGGTGCCATTCAACGGATGCTGCCGCAGTTGCCGCTCCAATGCATCCTCGGACCAGCCGCGCCGACCAACAATCACAAGGTTGGCGGCCTCGCCCCGGTCCCACAACGCCTGGCAGATGCGCAGCGCGTCTGCATGACCCTTGCGCGGCTCGATCGTCCCCACCGAAAGCAGGGTAGCGCCGCGTTGCAATGCTTCTCGCACCGCTGGTCTGATCGAACCTAGTTCCGCGACCCCAGGTGAAAAGTCGGCACCCAGCGCGAAAGACCCGACGTGGGGCGAGCGGCCGAACTGATACCGAGCATCTTCCGGAAGCCAACCCGAGATGGCCTCTGCCGTTGTTCTGGATACGCAGGCGATGCAGTCAGACAGGTAGGCGACCTGTCGCAGCCAGCTGTCGAACACTTGTCGAGCATGTGGATGGAAGTACTCGGGGTGGCTGATGGGCAGGATGTCGTGGGCAACGAAGCACGTGGCCACACCACCTCGACGCCAGTCTGCCAATCGCGACGCGGCCGCGATCGTTGCCTCCGGTGCCCAGTCCAGACCGACGAAGACGTCACCGGGATGAGGCATCACGATGCCGTCGCGGTGGACCGTTTCAGCCTTCGCCAACGTCCCGGCGAAGTGCTCGGCGTGTCTGTAGTGCCCGTCTGCGAAGCGCACCGGCACGACGCGCACACCTTCGGGTGGCGCGCGCAGCCATTCGCGCAGAATGCTGCGCGTGACTCGATGCGTCCCGGTGCCGATGTCATTGGCGGCGATGCTGCTGACATCTACCAGCCACTGCGGCGTGGAGGTGCGCGGACGCATGCTGCACACCGAGAATGCCGCCTGAGCGACGTCGTCCGCTGTCGCCCGGCCAGGCAGCCCAGCCAGGTCGTCGAGCAAGGCTGTTTCCGTATCGCGCTGGAATGGGGCTGTCCTGGTTGCATCCCGAGGCCCCTCTGCGGCATCGCGCTGTCTGATCGCGGCCTCCAGGCCGACGCGTGCGCGGGTCGCGACGGCATCCCAGCTGAAATTTGTCGCCCGTTGCAGGCCATGGGCGCGCATCGCCTGCGCGCGTACCGGGCTGTCCAGGACGGCTGCCATGCGGGTCGACAGGGCAGCGACATCGCCGGGGGGGACGAGCAGGTCGGGGTGGCCCACGACTTCGGGCAGGCTGCTGACATCGCTGCAGATCACCGGGGCCCCGCATGCCATGGCTTCGAGGGCGGGCAGGCCAAAGCCTTCCTGCAACGAAGGGAACACGAACAGGGCGCATTGCCGATACAGCTCGATGAGCGTCGCGTCGTCGACATGTCCGACGAAAACACGGCGGGAGGCATCGATACCCAGCCGGTCGGCCTGGGCATTGAGCGCACGCAGGGCCTCGCGATCGTCTCCGGTCACGACCAGTTGATGGCGTGCACGGAGTCCTTCGGGCATTCGCGCGAAGGCTTCCAACAGTGCGGGAACATTCTTGCGCCTGTCGAGTCCACCGCTGCACAGCACGTAAGGGCGTTCGATTCCGAGACTTGAGAGAACAGCCGCGCACGGAACAGAATCGAATGCCGAGGGCGAGAAGCGCGCGTCTACGCCTGTCCCGATCACGGTCACGCGCTGCTGATCCAGACCGAGACGTTCGGAAGCATCCTGCGCGCTCCACTGCGAAATCGAGAGCACGATGTCGGCACGCAGAAGCTGGTCCGCGCGCTTGCGATACCAGGTTCTGGCCAGGATGCCGGGCAAATGCTGGTCCAGATCCTGCAACGGAATCACGTCGTACAGGATCGCCGCGTGCAGTGCCCGTGTCTTGTCGAAGTCCGGGAGCACAGCATCCTCATCGAAACCCTCGAAAAGACTGCTGTGCAATACGATGTCAGGCGCGATCGTATCGATTGCGTGCGCGAACAAACGCGACGCCGACGCATTTCGCCAACGGTTGGTCGGCGCCTCCTCCGCTGTGCCGTACGGAAGTCGCAGGTAGTGTCGTTGCTCGGCCGGAACTGTGTCGCCCAATTCCGTAAGTAGCGCGTCGGTCGCTGCTTCGAGCGGCGCGCTCAGCGCGAGGTGAATATCGAGTCCGTCCGATTGGCGAAGAAAAGCCTTGGTCAACTCGCGTGTATAGCGCCCAATGCCCCGGCGATGGCTGCGCGTTTGCGCGCCGGTCAGATCAATCAGCAACTTCATGGCGTGTCGTCGATGTTCAACCGCGCCATCAGTGCCTCTTGGATGGGGCGAGCCTCCTCGGGCAGATGGCGGGCATCCACCTGCAACGCGGATGGCGTGTAGAGGCTGACGGTGATGCGGTTGCGAAGCCATAGGTCGAGCGTGGGCATCGACGTGATCGCACGACCGAGCCAACGCTTGATGCTCGGGTGTCGGATGACGAATTTTTTAAGAGCCAACAGCATCGTCAAGTCTTGGTAGGTGCCGGCAAGCGTGCGGCCAGCGTAGCGCGGACCTGATCGAGCGAGAATCGTTGACGCATGATCAGGCGCCCGTTGTCCGACAGCCGCTGCCACAATGCCGGATTCTCGTGGAGATCTACGGCGGCAGAGGCCAGCGCGGAGGCTGCGTCTTCAATCATGGCGTGGGTCCGGCTTTCCAGTTGCAGCCCTTCTGCGCCGATGGGGGTGGTGACCACGGGTAGCCCGTGCACCAGCGCCTGGGTCACTTTGCCTTTGACGCCGGCGCCGAAGCGCAAGGGTGCGATGCTGATCCGGCACGTGGCCAGAAGCGATGCAAGGTCGGGGACATGCCCGTGGAACATTACGCCTGGATGGCGCTCGCGCACGATGCCAGCTGCTTCGACGATGCCGTCGCCTACGACGTGCAAGTGAACATCAGGCAGCTGTGCGCGGATTCGTGGAAATATTTCGCGCAGCAACCAGGTGATCGCGTCAATGTTAGGAGGGTGGCGCCCCCCGCCTACGAACAGCAGGCCGCTACGGCCATCGAACGGTGCGATGCAGTCTACGTAATCGTGCAGATTTGGCACGACATCGATCTGTGCATCGGGGACGAGATCGTGGAGATAGTCGCGTTCGGCAGTGCTCACCACCCACGTCGCATCCGCATGACGAATCATGCGCATCTCATGACGGCGGGTCTGGGCAGCGATCGTGCGCCGGAGCGCGCTCTGATGTAAGTACGCTTCGCGACGCTCGCGTAGATGGTGGAGATCCACGGTGTCGAGGATCTGCAGCGCATGAGGTAGTGCGTGGCGCAGCAATGGCATCCAATGCCAAGCGAGATGGTAGCGGCACACGATGATCGCGCTGTACGGCGTCGTCGCGTCGAGGAGCCAATGCGGATATCCATCGACCGGAAACAAGACGTGGACATCGATGGCGCGTAACCGTTCGACATCTTCGGCTGAGGGCGCTTCATCTTCGCAATACAGCGTGACCGCGTACCCGAGCGACACCAGCAGCTGCATCAGGGTGTACATGCGCAGCGATCCAGAATCGCGGTCAGGACGTGGCGGCGCAGTGTCAATCAACAGGATGCCCGCGCGATCCTGGCTTTCCAGAGCCACTGGGCCCGGTGTTGCGCCGCTCGACGGATTGGCCGGGCGACGCAGGGCGGATACGCCACGAGAGCCCAGCGCGACGCACAGACGATGCAGGCGGGCATGCAGGCGCCGCCATTGGAATGGCAGATAAACAGTGAGCAAATCGATGGGCGACAGGCGAACGGCCGACCGTGGAGCAGGGCCAACAGGCATGGGCGTTCGACTAGACTGCGAAGGTTCAACGCATATGTTGGCACACCTCCTACCGCATCACGCAGATCATGGCCCGGATCGATTACGAAGACGACGACACCGACGATCTGAACGACGACGCGCCGCCCGCCTGGCGACGGCGCGCGGTGACCGCGGTGCTCGCACTGGTCGGTCTCGGACTCGGTTTTTTGATTCCCTACACGCTGTATTTGAACCACCAGGTCAGCGAGAAGTTCGGGGCGCTGACCTGGCAGGTGCCGACGCGCGTCTATGCGCGTCCGCTGCAGATCACGCCGGGCGTGGCGATGAACGCCGCGACGCTCAAGACCGAGCTCGACGCTGCGGGCTATCGCGAAGGCGACGGCGTCAAGCCGGGCACGTACGCGAGCGAGGGCGGGCGCTGGACGATCTCCAGCCGCGGCTATCGCGATGTCGACGGCGCCGTGGCGCCCGGCCGTGTGCAGCTCACGCTGTCAGGTGGGCGCGTGTCGCGGCTGCGCGATGGCGAGGGCGAGCGCGCGCTCAAGGTCGCGCGCATGGATCCGGCGCGTATCGCCACGCTCTATGGCCAGCGCCAGGAAGAGCGCCGGCTGGTGCGCATCGACGAAGTGCCGCAGTTGCTGACCGACACGCTGCAGGCGGTCGAGGACAAGGATTTCGCGCATCACCACGGCATCGACCTCAGCGGCATGGCCCGCGCGGCGATGATCAATCTGCGCGCCGGCGAGACGCGGCAGGGCGCGAGCACGCTGACTCAGCAGCTCGCGCGCAGCGGCCTGCTCGGCATCGGCCGCGAGCAGACCTATACGCGCAAGTTCAACGAAATCCTGTACGCGATGCTGATCGAGGCGCGTTACGGCAAGGGCCCGATCCTCGAGGCCTATCTCAACCAGGTGTATCTGGGCCAACGCGGCGCGCAGGCGATCCACGGCGTCGCCGCGGGCGCGGAGTTCTGGTTCGGCCGTCGTCTCGACGATCTGGAAACCGAGCAGGTCGCGCTGCTGGTCGGCATCATCCGCGGCCCCTCGCATTACGACCCGCGCCGCAATCCGGAACGCGCACTGGAACGCCGCGATTTCGTGCTCGGCAAGATGCTCGAATCCGGCCTGATCGATCAGGCCGCGCACGACCGCGCCGTCAAGCGGCCGCTCGGCGTCACCGAGACCCCCGGCAGCATCGCCGCGAACCGCTTTCCCGCCTATGTCGATCTCGTGCGTCGCCAGCTGGCGCGCGACTATCCGACCGGCGAACTGCAGGGCGCAGGCCTGTCGGTGATGACCGCAATGGCGCCGTCGGCGCAGGCGTATGCGGAAGGCTCGACGGTGCGCACGATCAAGGATCTGAGCACGGGCAAGCGGCCGCCGCTGCAGGCCGGACTCGTCGTGACCGACGTGCATTCGGGCGAAGTGGTGGCTGCGGTCGGCAGTCGCGATCCGGTCGAGCACGGGTTCAATCGCGTGGTCGAAGCGCATCGCCCGGTCGGCTCGCTGCTCAAGCCCTTCGTGTACCTGCTCGCGTTCGGTAATCCCGCGCAGTATTCGCTGGCGAGCTGGGTCGACGATTCGCCGGTGACGATCACGCTGGAGAACGGACAACGTTGGTCGCCAGGCAATTCCGACGGCCGCAGCCACGGCACGGTGCGGATGATCGATGCGCTGGCGCGCTCGTACAACCAGGCGACGGTGCGCATCGGCGAAGCCGTCGGCGCGCGTGCGCTGGCCGATCTGGTGCACGTGCTCGCCGGCGTGCGCGCCACGCCCAATCCGTCGCTGACGCTTGGTTCGATGGACCAGAGCCCGTATGCGATGGCGCAGCTCTACCAGTTCCTCGCCTCCGGTGGCGAGATCCAGCCGTTGCGCGCGGTGCGCGGCGTGATCGACGAGCAGGGACGCGTCGTCAACCGTTATGACAACGCTCCGCGCCCCGCGCAGGAAGGCGACGCGATCGCTGCGCGCCTGGTAACGCTGGGGCTGCAGCACGCGGTGACCTCGGGCACAGGCCGCCAGCTGGTCAGCGACGGCCTCGGCCGGCTCAATGCCGCCGGCAAGACCGGCACCAGCAACGACGGCCGCGACAGCTGGTTCGCCGGCTGGACCGGCGATCACCTGGCCGTGGTGTGGGTCGGCAACGACCAGAACGAGCAGACCGGTCTCTACGGCGCGACCGGCGCGATGCGCGTGTGGTCTGGCATCTTCTCGCGCCTGCCGAGTGCACCGCTCGAAGTCGGCGACGCGGGTCTCGAGTGGCAGTGGGTCGCGCAGTCCAACAGCACCGACGCCGACTGCCCCGACGCGCGCCGCTTCGCCTTCGTCGCCGGTTACGCGCCGCCGTACCAGCCGTGCCCGACCTACGATCCGAACCAGACCTTCGTCGACGCGGATGGCAATCTCGTCGATGCGACCGGCGCACCGGTGCAGCAGGAGCGCCGCGGCTGGCGCGAGTTCTTCGGCTTCGGCCGTGATGAGGAGGCCGCGCCACCGGCCGACACCGCGCCGCCGGCCCCCGCGCCGGCGCCTGCGCCCGCACCGCCTGTCGAGGAGTCACCCTGATGCATCCGTTCCGTCTCGCGTTCCGTCTGTCCGCGCTGTCCGCCGCGCTCGTGCTCGTCGCCTGCGCCAGTCCGTCGCCGACCACCGCCGACGCCGCGCCGGTGTCGACCATTCCGCCGGCGACCATGGTCCAAGCGATCCGCGCCTCCGCTGGCGATGGCGACGGCGAACTCGCCGTGCAGCCGCTGCGCGATCCGATGGTCGAGGACCTGCGCGCACGTGCGGTCACGCTGGAAGCGCAGGGCGATCTGGCGGGCGCCGTCGCCGCACTCGATGAGGCGATGACGATCGTCGACAGCGATCCCGCACTGCTGCAGGAGCGCGCGGAACTCGCGATCCTGCAGAACGATCTGCCCAAGGCCACGCAGCTGGCCGAACGCGCCTACGCGCTCGGCGCGCAGGTGGGGCCGTTGTGCCGCCGTCACTGGGTCACGCTCGAACAGGTACGGCTGTCGACCGGCGATGCCGAAGGCGCGACCCAGGCGCGCGGCCAGGCCGACGGCTGTCGTGTCGCCGGACCCAATCGCTACTGATCGCGCCACCGGCCGGGCCCGTGCTCGACGCGCGTGACGCCCGCCTCGCGGACCGCAGCCGCGAGGCCCTCGTCGAAGGCGGCCTGCTGGCGGAGCGGATTCCCGCTTTCCGGCCGCGCGTCGCCCAGCAGTCGCTGGCGATGGCGGTCGCCGATGCGATCGACCAGCGCGCCACGCTGCTCGCCGAAGCCGGCACCGGTACCGGCAAGACCTTCGCGTACCTCGTGCCGGCGCTGCTGTCGGGTCTGAAGACGATCGTCTCGACTGGCACGCGCGCGCTGCAGGACCAGCTGTTCCATCGCGACCTGCCGCGCGTGCGCGATGCGCTCGGCAGTGGACTGCGCAGCGCGCTGCTCAAGGGCCGCGCGAACTATCTGTGTCTGTATCGCCTGGAGCAGGCGCGTGGCGAACCGCGGCTGGCCTCGCGCGAACAGATCCACCAGTTCCAGCGCATCGTTGCCTGGGCCGGGCGCACGCGCATGGGCGACATGGCCGAACTCGACGGCCTGCCCGAAGACACGCCGCTGCTGCCGCTGGTGACCTCGACCGTCGACAACTGCCTCGGCAACGACTGCCCGTTCTGGAGCGAGTGTTTTCTTGTGCAGGCGCGCCAGCGTGCGCAGGCCGCGGATGTGGTCGTGGTGAATCACCATCTGCTGCTGGCCGATCTGGCGCTGAAGCAGGAAGGCTTCGGCGAGATCCTGCCGGGCGCGCAGGTGTTCATCGTCGATGAGGCCCACCAGTTGCCCGAACTCGCGGCGCAGTTCTTCGGCGAGGGCATGAGCGCGCGGCCGTTGGTCGAGCTGGCGCGCGACGCGATTGCCGAATGCAAAGAGGTGCCCGGCGCGTTGCCGGTGCTGCAGTCCCCGGCGCATGCGCTGGAAGAGGCGACGCGCGCGCTGCGCACCGCGATGGACGGGCTGCCGCCACGTGGCACCCGCTATCGCGCGCTGTACGAACCTGCGGTCGAGGACGCGCTGCACGCGCTCGACGACGCACTGCTGCATCTGCGCGATGCGCTCGGTCCGCTGCGCGAAGCCTCGCCCGGTTTCGACAGCTGCCACGCCCGTGCACAGACTTTCGTCACGAAGCTGCGGCGCTGGAACGATGGCAGCGCGGCGGCGGATTCGATGTTCGACGACGAAGCGCCCGTCGAAAACGCCGAGGCGCCGCCGCTCGACGACGGCGTGCTGTGGTATGAGCTCACCCCGCGCGGCTTCCGCCTGCAGCGCACGCCACTGGATGTCTCGGCGCCGCTGCGTACGCATCGCGAAGCCTCGGGCGCGGCGTGGATCTTCACGTCGGCGACGCTGGCGGTCGACGGTCACTTCGATCACATCGCAGAGCGCTTGGGCATCGAAGCGCCGCAGACCCTGCTGACGCCGAGCCCGTTCGACTGGCCGCATCAGGCGCTGTGCTACCTGCCGCCCAAACTGCCGCAACCTTCGGCCCAGGACTACACGCGCGCCGTTGTCGATGCGGTGCTGCCGGTGCTCGAAGCCTCGGCCGGACGCGCATTCCTGCTGTTCGCGTCGCATCGCGCCCTGCGCGAAACCGCGGCGCTGCTGCGCGATGGCAGCCGCGACTGTCCCTGGCCGCTGTTCGTGCAGGGCGAGGCGCCGCGCCACGTGCTGCTGCAGCGCTTCCGCGAGTCGGGCAACGGCGTGCTGCTGGGCGCAGCGAGTTTCCGCGAAGGCGTCGACGTCGCCGGCGACGCGCTGAGCGTCGTGGTCATCGACAAACTGCCGTTCGCCGCGCCCGACGATCCGGTATTCGAGGCGCGGCTCGATGCGATCCGCCGCGCCGGCGGCAATCCGTTCCGCGACGAGCAGTTGCCGCAGGCGGTGATCGCGCTCAAGCAGGGCGTGGGCCGCCTGATCCGCACCGAATTCGATCGCGGCGTGCTGGTGCTGTGCGATCCGCGCCTGCTCGGCCGCAGCTACGGTGGTGTGTTCCTCGATTCGCTGCCGCCGCTGCCGCGCACCCGGGAACTGTCGACCGTCGCGGCATTCTTCGCGAGCCGCGAAGTGCCGGTGCCTGCGACAATGCCAGTGGACACGCCGTCCGAATTCTCCGTCCCGACTCCCGAATCCCTGTCCCGATGAAACTGCTCGCGTTCGAAACCGCCACCGAGGCCTGCTCCGTCGCCATCTGGGACGACGGCCGTGTGCTGGAGCGTTTCGAAATCGCGCCGCGCCGGCACGCTGAACTCGCATTGCCGTGGGCAGAGGCGCTGCTGGCGGAAGCCGGCATCGCGCGCAGCCAGCTCGACGCGGTGGCGGTCGGCCGCGGCCCCGGTGCGTTCACCGGCGTGCGTCTTGCGATCGCACTGGTGCAGGGCATCGCACTGGCGCTCGATCGACCGGTCGTCGCGCGCTCCACGCTCGAGGTGCTGGCGATGCGCGCCCAGGCTGCGCCAGGCACGCAGGTCCTGGCCGCGATCGACGCGCGCATGGGCGAAGTCTACAGCCAGGCCTTCGTCCACGAAGCCGATGGCCTGCGCGCACTCGGCCCTGCGCGCGTGTCCGCGCCCGATGCAGTCGAACTGCCGGGCGATGCCGCCGCATGGTCGGGTGTCGGCACCGGCTTCTCGGCGGTCGACGGTGCATTGCAGTCGCGTCTGCGCGCGCGCTTCGCGCGGATCGACGCGACCGCGCTGCCGCGCGCGGCGGATCTCGCACACATTGCAGCTGCAGCATTCGCACGCGGGGAAGCAGTCGCGCCCGAGCGCGTCGAACCCGCCTACCTGCGCGACAACGTCGCGCTGACCCTCGTCGAACAGATCGCCTTGCGCGCCTCCCGCCGCGCTGCGGAACCCGGCACGCCGGGCACGGTCTGACACCGGCCCCTCATGGAGAGCGCGACATGACCGCGACGTCCCCACCGCCTTCGCCCTGGCGCGCCGGTCAGCGTGGCGCGCGCCTGCGTGGCTGGTTGCGCCGCGAAGGCCTGCCGCTGGTCTGTCTGCTCGGCCTGCTGCTGGTCGCGCGTTCGTCGCTGGCCAATCACTACTACGTGCCCAGCGGCTCGATGGAGCCGACGCTGCTGCCGGGTGACCGCGTCGTCGTCGACATGCGCGCCTACGGCCTCCGCGTGCCGTTCACGCAATGGGCGGTGTGGGGAGGCGATGCGCCGGCGCGCGGTGATGTCGTCGTGTTCCGCTCGCCTTCGGACGGCATCCGCCTGATCAAACGCGTGGTCGCCGTCGGTGGCGACCGTGTCGATCTCGTCGACGGCAGGCTGGCGATCAACGGTGCGCCACTCGCCGATCCGTTCGATGCGCCGGAGGACTTCGGCGACGTGCAGGTCACGCTGAACCTCGACTCGGGTGGCGGCCCCGACCTCAACGGTCTGCAGGTGCCCGATGGTCAGGTGCTGGTGCTCGGCGATCATCGCGGTGCCAGCATCGACGGGCGCTACTTCGGCTTCGTCCCGGCGGCGGCGATCTACGGTCAGGCGCGCGGCGTGTTCTGGCGCACGGGTGATGGTTTTGGTTGGCGGAAGCTTTAGGGCACCGCTGAAAAGTCGTCATTCCCGCCCTCGCGGGAATGACGAATAAAGAGAGACTTGATCAGCGTTGCCTCAGGGCACCCGGGCAAAGGTCTGACGCCTGACGCTCGAAGCCGCACTGAAGCACACCTCTCCCTCTGGGAGAGGTCGACGCGCAAAGCGCGTCGGGTGAGGGCAGCGCCTCTCCAGAAAAAACTTCATGGAAGAACTGCCAACGCACGCAGACCTCACCGATCGTCGATCAACTCTCCAGCCGGTAGGAAATTCCACGTCCGGGTGACGTGCAACACATCGATCTCGTCACCCGTCGCCGGCAACGGCGGATAGGGCTCGGCCAGCCGTGCGATGCGCAGCGCAGCGTCGTCGAGCATCGCCGTGCCGCTGCTGCGGATAATGTCGGCGCGTTCCACCGAACCGTCGCGGCGGATCGCCACACTGATCACCAGCTCACCGGCCAGCTGCCGGCGCCGTGCTTCGTCGGGATAGTTGAGATTGCCGACGCGCTCCACGCGGTCCACCCATTGCCGCAGGTACGCGGCGTACGCGTATTCCTGCGTGCTCGCCGAGACGAACTTGCGCTTGGGCCGGCGGGCGTAGCGCTCCGAACGCATGTGGATCTCGGCCGCAAGCCGTGCCATTTCCAGATCGCGCTCGATCTTCTCCGGCCCTCGCGGCAGCGTCGAGGGATCGGTCTGCGTGGTCGGGTCTTCGACAGGCAACGCCGTCTCGCCGCGCGTGCTCGCGACCACGCGGTCGAGCGGCGGCGGCTGCGCATCCGGCGACTGCGCGCGCAGTTCCATCGGTGCGACGCCGGTCGTGTCTTGCGGCACCTGGCCGATCTGCGCTTCGCGCGGGCGGTTGGTCTGCTCGTGCTCGCCGCCGCCCTGGTTGCTGGCCTGGGCGAGGAAGTCGGCCTGGGCCTGGGTCAGCGGACTCGTGGTTTCGGTCAGGATCACGTCCAGCGTCGGCATCACCGGCGCGGCGTCCTCGGTCGCGAAGCCGATGCCCAGCACCAGCAGGCCGTGCACCAGCAGCGACAAGACAAGCGTCGCACCGAGGCGCGCGCCGTCGTCGATCTGCGGAGGCGGCGGGGCGGCCTGCATCGTCGGCAGTGCGGGTCGCGTCAGGGCGTGTGCGTGGCGACCGGGCCGCGCTCGATCGCGTCGAACAGCAGGCCGGCGATGTTGGTGCCGTAGGCGGCGTCGATCTCGCGGATGCAGGTCGGGCTGGTGACGTTGACCTCGGTCAGCCAGTCGCCGATGACATCCAACCCGACGAAGCGCATGCCGCGCGCGGCGAGCGTCGGACCGACCTGCGCGGCGATCCAGCGATCTCGCTCGCTCAACGGACGCGCTTCACCACGGCCACCGACCGCGAGGTTGCCGCGGAACTCGTCGCCCTGCGGAATCCGCGCCAGGCAGTAGTTGACCGGCACGCCGTCGATCAGCAGGATGCGCTTGTCGCCATCGACGATCTCCGGCAGATAGCGCTGCGCCATCGCCAGGCGACGGCCGCCGTCGGTCAGCGTTTCCAGAATCACATTGAGGTTGGCGTCGCCGGCGACGGCGCGGAAGATCGAGCGACCGCCCATGCCGTCGAGTGGCTTGAGCACGGCGTCGCGATGTTCGGCGACGAAGGCTTTCAGCGAGGGCGCATCGCGACTGACCAGCGTTGGCGGACAGCACTGCGGAAACGCCAGCGCGCCGAGCTTCTCGTTCATGTCGCGCAGGCCCTGCGGATCGTTGACGATCATCGCGCCCTGCCGCTGCGCCACGCCCAGAATCTGCGTGTCGCCGACAAACTCCGGATCGACCGGCGGGTCCTTGCGCATCAGCACCACGTCGCCTTCGCCGAAACGGCGCAGCGCTGGCGTGCCGAGGGTGTACCAGTCGTTCGGGTCTTCGCGCACGGTCAGCGGTGCGGTCCGTGCGACTGCCTCGCCGCCGGTCATCGCCAGACCGCCCGGAATCACGTAGTGCAGGCGATGGCCGCGGCGCTGCGCTTCGAGCAGCATCGCGAACGTCGAGTCCTTGGCGATCTTGATCGACCCGATCGGGTCCATCACCACGACGACATCCAGGGACATGCGTACGACCTGCGGAATAGGGACGCACGATCTTATCAGGGGCGGTTCCCTTGCCGCGCCGCCGCATTTCGAGGCGCTGCGCACAAAGCGCGTGAAAATCTTGACAGGCCGACGCCGGGCCGCGGTATAACTCCGTCCTGCACCGGCGCGCGAAGTCCCGCGCCGCGCACCAGGGGAGAATGCATGACCAGTGACGACAAGCCGTCCTCCGGCAGCCTCGATGGCTTGCGGGTGATGGTGATCGACGACTCGAAGACCATCCGGCGCACCGCCGAGACGCTGCTGCGTCGCGAAGGGGCCGAGGTCGTCACCGCCGTCGACGGATTCGAGGCGCTCGCCAAGATCGCCGACCAGAAGCCGCAGATCATCTTCGTCGACATCATGATGCCGAGGCTGGACGGGTATCAGACCTGCGCGCTGATCAAGAACAACCAGGTGTTCCGCAATACGCCGGTGATCATGCTGTCGTCCAAGGACGGCCTGTTCGACAAGGCGCGCGGCCGCATCGTCGGCTCCGAGCAATACGTCACCAAACCATTCACGCGCGAGGAACTCCTCGACGCGATCCGTACGCACGTCACCGCCTGATCAGGGGAGAGCAGGGCATGGCACGCATCCTGTTGATCGAGGATTCGCCGACCGATACCGCGGTGCTGACGCAGTGGCTGGAACGGCACGGGCATGAGGTCACCGCATCGGGCAACGCCGAGGACGGCATCGTCGCGTGCAAGCGCGAGCGCCCCGACCTCGTGCTGATGGACGTGGTGCTGCCGGGCATGAGTGGCTTCCAGGCCACGCGTGCGCTGGCCAAGGACGCCGAAACATCCGGCATCCCGGTCATCATCATCAGCACCAAGGGCATGGAAACGGACAAGATGTGGGGCATGCGCCAGGGCGCGAAGGGCTACATCGTCAAGCCGCCGACCGAGGACGCGCTGATCAGTCAGGTCAACGCGGTTCTGGCGAGCTGATGTCCACCACGCAATCCATCGACGCGCCCGCCACGGGCGCGTTCGCACTTCTGGCCGAGTACGAGCGGCGCAGCCTGGCGCATCGCATCGGTCTACCCGACCAGCTCGACGCGCCCGGCCTGTGGCGCGGCGTCGGCTACCGGATCGGCCGGCGCATGCTGGCCTCGTCGTTCGACGAGGTCATCGAGATCCTGCCGATGCCGCCGGTGACGCCGGTGCCCGGCGCGCAGCCGTGGGTGCTCGGTGTCGCCAACATCCGCGGCAGCCTGCTGCCGATCGTCGACCTCAAGCAGTTCCTCGAAGGCGAGCGCACGGTTCTGCAGGAAAGCCAGCGCGTGCTGATCGTGCGCCAGCCCGGCGGCGACGTCGCGCTGACGATCGACGAACTGTTCGGCCAGCGCAGTTTCCTCGAGGAAGACGAGGTCTCGGCCGACCGCATCGCCGAAGGCCGCTACGGCCACTTCGTCGAGCGCGCGTATGCGCATGCCAACGCGACCTGGGGCGTTTTCAGCCTCGAACGTCTCGGTCGCACCCCGGAATTCAGACACGCCGCGGCCTGATGGCCGCCGTCGCACCCAGCATCAGGAACGGACAGCCCGCATGAGCACAGCCGCCGATACTCTCGCCATCAAACGTCGCACCTTCGGCACGAACTTCTGGGTCGTGGTGCTGGTCGTGGCCGGTGCGATCCTGGTCCTCAACACCGGTTACGGCACGTGGAAGGCCTCGGCCCTCGGCGGCGCCAGTACCTCGGCCTCGAACCTGCGCGTGGACAGCCAGCGGCTGGCCAACCAGGGCAGCGACGCGGTCCGCGGCAAC
Organism: Luteimonas fraxinea; assembly: GCF_021233355.1. NCBI lineage: Bacteria > Pseudomonadati > Pseudomonadota > Gammaproteobacteria > Lysobacterales > Lysobacteraceae > Luteimonas > Luteimonas fraxinea. Next base: position 968,284 of record NZ_CP089507.1, on the reverse strand, counting down.
GCGGCGGCATTCGCCACGTTCAAGGCCACGCGCGCGCAGATCGACGGCGACATCCAGCAGCTCAACGCCAGCTATGGCGACACGCCGGGCGTCTCCGGCGCGGTCGCCAAGGTCACCGAAACCTGGACGCCGCTCGGCGCCAGCGCGCAGCGGCTCGCCGACAGCGAAGCTGCAGTGACCGCATTCGCCGGCCAGGCCCAGCGCTTCAGCCAGGGCGTGCCGCAGTTGCAGGCGCTGCTCGACGAACTGGTGCGTGCGATGTCGAGCAGCGGCTCGCCGTCCTCGCAGGTCTACATGGCGCTGCGCCAGGTGGTGATCGCCGGCGACATGGCGCGCCGCGTGACCGAGGTGCAGTCCGGCGGCGCCGGCGCGGCGATCGCGGGCCAGGGGCTGCGTCGCAACGCGGAAGATTTCCAGCAGGTCATGACCGGTCTGCGCGAAGGCGACCCGTCGCGCGAACTGCAGGCACTGACGAACGGCAATGCGCTCGCCGCGCTGACCCGCGCCGACGAGGCCTGGGCGCAGATGCGCGCCGAACTCGAAGCCATCCTTGGCAGCAGCGAGCAGCTGTTCCAGGCGCAGGCCGCGGCCGGCGCACTGGTGACCGGTTCCGATCAGCTGCTGAGCGACAGCGAATCGCTGTTCAACGCTTTCACCGCGTTCGGTTCGCTGACCGACCGCAGCATCCTCGGCAACATCTGGATCAGCATCGTCGCCGGCCTGATCGCACTGGTCGCCATCGCCGGTCTGCTCGTCTCGCTGAACCGCGCGCAGCGCGAACGCTACGAGACCACGATGGAACTCAACAACCGCAACCAGGAGGCGATCATGCGCCTGCTGGACGAAATGGGTTCGCTCGCCGAAGGCGACCTGACGGTCAAGGCAACGGTTACCGAGGACATGACCGGCGCGATCGCCGACTCGATCAACTTCGCGATCGAGCAGCTGCGCAGCCTCGTGCAGACGATCAACGACACCTCGGTGCAGGTCGCCTCCAGCGCGCAGGAAACCCAGGCCACAGCGATGCATCTGGCCGAAGCGGCCGAGCACCAGGAGCAGGAAATCAACTCCGCGTCGGACCGGATCAACGAGATCGCGGTCAGCATCGACCAGGTGTCGAAGAACTCGGCCGAATCGGCCGACGTGGCGCAGCGCTCGGTGCAGATCGCGACCAAGGGTGCGGGCGTGGTGCGCGAGACGATCGCCGGCATGGACTCGATCCGCGACCAGATCCAGGAAACCTCGAAGCGCATCAAGCGGCTGGGCGAAAGCTCGCAGGAGATCGGCTCGATCGTCGAACTGATCAACGACATCTCCGAGCAGACCAACATCCTGGCGCTCAACGCCGCGATCCAGGCGGCCTCTGCCGGTGAAGCCGGCCGCGGTTTCGCGGTCGTGGCCGACGAAGTGCAGCGCCTCGCGGAACGCGCGACCAATGCGACCCGCCGCATCGAAACGCTGGTGCAGACGATCCAGTCCGACACCAACGAAGCGGTGACGTCGATGGAACAGACGACCTCCGAAGTGGTTGCCGGTGCGCGCCTGGCCGAAGACGCAGGCACCGCGCTGGGCGAGATCGAAAGCGTCTCGACCAGCCTCGCCGACCTGATCCAGGGCATCTCCTCGGCCGCGCACCAGCAGTCCTCGGCCGCGACCAACATCACCACGGCCATGCACACGATCCAGTCGATCACCAAGCAGACCTCGCAGGGTGCGAACCAGACCGCGGCATCGATCGGCAACCTGGCGCAGCTGGCCGCCGACCTGCGTCGCTCGGTCGCCGACTTCAAGCTGCCGGCCTGAGCCACGGAACGGATTCCATGACCGTCTGCTTCATTCGCGCTGACGCGCGCGGCGTCCTTCGCGGAGCCGCCGCATGAGCGGTCTGCGCGATGCCATCGACCACACGATGCTCGGCTGGATCAAGCCGGAGCTGGACGAAGTGCTGCGCCAGGCGCGGATCGAACTGGAAGGCTTCGTCGACGCGCCGGACGATCCGGGCCGCATGCGTCTGTGCGCCGGCTATCTGCACCAGGCGCAGGGCACGTTGCGCATGGTCGAGCTGTACGCGCCGGCGATGGTCGTCGAGGAAATGGAGCGGCTGGCCGATGCGCTGCGCGACGATACGACCGCCGACCGCGACATCGCCTCGGCTGCGCTGCTGCGCGGCATGGTGCTGCTGCCCGATTACCTCGAACGCCTGCAGGGCGGGCATCGCGATATCCCGATCGTGCTGCTGCCGCTGCTTAACGAGCTACGCGCCGCGCGCGGCGAAACCGGGCTGAGCGAAAGCATCCTGTTCGCGCCGGATCTGGCGCGCGCGCTGCCCGACACCGCGCCGGTCGAAGACGCCGGCATCGATCCCGACGCCGCACTGCGCCAGTTGCGTGTCGCGCTGCAGGCCTGGCCGGCGACCGGCAGCCCCGGCGATACCGGTGCACTGGTATCGGGCCTGTCCGCACTCGCCGCACAGGCCGGCGCCGAAACCCAGCGCCGCATGTTGTGGGTCGCCTCGCGCGTCGCCGACGCACTGGCCGATGGCGCGTTCGCGCCGGTCGTGCATCCCACGCTGCGCCAGGTGTTCGCCGGCGTCGAACGCGAAGTGCGCCAGTATGCGCAGGCCCCGCGCCTCGACGCGACGCTCGCCGACGGCGCGCAGGAACCGACGCGCCAGTTGCTCTATCACGTCGCCCACAGCGACGCCGCGCATCCCGCGCTCGACGCGTTGCGCGAGGCTTTCGACCTGCAGGCGCAACTGCCGAGCGAGGCGGAGCTCGAACATGCACGCGGCAGCCTCGGCGGCCGCAACCGCGCGCTGCTCGGCACGGTTGCCGCCGCGGTCAAGGAAGACCTGCTGCGGGTCAAGGACGCGCTGGATCTGCATCTGCGCACCGGCTCGACCGACATCGCCGGCCTGCAACCGCAGGTCGAAGTGCTGGCCGGCGTCGCCGACACGCTCGGCATGCTGGGGCTGGGTGCGGCGCGCACCGTGGTGCAGCAGCAGCGCGACACGATGCGCGGCATCGTCAGCGGCGCCACGCCGGCCAGCGAAGACACGCTGCTCGATGTCGCCGGGGCGCTGCTCTATGTCGACGCGACGCTCGACGACCAGGTCTCGCGTCTCGGCGCCGAGGTCACCGACGGCTCTGACGACACGCTCGCCGTCGAGGCGCAGCAGTCGATGGCGGTGCTGGTCCGCGAGGCGATCGCCAATTTCTCCGACGCGCGCCAGGCGCTGGTCGCGTTCGTCGAAACCAGCTGGGATCACGCCGAGCTGCAGGAAGTCCCGCGTCTGCTGGCCGAGGTCGGCGGTGCGCTGGCGATGCTGGAACTGCCGCAGGCCGTCAGTTATCTGGCCGGCGTGCGGTTGTACGCCGAGCGCGAACTGATCGCGCGTCAGCGCGTGCCCAATGGCCGCCAGCTCGACACTTTTGCCGATGCGCTGGCGAGTCTGGAGTACTACCTCGAAGCCCTGCGCGAGCAGCGCCCGAACCGCGCCGACATTCTCGACATCGCGCGCAGTTCGCTGGAAGCGCTGGGCTACTGGCCGCTGCCGGAAGCGAGCGTTTCCGACGAGACCGTCGTCGACGACAGTCCGTTCGACGAAGACGACAGTGCGACAGCCGGCTTCCACCTCGACCAGTTCGCACGCGGCATCGAGGTGTGGGAACCACCGGCGGCCGAGGTCGAACCGACGCCTGCCGCAATCGCGGGCACGGTGGATGCATCGCTCGCGCCGACGCCTGCGCCGGCGCGTAATGTCGCCGGTGGTTTCGAGGACGTCGGCGACGAGATCGACGACGAAATCCGCGAAGTGTTCCTCGAGGAGTTCGCCGGCGAGATCGAGAATCTCGACGCCCTGCTGCCGCCTTGGCGCGCGCAGCCGGACAACATCGAACTCGTGCGGCCGATCCGGCGCGTGTTCCACACGCTCAAGGGCAGCGGCCGGCTCGTTGGCGCAAAGGCGCTCGGCGAGTTCAGCTGGTCGATCGAGACCATGCTCAATCGCGTGATTGATGGTCGCCCGGCGACGCCGGCCGTGATCGAGATGGTCGACCAGGCGTTCTACACGCTGCCCGAACTGCAGGCGGTGCTGCGCGGCGAAGCCACGCTGCGTGCCGATCTGGACACGATGCAGGCCAATGCGGCACGCATCGCTGCCGGCGATGACACCTTGCCGGTGCAGCCCGCGGCGCTCGCGGTTGCTGCTGACACCGTCGAAGTCGAAGTTGAAGACGTGTCGGCGCCGGTGGATGTCGAATCCGACGTCGCCCCGGTTGCGACAGACGACGATGCGACCCCCGAGATCCTGGACCCAACGCCAGCCGCCGCGTCCGACGAAATCGAGACCGTGCCCGCATCCGTCGACGCGCTGCTGCTCGAAATTCTCGACAACGAAGTGCAGGGCCATCTGCAGACCGTCGGCGACTGGCTCGGTGCGATCGATGCCGGCGTGCCTGCCGATGGCGAGCGCCTGCTGCGCGCGCTGCACACCATGCACGGCGCGTTCGCGATGGCCGAAGTGCCGGCGATTGGCCTGCTGCTCGGTCCCGCAGAGGAATACGCACGCCGTCTGGTCGCCGCCGGCACTGCGCCGGAGGCCGATGTCACGCCTGTGCTCGACGCGGTCTGCGTCGCCGCCCGCGAGGCGCTGCGCCAGTTGCATGAGCCGGAGCCGCGTATCGCGGTACTGACCGCGTTGGCCGACCAGGTCGGCGCATTGCGCGATCGCCTGCCCGAAGCACCGGTCGAACGGTTCAAATTCGATCTGCCCGACGACATCGATGCGCTTGACGATCTGTCCGATTCGACGTCGATCGCACTCGACGAAGACGATGAGGCCGGGCAGGTGCAGCCGGACTCCGAGCGTCTCGAGGCCGAGCGCGCTGCGCAGGCGGAAGCCGAGCGGCTCGAAGCCGAGCGTGCAGAGAGCGAGCGTGTCGAGGCCGAGCGTCTCGAACAGGAACGCTTGGATGCAGAACTTCTCGCGCTTGCAGAAGCCGAGCGCCTCGAATCGGAACGCGTCGAACGCGAGCGTCTGGAACAGGATCGTCTCGACGCCGCGCGTCTCGCGCAAGCCGAAGCCGAACAGACCGAAGCGGCGCGCCTCGACGCCGAGCGTGTCGAGACCGAGCGTCTGGAGCAGGAACGCCTCCTTGCCGAGCGTGTCGCACAGGCAGAAGCGGAACAGGCGGAAGCGGCCCGGATCGAAGCCGAGCGTCTCGAGAACGAGCGCGCGGAAGAGGAGCGTCTCGCCGCCGAGCGCGCCGCTCAGGAAGAAGCCGAGCAGGCGGAAGCCGCACGACTCGACGCCGAGCGTGTCGAGTCCGAGCGGCTGCAAGCAGAGCGGCTCGCCGCCGAGCGTGCTGCGCAGGACGAAGCCGAGCGGGCCGCGCTCGCGCGCCTCGAGATCGAACGGGCGGACGCGGAACGCGTCGAAGCGGAACGCGCCGCAGCCGAGCAGCAGGTACAGGAACGTCTGGCGGCCGAGCAGGCTGCAGAGGCGGCCGAGATTGCTGCGGCGGCGGGTGAGACCGCGGTGGAAGACGTCGAAGTCGAAGACGCGCGCCAGGCGGATGCCGCGCGGATCGCGATCGAAGCGTTCGAGAAGTTGCGCCGTCAGGCCCACATCGACGCCAGTGTGCTGGTCGCCGAGCGTGCCCGCTTCGATCAGGACGAAACCGCACGTCGTCTGCGTGATGCCGAGTCGGCAGCCGCGGAGGCAAGCGCGCCGACCGTGATGGAATCCCTCGACGTTGCTGCAGACGACATCGATGCAGTCGGGATCGTCGACGCGGCGTCCGATGTCGAAACGTCATCGAGCGAGGACGTCGCGACGTCGCCGGAGATCGGATCGGCGGATGTTGCCGATGATGCGCTGGTGTTTGACATCATCGATGTCGATGAGGCTGCGGATGCAACGGCAGATTCGCCGGACAACGCCGACGCGGAAGCCGTCGAAACCACAGAGCCCGCGGCGGACATCGAAGCGGATGCGTCGACCGTCGACCCTGAAGTCGACGACGTCGCAGCCGCGCCACCTTCCGACCTCGAAGCCGCGCCAGTCGATTCGATCGACGACGAGACCGAAGTATCGACGGACACTACCGAAGCGTCGGCAAATAACACCGAAACCGAGGCCCCGGCCGATGCCGCCGCCCCCGCAGCCGCTGACGATCTGCCAGCCAACGAAGACGACCCCGATGCCGCGCTTGCGCTCGACGGTCTCGATCCGGAACTGATCGACATCTTTGTCGAGGAAGGGATCGACCTGCTCGACCATTCCGACGCGCTGCTGGCGCAGTTGCGTGTCGCGCCCGACAACCGCGACGCGGTGGCCGGTCTGCAGCGTGATCTGCACACACTCAAGGGCGGCGCGCGCATGGCCGGCCTGATGGAGATCGGCGAGCTGGGTCATGCGATGGAGACCCTGCTCGAATCCGTGGCCGAGCGTCGGCGCACGCTGCGCCGTGGCGACGTGACGCTGCTCGAACGCGGTTTCGACCGTCTGCACACGATGGTGACCCGCGCTGGCGACCGCCGTGCGATCGGCCCGTCGCAGGCGCTGGTCGATGCGTTCAGTGGCAAGCGCCCGAGCGAATCGCAGGCCGCGTCTCCGACGCCCGCCGACGAGGCACCGAAGGTCGAACTCGCGCCGCTGTCTGCGCCGTTGCCGCTCGACAGCGGCACCGCCGAGGATGAAGAGAACGCGCTGCGCGGCTCGCAGGAGCAGGTGCGCATCCGCGCCGACCTGCTCGACAAGCTGGTCACCTACGCCGGCGAGGTCGCGATCTATCGCGCGCGTCTGGAGCAGCAGCTCGGTGCGTTCCGCGGTGCGATGAACGAACTCGCGCAGACCAATACGCGTCTGCGTGATCAGCTGCGCCGCCTCGACAGCGAGACCGAAGCGCAGATTGTCGCGCGCTACCAGCGCGAAGGCGAGGACACCGATACCACCTTCGATCCGCTGGAACTCGACCGGTTCTCGACGCTGCAACAGCTCTCGCGTGGTCTCAGCGAGACCGCGTCCGACTTCGGCAGCCTGCAGCAGATGCTCGAAGACCAGACCCGCCAGTACGAGACGCTGCTGACCCAGCAGTCGCGGGTGAGTTCGGATCTGCAGGAAGGCCTGATGCGCACGCGCATGGTGCCGTTCGACGGCCTCGTGCCGCGACTGCGTCGTGTGGTCCGCCAGGCCGCGCAGGACACCGGCAAGCAGGTGCAGCTGCGCCTCGAAGGCACGCAGGGCGAGCTGGATCGCAACGTGCTCGAACGCATGGTCTCGCCGCTGGAACACATGCTGCGCAACGCGGTCGCGCATGGACTGGAGGCGCCCGACGCACGTCGCAGCGCCGGCAAGGCCGACGAGGGCAGCGTCCATATCGCCGTCCGCCGCGAGGGCTCGGAAGTGGTGCTGGAAGTCGGCGACGACGGCGCCGGTCTCGACCGCGCCGCGATCCGCCGGCGCGCCGAGGAACGCGGCCTGCTGCAGGCGAGCGCCGACGTCGCCGATGTCGATCTCGACGCGTTGATCCTGCAGCCGGGCTTCTCGACCGCGACCGAAGTGAGCCGTCTGGCCGGTCGCGGCGTCGGCATGGACGTCGTCGCCAGCGAAGTCCGCCAGCTCGGCGGCACCTTCGATATCCGCTCGCGCGATGGCGCGGGCACCACGTTCACGCTGCGCCTGCCGCAGACGCTGGCCGTCACCCAGGCCGCGTTCGTGCGCATCGGCGAAACCAGCTTCGCGGTGCCGATCGCATCGGTGCGCGGCGTCGGTCGTATCGCCCGCACCGAAGCGAAGCCCGGCGCGATCTATCGCTACGGCGGCGAGGACTATCCGCTGTACGACCTCGGTCGCCTCGTCGGTCAGCCTTCGGCGCGTGCGGAAGGCCAGTTGCAGATGCCCTTGCTGCTGATCCGCGCCGGTGAACTGCGCGCGGCGGTAGCGGTCGATGAGATCGTCGGCAACAAGGAAATCGTGGTGAAGCCGGTGGGTCCGCAGATCACCTCGATCCCGGGCATCTTCGGCGCGACGATCATGGGCGACGGCCGCGTGGTCGTGATTCTCGACATCGCACCGCTGGTGCGTCGCCACGGCAACCAAGCCGCACAGATCGATGCGCCCGTGCAGACAGCGGAGCCTGCGGTCGAACGTCGCGCGGTGCCGCTGGTGATGGTCGTCGATGATTCGGTGACGATGCGCAAGGTCACCGGCCGCGTGCTGGAGCGCCACAACTTCGAGGTCGTGGCCGCGAAGGACGGCCTTGATGCGCTGGAGCGCATGGACGAGCGCGTGCCCGATCTGATGCTGCTCGACATCGAGATGCCGCGCATGGACGGCTACGAACTCGCGACGCAGATGAAGGCCGATCCGCGTCTGCGCGACGTGCACATCATGATGATCACTTCGCGTACCGGCGAGAAACATCGCCAGCGCGCGTTCGAGATCGGCGTCGACCGCTATCTCGGCAAGCCCTACCAGGAGCCCGAGTTGCTGCGCCATGTCTACGAACTGCTGAAGCTGGAGCGCGACGATGACTGACGCGATCCGCACCGTGGTGCTGGCGCGCGCAGGTGCCGCGTGTGATCGCGTGGTCGAAGGCCTGACCGAAGCCGGCGCCGAACTGGTCGCGACGCTCGATCCCTCGCAGCACGCGCCGGAAGCACTCGAAGCGCTGGCGCCGTCGGTACTGGTGGTGGTGCTCGATCCCGTCGACGAGGACGCACTCGAAGCCTTCGAGCCGGCCTTCGCCGCGCCCGGCCGCACGGTGATCTTCGAAGAAGCCGCGCTGGTGCTCGAGCGCACCGGCTGGGATGCCGCGCGCTGGGTCCGTCATCTTGCCGCGAAGCTGCGGGGTGTCGGCGATGTGCTGCCGCCATCGGCGTACAACGATACGCCGGACGAGGGGTCCCCGCTGACGCTGGAGTTCGATGCGCACACGGAAGCTGCGGCGTTCGTTGCTTCGGAAGCGCCAACGGCGCCGGAAATCGAAAGGCCGATCACACCGGAATCGACATCCGACGATGGGACGCATCTCGCATTCGATCCGGTCGCGGCCGAGTTCGACGCACCGCCGAGCGTGCAGACGCCTGCTGTGGAGTTCAGTTTCGATTTCGAACTCGCCGAATACGACGAGAGCAGCTACATCCCGCCGGCTGCGCCGCCGGGCGAAGTGCGCGATCTCAACGAGAATCTGGCCGCGTGGTCGGATGAGTCGACCGCGCCGGTCGAGCCGCCGGTCGCGGATGCGATCGAGGCCGATGCATCGATCGATGCGCCCGTAGAGCCCGCACCCGTACCGGCCGTCGAGTCGACATCCGAACCGTTGACGCTGCTCGATGGCGATGCGTTGCCGTCCTTCCGCGCTGCGGCGCCGGTTGAAGACGACGCGCCCGCTGCAGTCACGCCGGCCAAGACGCTGCAGCGCGATCTGTCCGATCTGGAATCACGCATTTCCGGGTTGAGCCTCACCGATACCGACAGCTACGGTAACGGACCGGTCAAGGGCGTCGTGCTGATCGAAGGCGGTCTGGGCGGCCCCGACGCGGTGCGCCAGTTGCTGGGTGCATTGCCCGAAGGCTTTCCGCGTCCGGTACTGGTGCGGCTGCAACTCGATGGCGGTCGTTACGACCGGCTCGTGCGGCAGATGGAACGCGCGACCGCGATGCCGGTGCAGCTGGCCGAAGCGGGCATGACCGTCTCGCCTGGCGAGGTCTATTTCCTGCCGCCGGATCTGATGCCGAACGCGGCCGGTGGCGCACTGCGTTTCGCCGAAGCCGGCGACATCACCGCTCTCGCCGATGCGGTGCCGGCCGACGACAGCGCATTGCTGTTCCTCAGCGGCGCTGATCCGTCGCTCGTCGACGTGGCGATGGGCCCGGCGTGGCAGGGCGCACTCGTTGGCGGCCAGAGCGAAGAAGGCTGCTACGACCCGATCGCCGCGCGCGCGGTCGCGCAGCGCGGTGGTCCGTCGGGCAGTCCGACCGATATCGCCGACTGGCTGATCGCGCGCTGGATGCCGAGCGCGCGCCGTTTCGATTCCGGAGGGTTGTCGCTGTGAGCGCAGATCAAGAAATCCGCGGTGTGCTGATCCGCGCCGGCGCGACGCAGCTGCTGCTGCCCAATGCGACGATTTCGGAGGTGCTGTCCTACTCGCCGCCCGAAGTGGTGGCGAATGCACCCGACTGGCTGTTGGGCCGTCTACGCTGGCGCGGCTGGCGTCTGCCGCTGGTCGCCTTTCCGGTGCTGTCGAAGCAGGGCGACGAACGCGCCGAACTGGCCAGCAAGGTTGTCGTGCTGAAGACGCTGGGCGGCGATGCGCGCCTGCCGTTCTTCGCGCTGCTGACCGAAGGTTTCCCGCGGCTGGTGACGATTTCCGAAGCGAATCTGCTCGACGAATCCGACGGCGACGGCGATGCGCTCCCGTTCGCGGTACGCGCCCGCGTGCGCCTCAACGACGACGTCGCGCTGATTCCCGATATCGACCTGATCGAACAGTCGGTGCGCGAGGCGCTGTCTGCCTGAGTCGCCGTTGGCGCTCAGCTGCCGGGAATGCTCGAACTTGAGACCGGCGCTCAGGTGGCGAGATCACCGAACCGCGCCTGCAGCGCCGCGATCGCGGCCATGCCGGCGGTCTCGGTACGCAAGATGCGCGGGCCCAGTCGCAATCCATTGAAGCCGGCGGCGATCAACGCCGCACGATCGTTCGTGGACCAGCCGCCTTCCGGCCCGATCGCGAGCACGATGCTGCCGGACGGCGGCGTCATCGTCGCGAGACCCGATGTCGCATCGGGATCGAGCAGCCAGCGCGAGGCGTCTGCAGGCAGATCTGCAAGTGCGGCCGCGAGCGCGCGCGGCGGCGCGACTGCCGGAATCCTCGAACGCCAGCTCTGTTCGCAGGCCGACACCACCACACTGCGCCAGTGCGCGAGGCGCTTGGCCGCGCGCTCGGCGTCGAGCTTCACTTCACTGCGATCGCTGGAGACCGGCACGAAGGCGGCGACGCCGAGCTCGGTCGCCTTCTGCAGGATCCAGTCCATCTTCTCGCCGCGCGCGATGCCCTGGACCAGGGTGATCGACAGCGGCGACTCCAGATCGATCACGCGGTTACCGGTGATCTCGGCCACCGCGCTGCGCTTGTCCACGCGCACCAGGCGTGCGTCGTGATCGATGCCGTCGCCGTTGAACAGTACGCAGGCATCGCCTTCGCGCAGGCGCAGTACACGCACCAGATGCGCCACGGCGTCGTCGGGCAGTTCGACCGGCTGGCCGGTGGCGAGCGGGCGATCGACGAAGGCGCGGATCACACGCATGCGGTGCCCGCCTCGATGGCTTCGGCGGTGACGTCGGCGAGCAGCTGCAGCTGTGCATCGTCGATGCAGTAGGGCGGCATCCAGTAGAGGATGTCGCCGAGCGGACGCAGCAACACGCCGCGTTCGACCGCGTGCCGATAGGCGCGCAAACCGACGCGCAGCGCCGGATCGAACGGCGTGGCCTTGTCGCCATCGCGGGTGAGTTCGAACGCGACGATCATGCCGGTCTGGCGCGTGTCGGCAACGTGCCGGTGCGCACCGATCTGCGCCGCGAGTGTCGCCATCTTCGCGGCCGTGTCGCGGTTGCGCGCAAGCACGTCATCGGTGGCGAAGATGTCAAGCGAGGCCAGCGCCGCGGCGCAGGCCAGCGGATTGCCGGTGTAGCTGTGCGAATGCAGGAAGGCGCGCTCGCGCGAGGCGTCGAGAAAGCCGTCGTACAGCGCCTGCGTCGCCAGCACTGTCGACAGCGGCAGGAAGCCGCCGGTCAGGCCCTTCGACAGGCACAGCAGATCCGGCTGCACGCCGGCCTGTTCGAATGCGAACAGCGTGCCGGTGCGTCCGAAGCCGACCGCGATCTCGTCGGCGATCAGGAACACGCCGTGCACGTCGCACAGTTCGCGCACGCGCTTGAGATACACCGGGTCGTGCATGCGCATGCCGCCCGCGCATTGCACCAGCGGTTCGAGGATCAGCGCGCAGATCTCACCGGCATGCGCGTCGAGCAGATGCGCCAGCGCATCGGCCGCGTCTTCGGCATGACCGGCCGCGCTCTGGCCGGCACGCGCGGTGTAGGCGTCGGGCGAGGGCGCGAAGACCGACTCGCACAGCAGCGGCGCGTAGACGCGGCGGTACAGCGGAATGTCGCCGACCGCGAGCGCGCCGAGCGTCTCGCCGTGATAGCCGTTCTGCAGCGCGACGAACTTGGTCCGGCGCGGTTCGTCGCCGCGGTTCTGGAACCACTGGAACGCCATCTTCAGGGCGACTTCGACGCCGGCCGAGCCGTTGTCGGCGAAGAACACCTTGGTCAGCGGCGGGCGGCCCGGTTCGCGCGGGGCCACGGCGAGCAGGCGTTCGGCAAGCTCCACCGCAGCGGGGTGCGTGCAGCCGGCCAGGATCACCTGTTCCAGCGTGCGCGCCTGCGTGGCGATGGCCTCGGCGATGCGCGGCTCGGCATGGCCGTGCAGGTTGGTCCACCAGCTGCTGCCCGAATCGAGGATCTTCCGGCCGCCGGCCTCGATCAGCCAGGCGCCTTCGCCGCGCACGATCGGCAACATCGGCTGGATGTCGGGATGCTCGCGCATCTGGGTGCAGGGGTGCCAGACCGCGGCGAGGTCGCGGGTCCGCCAGTCGTTGCCGTCGGCTAGAATGGCCGCATCGTGAATCTGTCCAGTCATCCCGTCATTATCGCTCCCCAGCGCCGCCACCGTGCAGACGGGAGGGCGCCCGCATGAGCAAGACGCTGCCGACCATCCACGAGGTCACCGAGCACGAAGCGGCGCTGTACCGCATGGAGCGGCTCGATCTGGAGTTCTCCAACGGCGAACGGCGCCTGTACGAACGTCTGCATGGCCGCGGCCATGGCGCGGTGATCGTGGTGCCGATGCTGGATACGGAGACCGTGCTGCTGGTGCGCGAGTACGCCGCCGGCTTCCATCGCTACGAGCTGGGTCTGGTCAAGGGCCGCATCGACGCGGGCGAGTCCGCGCTCGAAGCCGCCAACCGCGAACTCAAGGAAGAGATCGGCTATGGCGCGCGCAGTGTCGAAGCGCTGCGCTCGATCTCGTTGGCGCCGCAGTACATGAGCCACCAGGCGACGCTGGTCATCGCGCGCGATCTGTATCCCGAGCGCCTGGCCGGCGACGAGCCCGAAGAGCTCGACGTAGTGCCGTGGAAGCTCGATGCACTGCACGAGCTGATCCTGCTCGATGAGTTCTCCGAAGGCCGTTCGATCGCCGCGCTGTTCATCGTCCGCGACTGGCTGCGTCACCACGGTGGCTGACGCCGCCGGACCCGTCACCGCAGCGGTCCGCGACGGCGTCATCGCGATCGCACGCGCCGCGGCCGACGCGATCCTCGCCGTCTACGCCGAAGACTTCGACGTCATCCGCAAGGCCGACGCCAGCCCGGTCACCGCCGCCGATCTGGCCGCGCACCGCGTCATCGTCGACGGCCTGCGCGCGCTGACGCCCGATATTCCGATCGTCTCCGAAGAATCCGCCGTCGTGGTGCCTGCTGAGGAGCGCCGCGCATGGACGCGGATGTGGCTCGTCGATCCACTCGACGGCACGCGCGAGTTCGTCAAACGCAATGGCGAGTTCACGGTCAACATCGCGCTGATCGACAACGGCGTCGCGGTGTTCGGTGTGATCCAGGCGCCGGTGACCGGCGCGCTGTGGCATGGCGCACCCGGGCATGGTGCGTTCGTCCGCGAAGGCGATCGCGATACCGCACTTCACGCGCCGCGTCACGATCCCGCGAGGCCCGTCGCGCTGCGCGTCGCCGCGAGCCGCTCGCATCGCGATCCGCGCACGACGGCGCTGCTCGAGCGGATCGGCGATGTGACGCCGGTGCCGCTGGGCTCTTCGCTGAAGTTCTGCCGGCTCGCCGAGGGCGGCATGGATGTCTATCCGCGCTTCGGTCCGACCAGCGAGTGGGACACCGCGGCCGGCCAGGCGATCCTCGAAGGCGCAGGCGGCGCAGTGCTTGACCCGCAGGGCCGGCCGTTCCGGTACAACCAGCGCGACACGATCCTCAATGGCGATTTCATCGCGCTGGGCGATCCGTCGTTGCCGTGGCGTGACTGGCTCGATCCGCGCGACTAGACGTCGCTTCGACAGGACGTATGGACGCCTTTCGGCGCCCCGGGCAAACGCAGACACGCACGACGCTGGCTAGACTGGCGCACGCCGCATCCCACGTCAGGCCACAGGATTTCCCATGTCGCATGCCCCCGGCGATATCCATCGCATCCTCGACATCATGGCGCGCCTGCGCGATCCGCAGAGCGGCTGTCCCTGGGACGTCAAACAGGATTTCGCGTCCATCGCCGCCTATACGATCGAGGAGGCCTACGAGGTCGCCGACGCGATCGATCGCGGCGATCTGCCCGGTCTGTGCGATGAACTCGGCGATCTGCTGCTGCAGGTCGTCTTCCACGCGCAGATGGCGCAGGAGCAGGGCGCGTTCGCGTTCGGCGATGTCGTCGATGCGATCAGCGACAAGATGATCCGCCGGCACCCGCACATCTTCGGCGACGTCTCGGCCGACGATGCCGAGACCGTGCTGCGCAACTGGGAGGCGATCAAGCGCGAGGAGCGTGCCGCGGCGGGCGAGACGGACGCGTCGGCACTGGCCGGCATCGCACGCGGGCTGCCGGAATGGCAGCGCGCGGTGAAGCTGCAGCAGCGCGCCGCGCGTGTCGGCTTCGACTGGTCGGGCCCGGAGCCGGTGATCGCGAAATTGCACGAGGAGATCGACGAGGTGCGCGTGGAGTTCGACGCGGTCGCTGCCGATCCGGATGACACTGCGGCGCAGGATCGACTCGAAGAAGAACTGGGCGATCTGCTGTTCGTCGCGGCGAATCTCGCGCGGCACGCGAAGGTCGATGTCGGCGCCGCATTGCGGCGAGCCAACCACAAGTTCGAGCGTCGCTTCCGCGCGATGGAAACGATGGCCGAGGCCGAGGGCAGTGCGCTCGCAGGCCAGTCGCTGGACGCGCAGGATGCGTACTGGAACCGCGCCAAGCAGGCCGAGCGCGAGACATGAAAACGCTGCTGCTGTTCGTCGCGACCGCGTTCTTCGAGATCGTCGGCTGCTATCTGCCGTGGCTGTGGCTGCGCAAGGACGGCAGCGCGTGGTTGCTGCTGCCGGCCGCCGCCGCTCTGGCCGCGTTCGTGTGGCTGCTGACCCTGCATCCCACCGCCTCCGGGCGCGTGTACGCAGCCTACGGCGGCGTCTACGTCGCGGTCGCGCTGCTGTGGCTGTGGCGCGTCGACGGCATCGTGCCCGGTCGCTGGGATCTGCTGGGCGCCGCGCTGTGCCTCGGCGGCATGGCGGTGATCATGTTCGCCCCGCGCAGCGCCTGACGACGGTTGACGCACGCAGGCACCGGTGCGATCAATGGCGCGTACACCACCAGCTCTGGGAGGACGCATGCGCCGCTTCGCCAGCTTCCGCGAGTTCTATCCGTTCTATCTCGGCGAGCACGCGCATCCGGTGTCGCGACGCCTGCATTTCATCGGCAGCTGCGGCGTGCTCGCGCTGGTCGGCGTGGCGATCTGGCAGCGCAATCCGATGTGGCTCTGGGCCGCACTGGTCTGCGGTTACGCCTTCGCGTGGGTCGGACACTTCTTCTTCGAGAAGAACCGGCCTGCCACGTTCAAGCATCCGATCTATTCCTTCATCGGCGACTGGGTGATGTTCAAGGACATCCTGATCGGCCGTATACGCTTCTGACAGCGGCGGTCACTCCAGGAAGATTAGCCAGGCCGCCACCACGATCAGCGCGAAACCCGCCCAGTGGTTCCACTTCAGCGGCTGGCCCAGATACCAGGTCGAAAAGCCCGCGAACACCAGTAGCGTGATGACCTCCTGCATGCCCTTGAGCTGCGGCGCCGAATAGACCGCGGCGCCGATCCGGTTCGCCGGCACCATCAGCATGTACTCGAAGAACGCGATGCCCCAGCTGACGACGATGACCGTCAGGATCGGCACACTGCGGTACTTGAGATGCCCGTACCAGGCGAACGTCATGAAGATGTTCGAGCCCAGTAGCAGCAGGATGGGCAGATAGCGCTCGTAGCCGGGCATGACGGGATTTCCGAAGGGGGCGGGGACGGCGCAGATCGTAGCGCCAAGCCCGTTGTGACGCGGGCGATCCACGAAATCTTCACAAATCCTGCACTGTGAAAGTGGGAAATTCACAAAGCTTAATCCACACGCACCCAGCTACGGAGTCGTACATGCGCGCAGGTCAGGAACCCGGAGGCCTCGTCCTCATCGTCGAGGACAACCGCAACATTTCCGAGATGGTCGGCGAGTATCTGGAAGGTCGCGGCTTCGAGGTCGACTACGCCGCCGACGGTCTGGATGGCTATCGCCTGGCCACCGAAAACAATTACGACGTGATCGTGCTCGACCTGATGCTGCCGCGTCTGGACGGCATCGAAGTCTGCAAGCGCCTGCGTGAGGACGCGCGCAAGTCGACGCCGGTGCTGATGCTGACCGCGCGCGACACGCTCGACGAAAAGCTCACCGGCCTGAGTTCCGGCGCCGACGACTATCTGACCAAGCCCTTCGCGATCCAGGAACTCGAAGCGCGTCTGCGTGCGCTGATCCGCCGCGAGCGTCGCCAGGTGGGTTCGGAAGTGCTCAAGGTCGCCGACCTGGTGCTTGATCCGGCCAGCATGCGCGCCACCCGTGGTGGTACCGAACTGCAGCTCTCGCCGATCGGCATGAAGCTGCTGACGATCCTGATGCGTGAATCGCCGCGTGTGGTGAACCGTCAGGAGATCGAGCGCGAGATCTGGGGCAACAGCCTGCCGGACTCCGACACCCTGCGCAGCCATCTCTACAACCTGCGCAAGATCATCGACAAGCCCTACGACAAGCAGCTGCTGCACACCGTGCAGAGCGCCGGGTATCGCATCGCCGACATCGAGCAGTCGCCGGCCTGAGCCGACGACGCGCCGTTCGACCATGCCCCAGGGGCTGCCCAACCGCATCCGTGATGCGTTCACCTTCCAGGCGGTCATCGCCGGGATGACGCTCATCGTCTGCGTGATGACCGCGGCCTTTATCGGCCGCGAGGTCGTCGCGCGGCAGTGGCTGCAGGCCGAGGCCGATGCCTGGTGGCAGGCCAAGGCCACCGACGCGTCATATCCGCCGCCGTTCGGCGTGAACCTGCAGGGCTATTTCATGCCCGCCGGTGGCGGTGAACTGCAGGCGATCATCGGTGGCGATCGCGCGGTCGCGAATCTGCTGTGGTTCAAGGGCGCACCCGAGGGCTTCTCGCCGCGGCGCGACACCGAAGGCGTGCTGCTGGTCGACCGGCGCGAGGCCGGCACTCTGTATCTCGCCGCGTCGCTGTCGCTGTTCGATCGCATCCTCGCGCTGGCCGCGGGTGGCCTCGCGCTGCTGATGATGGCGACGATGTTCGTCGTCTCGTGGATGACCTACCGCACGTCCAAACGCATGGTGCTGCCGATCCACCGGTTGGCCGACGAAGTGGGCCGCTGGAACCCGTCCGACAACGACGACGGCGTGCCCGCGGCGCTGACCACGCGCGACGATGCCGGACGTGAAGCGCAGGCATTGACCAGCGCATTGCACGGGCTCGGTGACCGCATCGGCGCCTTCGTGCGCCGCGAGCGCGAGTTCACCCGCGACGCCAGCCACGAACTGCGCACCCCGCTGACGGTGATCCGCGTCGCCAGCGACATGATTGCCGCCGATCCGGCCACGCCGCCGCACCAGCAGCGTCCGCTGCTGCGCATCCGCCGCGCGACGCAGGACATGGAAGCGGTGATCGACGCGCTGCTGGTGCTCGCGCGCGAGCGCGGCGTCATGCCACAGAGCGAAGTGTTCGACGTGGTCGAGGTGGTCGAAGAGGAAATCGACAAGGTGCGGCCACTGTTCGAAGGTAAGCAGCTGTCGCTGACATTCGATATCCAGGGCCGGCCGCGGCTCGACGCGCCGCCGCGCGTGCTCGGCGTGATGCTGGGACATCTGCTGCGCAACGCCTGGGCGTTCACCGAAACCGGCGGCGTCGAGGTGATTGTCGATCGCGACCGCATCATCGTCCGCGACACCGGCATCGGCATGACGCCCGACGTGCTCAAGCGCGTCTATGACCCGTTCTACCGCGCCGATCCGTTCTCGCAGTCCGGCAAGGGCATCGGCTTGTCGATCGTGCGTCGCCTCGGTACGCGCTTCGGCTGGCCGGTCGCACTCGACAGCGCGCCCGACGAGGGCACCACGGTCACCATCGTGCTCGGCGACCGTCTGGTCTGAATCGACGCCGACGCGATGTCGGCGCCAGCAAGTCAGAAGCAAAAAAAGTCCGCGCTCCGGTCAACTCCACGCCACGCGATGCGTTAGCGTCTCCAGTTGCCCATCAAGACCGGACCCATGTCGACCCGTCCCAAGCCCCGTCGCCGCGCCGTATCGCGCCTCGTTCCCGTCATCGTGATCGCCGCCGTCGTCGCCGGCGGTGTCTGGTTCTGGTCGCAGCGCAATGCCGCCGCCGCGGAAGGCGCCTGGCGCACCACGCCGGTCGAACGCGGTGACATTCGCGTGGTGATCTCGGCCACCGGTACGCTCAGCGCGACCTCGACGGTCGTGGTCGGCAGCCAGGTGTCGGGCCAGATCACCGACGTGCTGGTCGACTTCAACGATCCGGTCACCCAGGGCCAGGTGCTCGCGCGCATCGACCCGGCGACGTTCCAAGCGCAGATCGAACAGGGCTCGGCCCAGGTCAACAGTGCGCGCGCGTCGCTGGCGCAGGCTCAGGCCAGCCTGCGCAACGCGCAGCTCGATTACGACCGCAAGGCCTCGCTGGCCGGCCAGCAGCTGGTCGCGCGCAGCGATGTCGATCTCGCGCGCGCCGCGCTCGATCAGGCCAAGGCGCAGGCGAACGCCGCGCAGGCACAGATCGTCCAGCAAACTGCATCCACGCAGACCTCGCGCATCAACATGGAGCGCACGGTGATCCGCTCGCCGGTCGACGGCACGATCCTCACGCGGTCGATCGAACCCGGCCAGACCGTCGCCGCGAGCCTGCAGGCGCCGGAGCTGTTCACCATCGCCGAGG
Source organism: Luteimonas fraxinea (assembly GCF_021233355.1). Lineage (NCBI taxonomy): Bacteria > Pseudomonadati > Pseudomonadota > Gammaproteobacteria > Lysobacterales > Lysobacteraceae > Luteimonas > Luteimonas fraxinea. Next base: position 949,161 of record NZ_CP089507.1, on the reverse strand, counting down.
ACCTGCGCAAGATGCGCATCGAACTCGCGGTCGACGAAGCCGATATCGGCCAGGTGCAGGTCGGTCAGGCGGTGACGTTTACCTCCGACGCGTTCAACGACCGCCGCTTCAACGGCACCGTCGAGCAGGTGCGCCTGGCAGCTACGACGACGAACAACGTGGTGACGTATCCGGTGGTCGTCGCAGTCGACAACGCCGACGGCACGCTGTTGCCGGGCCTGACCGTCAATGCCGAAATCGAAGTCAGCAACCGCGAGGACGTGCTGAAGATCGCGAACGCGGCGCTGCGTTATCGGCCGGCCGACGCCGCCGACATCGCCGCGGCCGCGCGCCCCGAAGGTGGCAACGCGCCGCGCGGCGGCGGGCTGGCCGACGATCTCGCCGCCGCGGCGGCCGCGATGCAGCTCACCGCGCCGCAGCAGGCCGCATTCGACAGCGCGCTTGCCGCGATGCGCGAGCGTCAGCAGGCGCCGCGTCCGAGCGGCCCGCCGGGTGGTCAGCGCGGCAATGCAGGTGGCGGTCCGCCGCCCGGCATGAGCATGGGTGGTGGCAGCAGCGATCCCAGCGTGCAGGCGCAGATCCGCCAGCGGATGATGGATCGCTTCCAGCAGACCTTCGCCGACTTCACCGCGACGCTCGACGCCAACCAGCGCGCGCAGTGGAACCGCACGCTGGCTGCGACCGTCGGCGCGACCCGCGTTACCGTGTACCGCCTGGTCGATGGACGTCGCGAGGCGGTGCCGGTGCGACTCGGAGCCAGCGACGGCAGCATGACCGAGGCCTCGGGTGGTGTGTCGGAAGGCGATCTGATCGTCACCGGCGAGCGCGCGGCGACCCGATGAGCACGACCGACGTTGCGCCGCAGGCCGGTACCCGGCCGCCGGTCATCGAGACCCGCGGGCTGGAGAAGATCTATTCGGCCGGCACCGAGGCTGAAGTGGTCGCGCTCAAGGGCGTGCACATGTCGATCGCGCACGGCGAGTTCGTCGCGATCATGGGTCCGTCGGGCTCGGGCAAGTCGACGCTGATGAATCTCGTCGGCTGTCTCGACACGCCGACCGGCGGCCAGTACCTGTGCGACGGCATCGACGTCGCCACGCTCGACCGCGAGCAACTGGCCGAGCTGCGCCGCGACAAGATCGGGTTCGTGTTCCAGGGCTTCAATCTGCTGCCGCGCATGACCGCGCTCGAGAACGTCGCGATGCCGCTCGGCTACGCGCGCGTGCCGAACGAGGAACGCGCCGAACGTGCGCGCGAGGCGCTGGCCTCGGTCGGTCTGGAGAACCGCGGCACGCATCGTCCGAGCGAACTGTCGGGCGGTCAGCAGCAACGTGTGGCGATCGCGCGCGCGCTGATCAACCGGCCGCCGGTGCTGCTCGCCGACGAACCCACGGGCGCGCTCGACACCAAGACCGGCGAGGAAATCCTCAGCCTGTTCAAACGTCTGCGCGACGACGGCCACACCGTCGTGCTGATCACCCACGATCCCGAAGTCGCCGCACACGCTGACCGCACCTTCGTCATGCGCGACGGCGAGCTGCACGAGGAAGGCCCCTACGACACTCGCGCGCACGCGCAGACCGGAGCCGCGTCATGACCTATCTCGATGTCTTGCGCACCGCGATCTTCGCGCTGCGCGGCAACTGGATGCGCAGCGCGCTGACGTCACTGGGCGTGATCATCGGTATCGCCGCGGTCATCGTCATGGTGTCGGTGGGTCAGGGCACGCAGGCCGAGATCGATCGCATGGTGTCGGGCCTGGGCTCGCAGCGACTGGACATCTCGCCGGGCTCGCGGCGCACGCCGGGCGGCGCGCGTCAGTCGGGCAGCAGTTTCTTCACCTTGAACGAGGGCGACGCCGAAGCGATTCGCGGCGAGATTCCCGAAGTACAGCTGGTCTCGGGTTCGCTGCGCGGCAGCAGCCAGATCGTGTTCGCCGAGAAGAACTGGGCCAGCAGCTGGCAGGGCGTGCAGCCGGATTTCTTCGAGATCAACGGCTGGACGGTCGTCGAAGGCGCCGGCTTCGAACCACAGGACTACAGCGGCGCCGGCAAGAACGTGATCATCGGCGAGACCGTGCGGCGCGAACTGTTCGGCGAGGACAGTGGCGTCGGTCAGACAGTGCGCATCGGGCGTACGCCGTTCGTGGTCGTCGGCGTGCTGAATTCGAAGGGGCAGGGCGGCTTCGGCCAGGACCAGGACGACGTGATGATGGTGCCGCTCGAAACCGGGCGCCGGCGTCTGCTCGGCGCGATGGGCATGCCGGCCGGCGCGGTGATGCAGATCGCGTTGACGGTCGGCAACGCCGACGATCTGCCTTATGTACAAGGCGAAGTGGAAGCGCTACTGCGGCAGCGCCACCGCATCGCGCCCGGCGCGGAAGACGATTTCAGCGTGCGCAACATTTCCGAAATCGTCGCCACGCGCACCGCGACGACGCGGCTGATGTCATTGCTGCTCGGCGCGGTCGCGACGATCTCGTTGATCGTCGGCGGCATCGGCATCATGAACATCATGCTGGTGTCGGTGACCGAGCGCATCCGCGAAATCGGCCTGCGCATGGCGGTCGGCGCCGGACCCACCGATGTACGCCGCCAGTTCCTCGCCGAAGCGATGCTGCTCTCGCTCGGTGGCGGCGTGCTCGGCATCGCGATCGGCGTCGGCGGCGCCTTGCTGGTGGGCCGTTTCAGCGATCTGCCGACCGCACTCAACAGTCAGATCGTGCTGCTGGCCGCGGGCTTCTCGGTCGCGACCGGCCTGTTCTTCGGCTACTACCCGGCGCGCAAGGCCTCGGAACTCGATCCGATCGACGCGCTGCGGCAGCAATAGGGTCGGCAAGAAAAAGGGCGCCCGAGGGCGCCCTTTTTCATCGTGCATCCGCGCGATCAGCGCGTGTAGAGCAGGCGGTTCGGCGAACCCGTGCCGGGGTTGCTGACCCGGTTCGGTGTCGAGTTGCTGTAGAGCCAGTTGCGCACCGTCGCCGGCGAGGCCGAGGGATTGTTGGTCAGATACAACGCCGCGGCGCCGGCCACGTGCGGCGAGGCCATCGAGGTGCCGCTGATGGTGTTGGACGCGGAGGTGCTGGTGGACCAGGCCGAGGTGATCGAGCTGCCCGGCGCGAAGATGTTCACGCAGCTGCCGATGTTGGAGAACGAGGAGCGCGCATCGGTCGAGGTGGTCGAACCCACGGTCACCGCATTGGCCACGCGCGCCGGCGAGTAGTTGCAGGCGTTGGCGCCGTTGTTGTTGCCGGCCGCGACCACGACGGTAACGCCGCTGTTGATCAGGTTGTTGGTCGCGTTGTCGGTCGCGGTCGACGCCGGGCCACCGAGGCTCATGTTGGCGACGGCCGGCAGCACGCGGTTGGCGCGCACCCAGTCGATGCCGGCGATGATCGTCGAGTTGGCGCTGCCGCCTGTGCAGCCGAACACGCGCACCGGGACCAGACGCACCTGCTTGGCCACGCCCCAGGTCGTGCCACCTACGGTGCCGGCGACGTGCGTGCCGTGGCCGTTGCAGTCGTTGCTGCCGCGGCCATCGTTGATCGCCGAGTAGCCCGACAGCAGGCGCGTGCCGAACTGCGTGTGGCCCGTGCGGATGCCGCTGTCGATGATGTAGGCGCGCACGTTGGCTGCCAGCGGGTCGTAGACGTAGGTGCCGTTCAAGGGACGGTCGCGCTGGTCGATGCGGTCCAGGCCCCAGGTGGCGCCGGTCTGCGTGGCCGACAGTTCGACGTAGCCGTCCTGCTCGACGAAATCGACGCGCGGATCGTTGAGCAGGCTGGCCAGCTTGCGGTCGTCGGCGTTGACGACCATGCCGTGCAGCGCATGCGTGTAGAGCTGGGTGACCTTGAGGTCATGCTGCGCGGCGACATCGACCACGCGCTTTTCGACTTCCGCTGCGACGGCCGCATCGGGCGAGGCCACGAGTGCCTTGTCGAGTCGGCCGGCGAGGCGGTCCGCATCGACACGTTCGCGGATCTCGTCGCTGTTGAAGACGACGATGTACTGGCCGGGGATGGCGTTGTCGACCTTGCGCAATTCCGCGGCGAACGCGGGCGAGACAAGGACGGAGGCTACGGCGAGAACGAGCAGGCGCTTGTGGATCATCGTGGATTCCTTGATGAAGGGTGGCTACCGCGGTTTCCCCCTGTTCCTGTCCCGGGTGACACGCATGCGCGCCGCACCGGTTGCTCGACGCTGGCGGCGACGGTTGCAGGTGTCAATGAACAGGGAAACGTGCACACCCGACGCCCGCTCGCGCTGTGCGCGAGCACACGGAAATGGCCGTGTAACCGGTTCAAGCGCAGGCGGGAATCATTTCCATCGCGCAGAATCAGCAAGGCTGCGTCGGCGTGACGCGCGCTTGGATCGGTCGATTCGCGCATCGCGTTGCACGAGCGCCCGTCATCCCGGCGCACGCCGGAATCCCACGACTTTCCAGTGATCTGCACCTGGCGTTACCGGGTGTTGCATTACCTGCGCCCGGCCGCGTGCGACCGCCCGGTTCAACGCACCAGATACGGCCCGATGATGTCTTTCCACATCGCGTAACCCGCAGCGTTCATGTGCAGATGATCGGCAATGAACAGGTCCTCGCGCGGCACACCGTCGGCATCGAGCATCGGCGTGAACACATCGATGTAGGCGACATTGCGCTGGGTCGCGGCCCAGTCGCGCAACGCGGTGTTGGCGTCGAGCTGCACGCCGAGCAGGTTTGCGCGCGAGGGACTGGGCTTGATGCCGAGCAGGGCGATCGGCGTGCCCGGCTGGGTCGTGCGGATGCGGGTGACGAAGGCCTGCGTGTCGGCGAGGACCTGCGCAGCCGAGCGGCCCTCGGCGATGTCGTTGTCGCCGGCGTAGAGCACGATCTGACGCGGCCGGTAGCGCAGGGCGACTTCATCGGCGTACCAGATCGCGTCGCGGACCTGCGAGCCGCCGAAGCCGCGGTTGAGCACGGTCGCGTCCGGGAAATCCGCGGCCAGCGTTTCCCACATCCGCACCGACGAGCTGCCGGTGAAGACGATCGGGCGCTCGGGTGGAGGCGTGGCGGCGTCTTCGGCCGCGAAGCGCGCCATGTCCGTGGCCCATTCCGGCGAGGACACCGGGTCCAGACCTGCAAGCACGCCGCTGCCAGTGGCGCAGCCTGCGAGCAGGCCGACGGCGAGCAGCGCGGTGGCGCACAGGGCCCGGCAGCGGTGGGACAGATGGCGAATGGACATGGTGTCGCTCCTGGAAAATGCGCCGGCCAGTCAAACAGCCGTCGGCCGGCAATGCAAACCGGGACCGCCGTCGCCTTGCAGGCGATGTGTCAGAATTGCCGCAACGCGACTGCCCGACGCCTCCGGCCCACCATGTCCCCGACTGTTCCGCGGCCCGCGCCTGGCTGCAGCGTGGCGCGCCCCGCGCGGCCTGCCGTCCGACGGGTGCCGTGAACCATGGCAGACGGGATCGGTCATCGCCCACGCGGCTTCGTGCGCATGTTCCAGGCGACCGTCTGGTCCTGCCAGGGCCTGCGCGCGGCTTGGCTGCACGAGTCCTCGTTCCGGCTCGAGGTGTATCTGCTGGTCGTGCTCGCGCCGCTGGCGATCTGGCTGGGCGCCGACGGCGTGGAGCGTGCGCTGCTGCTCGGCAGTTGTCTGCTGGTGCTGGCCGTGGAATTGCTGAACTCGGCGATCGAAGCCGTGATCGAGCGCTACGGCCCTGAATTCCACGAACTCGCGGGTCGAGCCAAGGACATGGGCTCGGCCGCGGTGTTCGTCACGATGGTCAATGTAGTGGTGGTGTGGGGCCTGATCCTGCTGCCGCGCTGGCTGTGAGCGTGGTGGCGGCCGGGCGCCGCGCCGATCGAATCTCAATGAGGATGTGTCACCGATGATGGAATTGATTACCGACCCGCAGGTCTGGATCCTGCTGATCACGCTCAGTGCGATCGAAATCGTGCTGGGCATCGACAACCTGGTCTTCATCTCGATCGCGGTGGCCAAGCTGCCGGTCGAACAGCGCGAGTTCGCGCGCAAGTTCGGTATCGCGGTCGCGTGCATCACGCGTATCGGCCTGCTGCTGATGCTGGCCTGGCTGGCCGGTCTGACCGAGCCGCTGTTCGAACTGTTCGGCCGCGGCATCTCGGTCCGCGATCTGGTGCTGATCCTCGGCGGTCTGTTCCTGATCGTGAAGGGCGCGATGGAGATCCGCGAGCAGCTCAAGGGCGAGGACGGCGAAGCGCACGGCACGCTCGGCAAGGCGACGGCTTCGTTCGGCGCGGTCATCGCACAGATCGCGGTCATCGACATCGTGTTCTCGCTCGACTCGGTGATCGCCGCCGTCGGCATGGCCGGCGATTACGTGCCGGTGATGGTCTGCGCGATCCTGCTGGCGGTCGCGGTGATGCTGCTGGCGGCGCAGCCGCTGGGCAAGTTCATCGACGCGAACCCGACGGTGAAGATGCTGGCGCTGACCTTCATCGTGCTGATCGGCATGTACCTGCTGCTCGATGGGTTCGGCCTGCACATTCCGAAGGGCTACATCTACGGTTCGATGGGCTTCTCGGCCGCGGTCGAGATGCTGAACCTGTGGGCCAAGCGCAATGCGATGCGCGTGCGCGGCGAGCGCACGCCGCCGGTGGACGAACCGACCGATCCGTTGCCGCGTTGATCCGATGACGATCCTCCACCAGATCGATCCGATCGCGGTCCACCTGCCACAGGTGGGCCCCTTCCATCCGTCGATCCACTGGTACGGATTGATGTACCTGCTGGCGTTCGGCACCGCCTGGCTGCTCGGACGCAGCCGCATCCGCGCCGAGCGCCTGCCGGGCGTCGATGTCGAGCAGTTCGGCGATCTGCTGTTCTACGGCATTCTCGGCGTGATTCTGGGTGGCCGGATCGGCTACGTGCTGTTCTATGCGTTCGGCGATCTGATGCGTGACCCGCTGATGCTGGTCAAGGTCTGGGATGGCGGCATGAGTTTCCACGGCGGCCTGCTCGGCGTGCTGGTGGCGGCCTGGTGGTGGACGCGCAAGCAGGGTCTGCACTTCTTCGACGTCATGGATTTCGTCGCACCATGGGTGCCGCCGGGTCTCGGTCTTGGCCGTGTCGGCAACTACATCGGCGCCGAGTTGTGGGGCAAGTACACGCAGGCCGGCTGGGGCGTGGTGTTCCCGACCGATCCCGCGTTTCGCGGCTGGTCGGCCGAGCGCCTGCAGAGTGAATTCGCGACCGGCGCGCTGGACCAGTTCGCCCGTCATCCCTCGCAGCTCTACCAGGCGTTTCTCGAAGGCCTGGTGATGTTCGTCGTGCTGTGGTGGTTCTCACGCAAACCGCGGCCGCGGTATGCGGTGTCGGGCCTGTTCGCGCTGCTGTACGGCGTGTTCCGCTTCATCGTCGAGTTCGTCCGCGTGCCCGATGCCGAACTCGGCTATCTGGCCTTCGGCTGGCTGACGATGGGCCAGGTGCTGTCGCTGCCGCTGATCGCGCTGGGCCTGTTCCTGCTGTGGCGTTCGCGCAGTGCGCCGACCCTGCAGCCGGTGCCGCCCGCGGCCACCGTCGACACGAAGTAAGCGATGCATGCATCGCCCCGCATGATCCGGAGATCGCGATGAAGCAGTACCTCGATCTGCTGCAGCACGTCCTCGAGCATGGCGCCGAGAAGTCAGATCGCACCGGCACCGGCACGCGCAGCGTGTTCGGCTGGCAGATGCGCTACGACCTCAATGCCGGTTTCCCGCTGGTGACGACGAAGAAGCTGCACCTGCGCTCGATCATCCACGAGCTGCTGTGGTTCCTGCAGGGCGACACCAACGTCGCCTACCTGCGCGACAACAAGGTCAGCATCTGGGACGAATGGGCCGACGCCGATGGCGAACTGGGCCCGGTCTACGGCAAGCAGTGGCGGCGCTGGACAACGGCCGACGGCCGCACGATCGACCAGATGCAGTGGCTGGTCGACGAGATCCGCCGCAATCCCGATTCGCGTCGACTGGTGATCAGCGCCTGGAACGTCGGCGAGCTGTCGGAGATGGCGCTGATGCCCTGCCACGCGCTGTTCCAGTTCTACGTCGTCGACGGCAAGCTCAGCTGCCAGCTCTACCAGCGCAGCGGCGACATCTTCCTCGGCGTGCCGTTCAACATCGCCAGCTATGCGCTGCTGACCCACATTGTCGCGCAGGTCACCGGCCTGGGCGTCGGCGATTTCGTGCACACGCTGGGCGATGCGCATCTGTACTCGAACCACTACGAACAGGCCCGCGAGCAGCTGACCCGCACGCCGCGCGCGCTGCCGACGCTGCGGCTCAATCCGGACGTCACCGATCTGTTCGGGTTCCGCTTCGAGGACATCGCGATCGAAGGCTACGATCCGGCGCCGGCGATCAAGGCGCCGATCGCGGTATGACGCTCGCGCGCATCGCGCTGGCGTTCGTCGTGTCGCTGGGCTCGGCGGGTTGCCAGCAGACGCCGACGCGCGATGGCGGCACGTCGGCGTCGTCCGCGGCGTGCGCGGGTGCATCGCCAGTCGATGCCGCGGAGACGTTCTATCGGCAAATCGTCGCGCTGAATCCCCGCGGGCTGCCGTCGGCGGACGCGATGCGCACGCTCGGCCCGTTGCTGTCATCCGGCATGCAGGCTTCGATTGCGCAGGCGCGCGTCCGCCAGCAGGCCGAGATCGTGGCGTCTCCCGATGACAAACCGTCCTTCATCGAAGGCAGCCTCTTCACCAGCCTGTTCGAAGGTCCGACTGCGGTGCTGTCGGCAGAGGCCGATCCCACCGCGCCCACGCGCGTGGCGGTCGAGATGACCTATGTCGGGCAGGGCGACGCTCGCTGGCGCGACCATGCGCTGATGCGCTGCGAGAACGCGCAGTGGCGCGTCGACGACGTCGAGTTCGGTGGCGACTGGGACTTCGCGTCCGATGGTCGCCTGCGCAACGCGCTGGACGCCGAATGAGCAGGCCGGCGCTGGTCCTCGTCGCGGCGCTCGATCGCCACCGTGCGATCGGTCGCGGCAATGCGATGCCCTGGCATCTGCCCGACGATTTCCGCCACTTCAAGGCGCTGACGCTCGGCAAGCCGGTGCTGATGGGGCGACGCACCGCGGAATCGCTGGGACGCGCGCTGCCCGGCCGGACCAATCTGGTGCTGACCCGCAGCGGACGCGTCCCGTTCGACGGCATGCAGGCCGTCGCGACGCTCGACGAGGCGATCGCCATGGCCGCCGCGCAGAATGCGGGCGAGTTGTGCGTCATCGGCGGCGGCGAGATCTACTCGCTCACCCTGCCTCAGGCGGACGTGCTGCAGTTGACCCACGTCGACACGATAGTCGACGGCGCGGATGCGTTCTTTCCCGTCTGGGATGCCGCGAGGTGGCGCGAGGTCTCGCGCATCCCGCACGCAGCAGATGCGCGTCATGCGCATGCCTTCGAGTTCGTCGAGTACCGCCGCGCCTGATCAGCGTGCTGCGCGTGCGAGGGGCAGCGTCGGCCGGTAGTGGCCGATGATCGTGTGATCGAACAGCAGGTCCTGTTCGCGCGTGCCGCGCGCGATGTTGTGCAGGATCAACGGCGTACCCGCTGCGCTGCGGCGATCCGACACGATGCCGATGTGCAGCAGGCCATTGCGCAGCCGCCAGGCGACGATGTCTCCGGGGCGGAAATCCGCGGGCTTCTCGCCGATCGCACGTTGCCAGCCTTGCCGCTCGAACCAACGCATGTGGTTGGGCACGCGTCGGTGATCGATGTTGCGATCGGGCGCGCGGGCGCCCCAGTCGTTCGGATATGTGGCAAATGCGGTACGCATGTCCTCGTGGATCGCACGCTGCAGATCCAGTCCCTGTGTGCGCATGGCGCGCACGATGACATCGGTGCAGACGCCGCGGTCCTCGGGCACGTCGCCACCGGGATACGAAAGACGCACATAAGCCGGGTCATAGCGCACGGTCACGCCAACCTGTGCCCGTGCCGCATCGACCAGCGCCGGCGTCGCTGCCGCCTGCAGGGCAACGCAGGAGAACAGCAGGAGCAACGCCAGCCGCGCCACCGCCCGCATCGGGATCAGGCCTGGACCTTCCGCGGCGGCAGGCCGGACACATCGCGGCCGGGCACCTGCACCAGGTGCAGGGTTTCGGCATCGAGCTGCAGCGCGGTGAGCGTGCCGCCCCAGACCGCGCCGGTGTCGAGTGCGTGCACGCCCAGGCCCAGGAACAGGCCCAGCGTCGACCAGTGGCCGCAGACGATCTTCAGATCGCGCTCGGCGCGGCCGGGCACTTCGAACCAGGGATAGATGCCGGGCTGCTGGGTGCCGGGCGTGCCCTTTTCCTCGAACGCGATGCGCCCGCGCGGCGAGCAGTACCGCATGCGCGTGAACACGTTGATGATCGCGCGGTCGCGGTCATAGCCGGTCAGGTTGGGCGACCACGCGGGGCGATCGCCGTACATGTTGCGCAGCAGTTTCTTGTAGCCCGGGCCGCGCAGCTTGTTTTCGATCTCGCGCGCGTGACGCTGCGCCAAATCGACGTCCCAGCGCGGCGCTAGCCCCGCATGCAGCATCATCCAGCCGAGTTCGCGGTCGACGTGCAGCAGCGGACACGCACGCAGCCAGTCGAGCAGCACGTCGCGGTCGTGTGCGAACAGCACGCCCTGCAGATCGGCGTTGACCTTGCGCTGGTCTTCCTCGCGCCGCTCGGCGATGGCCAGCAGCGAGAGGTCGTGATTGCCGAGCACGCTGACCACGTTGTCGCGCAGCGAATGCACCAGTCGCAGCGTCTCGACCGATTCGCCGCCGCGGTTGACCAGATCGCCACAGAACCACAGACGATCGACCGCCGGGTCGAAGCGGATCGCTTCGAGCAGTCGCTGCGTCGGGCCGTAGCAGCCCTGCAGATCGCCGATCGCCCAGACGGCCATCAGTGCAGGGTTCGCGGGATCGAGAGCGTGAACGGCGGAATCGGCGCATCGAACTGCGCACCGTCGTCGCCGACCATGTCGTAGGAACCTTCCATCGTGCCGACCGCGGTCGATAGCACCGCGCCCGAGGTGTAGGTGAAGGCCTCGCCGGGCTCCAGACGCGGCTGTTCGCCGACCACGCCGTCGCCATGCACTTCCTCGATCCGGCCATTGGCGTCGGTGATGACCCAGTGGCGGGCCATCAGCTGCGCAGGCAGGCGGCCGGTGTTGCGGATGCGGATCGTGTAGGCGAACACGTAGCGGTCGTCGTCGGGCGTCGATTCCTCGTCGAGGAAGCGCGTCGCGATCTGGATCTCGAGTGTGTAGTCGGCTGTCTCGTCCATGCTGGAGACAGTGTATCCGCAGGCCATGAATGCATCGACTACGTTGTCACCGGATGATTCGCCAGACGCACGAAATCCACGACTGCGAGCTGCTCTGCGCGCAGTTGTGGATCGATGCCGGCAGCGGTGATCGCATCGCTGTCCATGAGCGTCGACAGCGCATTGCGCAGCGTCTTGCGACGCTGGCCGAACGCGGCGCGCACGATGTCGGAGAAGCGCCGGGGATCGTCGATGCCGACGGTGTCGGCCGGACGCGGCTTCAGGCGCACGACGGCCGAATCCACCTTCGGCGGCGGACGGAATGCGCCGGGGCCGACGACGAACAGCATCGTGACTTCGCAGTAGGCCTGCAGCATCACGCTGAGGCGGCCATAGACCTTGCTGCCGGGACCCGACGCCATGCGCTCGACGACTTCCTTCTGCAGCATGAAATGCATATCGGTCACGACCGCCGCATGGTCAAGCGCGTGGAACAGGATCGGCGACGAGAGGTTGTAGGGCAGGTTGCCGACGAGCCGGATCGGCGCATCGCCGGCGAGCGCGGTGAAGTCGACGTCGAGCACGTTCGCGTGGATCAGTTCCAGTTCGCCATGCGCGGCGGCCTGCAGCGTCAGCGGCTCGAGCAGATCGCGGTCGAACTCGATCGCGGTCAGCGCGCCGTGACGCTTGAGCAGCGGAAACGTCATCGCACCCTGGCCGGGGCCGATCTCGACGAGCCGGTCGCCGGGCTGCGGATTCACCGCCAGCACGATGCGATCCACGACGCCGCGCTCGTGCAGGAAGTTCTGGCCGAGGGATTTTTTCGGCGGTTCGGAGAACGCGCCGGGCGCGGCAGGGGAACGCATCATCGTGTGGTCAAGCCGAAACGGAAGGAGGGGTGGGTCACAGCAGGCGCGTGCCGGGCGCGACGTCGCCGTCGGGCACGCACAGTCGCACGTGGCCGTCGGCATCGTGGAAGCCGGTGACCAGGCATTCGGACATCAACGGGCCGATCTGCTTGGGCGGAAAATTGACCACGCCGACCACCAGCCGGCCGACCAGCGCCTCGGGCGTGTAGTGCGCAGTGATCTGCGCGCTGGACTTGCGCACGCCGAGCTCCGGGCCGAAATCGACGTGGAGGATGTAGGCCGGGCGGCGCGCTTCCGGGAACGGTTCGGCTGACACCACGCGGCCGACGCGCAGATCGACGCGCATGAACTCGTCCCAGCCGATCGTGTCGTCCGCGCTCACGCGGCGTGCCTGCGGTTGCGGCCGAGCGCGGTGCACTGGTCGATCGCCGCGAACAGGCTCGACGGGTCCGCGCGGCCGCTGCCGGCCAGTTCCAGCGCGGTGCCGTGGTCAACGGCGACACGCGGGTAGGGCAGGCCGAGGGTGAGGTTCACCGCGGATTCGAAGCCGCTGTACTTGAGCACCGGCAGGCCCTGGTCGTGATACATCGCCAGCACCGCGTCGGCGTTGGCCAGGCGTGCGGGCAGGAACGCGGTATCCGCCGGCAGCGGGCCCTCAAGCAGCAGGCCGCGTGCGCGCAGGCGTTCGAGCACCGGCGTGATGGTCTCGATTTCCTCATGGCCGAGATGTCCGGCTTCGCCGGCATGCGGATTGAGGCCCAGAACGGCGATGCGCGGTGCGGCGATGCCGAAGTCCGAGCGCAAAGCGGCGTCGAGGATGCCGATCACGCGTTCCAGCAGCGGCGCGGTGATCGCGTCCGGCACGGCGCGCAGCGGCAGGTGCGTCGTCGCCAGTGCGACGCGCAACGTCGGGTTCGCCAACATCATCACGACATCGCAGCCGGCGTCGTGGGCCAGCAGCTCCGTGGTGCCGGTGTAGGGCACGCCACCGGCGTTGATCGCCGCCTTGTGCACAGGGCCGGTGACCATGCCGTCGAAACGGCCGTCGCGGCAGCCGGCTGCGGCATGCAGCAGGCCGTCGAGCACGCTGCGGGCGTTGCGCAGATCCGGGGTGCCGAAGGCTGTGACCGCGGCGTGCGGCAGTTCGATCAGGCGCAGCGTGCCGGGCGCCACATCGGTGGCTTCGGCATCGGTGAAGACGATCGAGAGGCCGATGGCATCGGCCGCGCGTTGCAGGGTGGGACGGTCGCCGATGGCGACGAGGTCGCAGTCCCAGGCGCGCCAGGCGGCGCGCACGCAGAGTTCCGGCCCGACGCCGGCCGGTTCGCCCGGGACCAGCGCCAACCGGACGGGTCGCATCTCAGCCGCCGCTGCCGATCTCGGGATCGCGGTTCGGACCGACGCGGACACTGACGTAGGCTTCGCCGCGCAGTTCGCGCACGTAGCGGTCCCACTCGTCCTCGAGCTTGCGCTGGCCGATGGCTTCGCGGGCCTGGGCACGACGGTTGTTGTCGTTGCCGGCTGCCTGGCGCGTGGCCTGGCGCTGGACAATGTGCCAGCCGGCCTGGGTGCGGAAGGGCTCGGAGACGTCGCCGTCGCCGATCGCCGCGACTTGGCCGCCGAAGTCAGGGCCGAACTCGTCCTGGGTGAACCAGCCGAGGTCGCCGCCGTTGGCCTTCGTGGCGTTGTCTTCCGAGCTCTCGCGCGCGACTTCGGCGAAGTCCGCACCGCCGACAAGGCGGGCGCGCAGGCTGTCCGCACGACCCTTGGCGGCGGCATCGTTGCCCGGCTCGCTGCGGATCAGGATGTGGCGCGCCTGGTACTCGGTGACCGAGCCGGCATCGGCCGACTGCGCGGCTTCGCGGCGGTCGACGAGCTGCAGGATCTGGAAGCCGCTCGGGCCACGGATCGGGCCGATCGTCTGGCCGGGCTGCAGGCTGGTGACCGCACTCGCGAACGCAGCCGGAATCTCGTCGGCACGACGCCAGCCCAGATCGCCGCCTTCCAGCGCGTTCGGGCTGTCGGAGTAGCGCACGGCCGCGGCCGAGAATTCCATCTCGTTGCGGTCGAGCAGCGACTTGATGCCGTCGACCTTCTGCTGGCCGGTCTGGATCTGCTCCGGCGTCGCGCCTTCCGGCAGTGCCACCAGGATGTGGGCGAGACGGTACTGCGCGCCGGTCGCTTCGGCCGACAGCGCCGCATCGACTTCCGCGTCGCTGACCGAGATACGGGTCTGGGCGAAACGCTGACGCATGCGCTGGATCATCAGTTCTTCGCGCAGCGAGGCGCGGAAGTCGTCGAACGACATGCCGTCGCCCGCCAGCTGCTGGCGCAGCTGATCCATCGTGAAGTTGTTCTGCTGGGCGATCGCGGCGATGGCCTGATCAACTTCCTGATCGCTGACGCGCACGCCGGTACGCTGCGCGTTCGCGGTCTGCAGGCGCATCGTGATCAGCCGCTCCAGCACCTGGCGCTCGAGGATTTCTTGCGGCGGCAGCTGGTCCTGGCGGGTCGCGTACTGGCCGCGGATGTTGGTGACCGCGCGCTCGAGTTCGCTGGCGAGAATCACGTCCTCGTCGACGACGGCGGCGATGCGGTCCAGCGGCTGGAGGTCCTGCGCGTGCGCAGTCGATGCGAACAGCGCGGCAGCGGCCGCGAGGGAATAGATCAGTGTCTTCATTGGCTCAGGCCGGGGGTCAGGGTCTCATCGTCGTCGCTGTTGCGCAGCTCGGACGGCGGCACGAGATAGAGGTCATCGCGGTAATAACCGAGAATAGCACGGCGCAAACGGTCTTCCGTGTTGGGTCCGGCCGAGCCCAGACCCTTCAGTTCAAGTTCGAACATGATGGCGTTGTTCAGCTCGCCCTGGCGATTGCGCAGGTAGCGACGGCCGACGACGCGCGCCGCGAGACAGCAGCTGTCCCACTGCACACCGGCCACTGCTTCGAGCAGACGGCTGTCGGTGAACGAGTAGTAATAGCGGCCGACGATGCTCCACGCCGGGCTGATCGGATACAGGAACGACAGGTCGGCCTGCTCGATCAGATCCGCGCGGCGGCGGTAGGCGAAGTTGGCGATGCCTTCCTCGCCGATCAGGTAGCGCGTGCGCAGCGACATCAGGTCTTCGCGGCGGAACTTGGGATCCCACTGGTAACCGGCGCTAACCGTCCAGCGGTCGTTGATCGCGTAGGTCGCGTCGGTGACCCAGGCCGAGCGGCCCTGTTCGACCTGCGCTTCGCCGGGAATCGTGACCCGCGAATCGGAGAGATAGACGATCTGGCCGAGGCTGGCCGACAGTTTTTCCTGGCCGTCGGATTCGCGGATCAGGCGCGTGCTGACCGCCATCGTGATCTGGTTCGCGTCGGCTTGGCGGTCGGCACCGGAATAGCGGTTGTCGCGGAACAGCTGGCCCCAGCCGAAGGTCAGCGGGGTGGTGTCGAACAGCGGCAGCGCGGACTGGTCGCGGTACGGCGAGTTCAGATAGAACAGCCGCGGCTCGAGCGTGTGCAGATACTCCTCGCCGCGCCAACTGGTGTTGCGGTCGAAGAACAGGCCAGCGTCGATCGAGCCGATCGGCTGGCTACGGCTCGGCGAGCTGTTGCTGTAGAGCGCCAGCGTATCGGCGGGCACGGGCTGATCGCCCGGGATACCGAGTTCGGCGCGTGCGCGCTGCGCGGCGATCTGGTCTGTCAGTGCGCGGTCCAGCGCGTAGCTGGTGTGGCGCCAGGCGAGCGTCGGTCGCACGAACCACGCCGCGCCTTCGAACGGCAGCGAGATATAGGGCTTCAGATCGAGACGGCTGCCACCCGGACGCGCGGCATCGTCGATGTGCGCGAAGCGCGTCGCAGTGGTGTCGACGCCGGCGTTGATCCAGTCACCGTACGGGCGCTGCCAAGTGAACGAGGCATGCGGCAGCCGGTTGTAGGGCAGCACGGATTCGGGAAGCGTGTAGTCGGTCAGCAACTGGTAGTCGCCGAGCACGCTCGCATTCCAGTAGCCGCGGTCGCCCGACGAGCCCTGGCCGAACACGCCGATCTGGCTCAGCGCGCTGACCGACGAAATGCCGTCGACGTTGTTGCTCGAGTCTTCCAGATACCGCGGGTCGCTCATCCAGGTCAGATTGGCGCGGCCCTGCCAGGTCGGGTTGATGTCCAGCGACCCGCCGAAGCCGAGGAATGCGCGGTCGGCCTTGCGCCGGTTCTCGACGATCGGCACCTGCTCTTCTTCGAGCTCGCGCTCGCGACTGGTCAGCTTGTCAGACGGCAGATAGGCCACGTCCAGTTCGCCACGCGTGCGATCGGTCGCGAAGCGGAATTCGGTGCCCAACTGCACGCCGCGCCGGCTCATGAAGCGCGGCTCAAGCGTCATGTCGTAGTTCGGCGCGAGGTTCAGATAGATCGGCTGGGTGTAGTCGAAGCCGTTGCGACCAGACTGTGAAATGCGCGGGAACAGCAGGCCGGTCAGGCGCCGCTCGTCGATCGGGAAGCGGAACCACGGCACGTACAGCACCGGCACCTTGCCCACGCGCAGGGTCGCGTTGCGCGCGGTGCCCATGCCCATGTCGGTGTCAATGTCGATCTGGCCGGCCTTCAACTCCCACCAACGGTCGCTGGGTGTGCAGGTCGAATAGGTCGAACCGAGCAGGGCGCCGACGGTGCCGTCCATGCGGATGTGGTCGGCGCCGCCATTGCCGCGGCGCGCGGTCAGCTGGTATTGCACGCTGTCCATGCGGTAGGACTCGGCGATCGTGTCGCCCTCCACACGATCGGCTACGACGCGCATGCCGCGATCCTGGTAGCGCACATTGCCGTCGGCGACGAAGGTGCCGTCGTCCTGCGAGAACTGCAGGTCATCGGTGCCGAGGAACTGGTCGCCGCGGCGCAGGGTGACGTTGCCGGTGACATTGCCGGTGAAGTCGCTGTCCACGCCGGCCAGGCCGTCGAAGGCGTCGCCGTCGATGTCGGTGGGCTGGGCTTCGCGCTGTTCGACCGTGCCGACCGGCGCCTGGGCGTCGGTGAAGGCCGGCACCGCGTCCTCGATCGGACACAGCGCCCAGTAGTTCGGACGGAGCCTGTCGTCGGCGTTGGCGGACAGCGAAACCGCGATGCAGAACGGAAGGGGAAGCAAGCGGAGGGCTGTGCGCACGGTCGATCCGTTCAGCGGGAAAAACGGGCGCCAGCATGACCGATCCACCGGGCAGCGGCAATGCGGCTCGAAGACATCCTGTTCACCTGCGATATCAGTAATTCCGGGCCGGCTGGGCGACCGGCTGAAGACACGTCAGCCGGCCAGGGCGCGCAGGTGCGCGACGCTGCTTTCGCGCAGCGCCTGCAGGTCGTAGCCGCCCTCGAGCATCGAGACGATCCGGCCTTCGCAGTGCCGCTCGGCAATCGCGACGAGTTCGCCGGTCAGCCAGCCGAAATCTTCGGCATCGAGCTGCAGCTGGGCCAGCGGATCGCGCCAGTGCGCGTCGAAGCCGGCCGAGATCATCAGCAGCTGCGGCGCGAAGGCATCGATCTCGGGCAGCAGGCGTTCGCGCCAGGCTTCGCAGAAGCGGCGGCTGCCGGTGCCCGCGGTCAGCGGCAGGTTGACGATGTTGCCGACCCCCCGCTCGTCGCGGCGCCCGGTGTCGGGAAACAGCGGCATCTGGTGCGAGCTGACGTATTGCACCCGCGGTTCGGCCTCGAAGATCGCTTGGGTGCCGTTGCCGTGGTGCACGTCGAAATCGACGATCGAGATCCGGGTCAGGCCGTAGCGGTCGAGCGCGTGCGCAGCCGCCACGGCGATGTTGTTGAACAGGCAGAAGCCCATCGCGATGTCGCCGGTGGCGTGGTGGCCGGGCGGGCGCACCGCGCAGAACACGCGGCGCTCCGTGCCGCCCTGCACCGCATCGACCGCGGCGACGCCGGCGCCTGCCGCATGCAGCGCGGCCTGTGCCGAGCCCGGGGACAGCACGGTATCGCTGTCGAGCGGAATGCGGCCGCTTGGTTGCGAATCGAGCACGGTGGCGAGCAGAGCGGCGTCGTGGACGCGCAACAGCTGGCCGCGGGTCGCGGGCGGCGCCTGGCGCAGATCGAGATCGGGGAACGCGGTCCGCAGTGCCTCGATGACGGCGGCCAGGCGCTCGGGGCGCTCGGCATGGCCGGGGCCGGTGTCGTGGTCCAGCAGACTCGGATGCGAGAACACCGGCACCCGCCGCTGGTCACTGCCACCGAAGCCGACCGGATGGTGCATCGCTCAGCGCCGCCGCTCGTGGTGCCACAGCACTTCGCCGTGGCCACTGGCGCGCGCCAGCACCCGGGCGAGCACGAACAGCAAGTCCGACAGTCGGTTGAGATAACGCACCGCCTGCGGGCGGACGTCCTCGACCCGCGCCAGCGCGACCGACTCACGCTCGGCGCGGCGGACCACGGTGCGGGCGATGTGGCAGCGCGCCGCCGCTTCGCCACCGCCGGGCAGGATGAAATCCTTCAGCGGCGGCAGATCGTCGTTGTAATGGTCGAGCTGCTGCTCGAGACGCTCGATATCGGCGTCCTCGATCGCGGCGTGACCGGGAATGCACAGCTCGCCGCCGAGATCGAACAGCTGGTGCTGGACGGTCGTCAGCAGGGTGCGGATGTCGTCAGGCACGTCGGCCGCCAGCAGCAGGCCGATCGTCGAGTTGGCCTCGTCGACAGTGCCGTAGGCGGCCACGCGCAAGGAATCCTTGCCGACCCGGGCGCCGTCGCCGAGCCCGGTCGAGCCGTCGTCGCCGGTGCGGGTGTAGATCTTCGAAAGACGGTTGCCCATCCGCGCGACGTCAGTCGGCGTGCAGCGGACGGACGCTGGTCGCCGGCTTCGGCAGCACGCGCGTCAGCAGCACGTGGGCCATCGCAGCGGCGCCGACGTACAGGGCGGCGGTGCGCATGTAGGGCAGCAGCCAGTCGCTGTAGTTCTTCCACCAGCCGGCGAGCGTGGGATCGGCGACGGAAGCGCTGATCCAGTAGAAGCTGCCCTGCGCCAGCAGATGGCAGATCGCCACCGAGGCCACCAGTGCCACGACCAGCTGGCCGATCGCGACCGGCGCCGACGCCGACAGATGACGACGCAGCAGGCCGCCACCGGCCCACAGCGCGAAATACGCCGGCACCAGGCACCAGTAGGCCGGCGACACGCAGTAGTGCTGCCAGAACGACAGGCCCTGGCTGCTGATGACGAACCAGTCCACCGCGACCGCCAGCACCATCAGCGCCGGAAACGCCCAGCGCTGCCAGTTGGCCAGATAGAAGCCGCCGATGAAGAACACCGCCCACGAAGCATCGGGAATCGCGGCGAAATGGTGCAGCCGGGTCGCGGCCATCAACGCGGCCAGCAGGGCGAAGATCGTGGCGCGGCGGGCGGTGAGGGTCATCGGACAGCTCCGGTGCAACGTCGGGTCGAGCGCGCATTCTAGCGGAGCCGCAGCGCGGGGCGCAGAGGGCGGCGCGTATCATCGCGGCCATGGTCGAAACACATCCAGAGCCGGTGCATCCGGTCCTCATCGTCGGCGGTGGTCTGGTCGGCGCCAGTCTTGCGATTGCGCTGGACCGCGCGGGGGTCGATGCCGCGCTGGTCGAAGCCACACCGCCGGCGTCGATGCCGGCGGTCTTCGACGAGCGCAACCTCAGCTTTGCCGAGGCCACGGTCAACGCCTTGACCGCCCTCGGCGTGCTGCAGAAGCTGCGCGCGCCGGGCGGTCCGATCCGCGAGATCCACGTCAGCCGCGCCGGCGACTTCGGCCGGGTGAAGCTGGCCGCAGCCGATTACGCACGCGACGCATTCGGCCAAGTCGTCGTCGCGCGCGATTTCGGCGAAGCGCTGGAAGCGCGTCTGGCGGAGCTGCCGCGTCTGGTGCGGTATCGGCCGGCGCGCTTCGCGGGATTCGACGGGTTTGAAGACGGCCATCGCGTGGTCCGGCTGAGCGGGCCAGACGGCGAAACCCGCGTGCGGGCGCAGTTGGTGGTCGGCGCCGACGGTGTCGACAGTGCGGTGCGCCAGGCGCTCGGCATCGACGCCGAGACCCACGACTACGCGCAGACATTGTTCATCGCGCGTCTGCGCGCGGCGCGTGCGTCGGATGGCCGCGCATTCGAGCGCCTGACCGACACCGGCCCGACCGCGCTGCTGCCGCGTGGCGACCGGCACTACGGTCTGGTCCACGGTGTTTCAAGCGAAGAAGCCGATGCCGTCGCCGCACTCGATGACGCGGCATTTCTCGCGCGCGTGCAGGCGGCGTTCGGCTGGCGCGCGGGACGGTTCCTGTCGGTCGGTCCGCGCAGCCGCCATCCGGCGAGGCGCGTGGTCGCCGCGCGCTGCATCGACACGCGCGCCGTGCTGGTCGGCAATGCGGCGCAGAGCCTGCATCCGATCGGCGCACAGGGTTTCAACCTGGGTCTGCGCGATGCGCTCACCCTGGCCGAAGTCATCGCCGGCGCGGCCGATCCCGGCGCGTCGGCGATGCTCGAATGCCACGCCGCGCGTCGCCTGGACGATCGCACGCGCACGCTCGCGTTCTCCGACGGCCTTGCCCGCGTGACGTCCAATCCCGCACGCCTGCTGCGGCCGCTGCGCAGTCTCGGCCTGCTGGCGATCGATCGCGATTCCGCATTGCAGGCGATGCTCGCCGGCGGTGCGATGGGCTATCGCGGCGACGTGCCGGCGCTGTGCCGGGGAGCCGCCGCATGAGCCGCCGCGAGCGACGCGATGTCGTGATCGTCGGCGGTGGCGTGGTCGGCGCCGCGTGCGCGCTGGCGCTGGCCGCGCAGGATCTCGATGTGGTGCTGGTCGAGGCACGCGCGCCCGCCGCGTGGTCGGCGGCGAGTCCCGATCTGCGGGTCTATGCGTTCGCGCACGACAGCGCCCGCCTGCTGCGTTCGGTCGGCGCCTGGGACGATGTCCGGACCGCACGTGCGCATCCCTACCGGCGCATGCAGGTCTGGGATGCGGGCGGTGGCAGCGAGCTCGTGTTCGACGCCGACCAGCTCGGCATGCGCGAGCTCGGCTGGATCGTCGAGCACGGCCTGCTGGTCGATCGGCTGTGGGCGCGGCTGGCCGCGGCCGGTGTCGATGTGCGGGCGCCTGCGCAGGTGGAGGCCCTGGACCAGGACGCCGACGGCGTGACCCTGCGCCTCGATGCGGGCAGCCGGATCGAGGCGCGTCTGGCGATCGCCGCCGACGGCGCCGCGTCGACGCTGCGCACACTCGCCGGCATCGGCACCCGTGCGCACGACTACGCGCAGGCCGGTGTGGTCGGCTATGTCGACAGCACCGGACCGCATCGCGACACCGCGTGGCAGCGCTTCCTGCCGACCGGTCCGCTGGCGTTGCTGCCCGTCGAACAGGGCCGCAGTTCCATCGTCTGGACGCTGCCCGCCGATGAAGCGACGCGCATGCGCGAACTCGACGACGCGGCGTTCTCGGATGCACTGACGCGCGCGTCCGGCGGCCGGCTCGGCACGTTGACGCCGGTCTCGCCGCGCGCCGCGTTTCCGCTGCGGCGCCAGCTGGCCGATGCGCAACTGCAAGGCCGCGTGCTGGTGATCGGCGATGCCGCGCACGTCGTGCATCCGCTGGCCGGGCAGGGCGTGAATCTCGGCCTGCGCGATGTGATCGGGCTGGCCGAGAGCGTCGGTGACGCGCGTCGTCGTGGCGCGCGCTGGGATGCGCCGCAGCGGCTCGCGCGCTGGGCACGCACGCGACGCAGCGAAAGCGCGGTCGCCGCGCACGCCTTCGAATCGATCAACCGCGCCTATTCCAATGAATCGTTGTTGCCGGTGCTGCTGCGCAGCCATGCGCTCGGCATTGCGCAGGCCTTGCCGCCGCTGCGCAATCTGCTGTGGAAGCGGGCGGCGGGACTTTGAGTCCGGCGTTCCGATTGCTGGTCGCCACGCTGCTGGCGTGCGCCGCTGCACCGACGTTCGCGATGACCCAGTGCCCGGTCGAATCGGTCAAACCGGGCTGGTTCGTCGCGCTTGGTTACGGCGTGCTCGCGCTCGCCGCATGTCTCGGATTCGCCGCGCCGGTGTTCACGTGGCGGCGCACCCGGGATGTCCGACCGAGCAAGCGCGCGCTGTGGCTGCTCGGCGCCTGCGTGGTGATGCTGGGCGTGTGGCTCGCCGGCCTGATGATCTGGCTCGGCGCGTTCGTCCTGCCCTGCTGAACGCGCCCGTCAGTGCGCGAGCGCGGGCTTGCCGCGCATGCGGCGGATCAGCGCGATGATGCCCACCACGATGCCGCCGGCAACGATGCCGACCACCGCGTTGATCACCGTCGGCAGCATCGCGCCGAGCACCATGCCGACTTCCGGCAGCGCGCCGAGGCCGGTCGCCGCGTCGTCGATCCAGGTCTGCACGTCGTGCACGCCGTGGGTCAGGATGCCGCCACCGACGAGGAACATCGCCGCGGTGCCGACGATCGCCAGCGTCTTCATCAGCCACGGCGCGACGCGCAGGATGCCGCGACCGATCGCCTGCGCCGCGCCGGACGCGCGCTTGCTCAGGTACAGGCCGGCGTCATCGAGTTTGACGATGCCCGCGACGAGGCCGTAGACGCCGACCGTCATCAGCGCAGAGATGCCGACCAGCACGCCGACCTGGGTCGCGAATGCGGCGCCGGCGACGGTGCCGAGGGTGATCGCGATGATCTCTGCCGACAGAATCAGATCGGTACGCACCGCGCCGCGGATCTTGTCGCGCTCGAACGCCACCGGATCGACGTCCGTGCCGGCGAGCGCCGCGGTGCGACCCGGCTTGGCGGCGTCGTCCTCGGCTTTGTGCAGCACTTTGTGCAGCACTTTCTCGAAGCCTTCGTAGCAGAGGAACAGGCCGCCGGCCATCAGCAGCGGCGTGACTAGCCACGGCAGCCATGCGCTGATCGCGAGTGCCGCCGGGACGAGGATCAGCTTGTTGCGCGCCGAGCCCTTGGCGACCGCCCAGACCACCGGCAGTTCGCGGTCGGCCTGCACGCCGGTGACCTGCTGCGCATTGAGGGCGAGATCGTCGCCGAGTACGCCGGCGGACTTGCGCGCGGCCACCTTGGTCATCAGGGCCACGTCGTCGAGCAC
Source organism: Luteimonas fraxinea (assembly GCF_021233355.1). Classification (NCBI taxonomy): domain Bacteria; kingdom Pseudomonadati; phylum Pseudomonadota; class Gammaproteobacteria; order Lysobacterales; family Lysobacteraceae; genus Luteimonas; species Luteimonas fraxinea. Next base: position 925,955 of record NZ_CP089507.1, on the reverse strand, counting down.
GGTGGCGATATCGTCGAGCAGGGTGAGCAGGCTGGACGCCATGCGGGTCAATCCGGAGGGGAGGGCGCGCGCAGTATGCAGCGCCGATGTGGCGGCTGCGTCAGCGCGTGAGCGCCCAGGCGGCGAGGCCGAAGGCCAGCATCGCGACAGTGCTGGCGACCACCGCGAGCACCTGCGCGCGCAGCAGGCGCTGTTCGACACGTGCCGCGCCCAGCTGCAGCACTTCGATGGTCTTCTGCATGTCGGCGGCGAGCTTGCCGATCGAGTCGGCGTTCTGGCTCGCGGCGTCCTGCAGTTCGGTGATCTGTGCGTCGAGTACGTCATTGCGGCGCTGCTGCCCCAGGTCGACCAGGGGCGGCGGCGTGCGGGTGAAGATCGGCCGCGCCAGTCGGACGATTTCCGGCAGGTACGGGGCGACGACGGTGATCCAGCCTGCAGCCATGACGCGTGCTCCGGTTGTCGACTCAGTCGACGCTGGCGTAGACCGTGATCTCTTCGCGGTCGTGATAGAGCTGACGCGCGCGGATCACCAGGTTCTCGTGCTCGCCGGCGTTGTTGGCGAACAGGTCCAGCGCCAGCAGCGTTTCCTGCCAGCGTTTCTTCATCGGCAGCTTGAGGTTGAAGACCGCATTGCGGCACCAGCCTTCGCGGAACCAGGTCGCCATGCGCTCGGCGACCTTGCGCGGCTGCTCGACCATGTCGCAGACCATCCAGTCGACCGCGCCGACGGGCTGGTAGCGGAAGCCGTCGACGCGGTGGTGATCGACCAGGCCGGTCTCCATCAGGTCGGCCTGCATCGGGCCGTTGTCGACCGCGACCACGCGCATGTGCTCGCGCGTCAGCACCCAGGTCCAGCCACCGGGCGCAGCGCCCAGATCGACCGCCCGCATGCCGGGCTTGATGCGGGCGTTGCGCTCGCGTTCGGTCAGCAGCGCCATGAAGGCTTCTTCGAGCTTCAGCGCCGAACGCGAGGGCGCATCGGCGTGCGTGCGCAGGCGCGGAATGCCCATCGCCCACGGCGCGCTGTCGCCGACCACGGACTGCGCGATGTAGGCGTGCGTGCCCGAGACGAAGAACACATGCAGACGCGGGAAGCGCGTCTCGTCCTTCTGGCTCAGGAAGCCGCGCTTGCGCAGCGCCGGACGGAGCGCATTGCCGAAGCTGCGCGCGAGGCCGGCGAGCTGCTTGCCCTCGTCGGATTCGGGGTGCTCGACCATCAGTTCGCCGTGGCGACCGCGGCCCGCCAGCACTTCGAAGATCGGCGTGATGCGGTCGGTCGGATCGAGGTCGCGCAGTTCGGCCAGCAGCATCATCTTCTGGCGCGCGAAGATCAGTTCGCGGAACGGCAGCTCGCTGGTCAGCGACGGGCCGTTGTCGGAATGGAACAGCACATAGCCGTCGCCGCGATTGGTCTGCGCGTAGCCCGCGACATGCACGCCGGCGGCGCGTTCGGTCAGTTCCGCGGCGAGGTCGGGCTCGAAGCCCGGGCGGCAATAGCAGAGCAGGCCGCTGATCGCGTGCAGCGGCGAGGTGGCGTCGGCCGGCTCGGCGACGGCGTCGGTGTGGTCGGTGTCGATGTCGCTCATGTCAGTACTTCGCCCCGTCGGTTTCGCCATAGGTGCGCAGCACCGCGCGCGCGTCGTCGCGCAGCAGGTCGCGCACGACTTCGATGCCGCGCTGGTTCAGCGCGCCGATCCAGTCTTCCGGTAACGGACCTTCGTCGAACGGCGTCAGTGCCTCGACGTCTTCCGAGCGTGCGCCGATCAGCAGCCGGTCGATGCCGGCCCAGACGGTCGCGCCGTAGCACATACAGCAGGGCTGCGAGGACGTCGCCAGGGTGATCGGGCCACCGCGCTCATTGAGGCGCGGCGTCTGCAGGCGCTGCTGGGCGAGCATGTACGCCATCGTTTCGGCGTGCGCGACCGAGCAGGTATGCGGCATCACCCGGTTCACGCCGACGGCAATGATGCGGTCGTCGCTGCCGAACACGGCCGCGCCGAACGGGCCACCGCTCTGCGCCTCGATGTTCATCCGCGAGAGATCGATCGCGAGTGCGACCTTGGCGTCATCGCCGACGTAGGCGCGCGACACGTCGACGTGTTCGTGCACCCACGCGGGCAGGGTCAGGTGGACCTGGGCATACAGCATTGGAAATTCCGGAAAAGAAGCGGGGGATCAGCGCAGCAGGCTGCCCGGCGCGGGCGCCTCGCAGCGCGAGTTGACGCAGGCGCAGGACTGGATCTCGACGAAGCCGCAGACCCCGGCGATGCCGCGACGTGCGCAGTCGGCCTGCACCGCCTGCGGATCGACCTGCGCGTTCGCATTGACGCAGGCCGGCTGGTAGCCGCAGCAGCTACCGACGTTCTTGACCGCGCAATCGCTGTCGACGCGGCAGCTGGTGTCGAGATCCGGCACGCCCGACGGTGCGACGGGTCGATCGATGACCGGCGCATTCGGCGGCGGCGCGGCCTCGGCGACCGGCGGCGCAGGCGCAGCGCACGCCACCAGTGCCAGCAACAGCAGGGCAGGCAACAGGCGGAACGACAGGGCGCGCAGGCGGATCATGCCGGGGATGTTACCGCTCCAGCGCGTCCAGCGCCTCGAGCGCCCGCTGGAACCGGACATGGTCGGGCGCATCGGCCTCGGGGTGCTGCGACAAGTAGGTCCGCAGCGCCAGCCGGTATTCGGCGATGAACGCTGGATTGGTGGGGCTGGCGTCGTACTGGCGTTGTGCGCGCATGACGGCCTGCACGTCCTCGCGGCGTTGCAGGTCGCGGCCGTGTTCGGACGCGGCGGTCAGGATCACCACATTGCGCGCGAAGCCGGGCACGTACTTGACCTCGAAGCGCTGACCCAGTGGCGGAATCTCGATCGCGTTGCGCAGCGGATACAGCGTCGCCGTCGTGGTGGAGAATCCGAAGATCACATCGCGCCCGTCTTCGGTGCGCAGCACGCCCTCGTATTTCCAGACGTACTGCTCGTTGAGCTTGGAGCTGGTCTGGCGCGCGTCGATCAGCACCGCGGTGCCGCGTGTGCCCACCGCATTGAGAAACGCGGCATTGACGAACTGCATGCAGAACAGCGCCAGCATCCACGCGACGAAGGTGGCGATGCCCCAGCCGGCGTTGCGGCGCCAGATCGACATGCCGATCCCGAACGCCAGATACACCGGGATCATCCAGAACGGATGCTGGTTGAGCAGGTACAGCAGCATCGAGATCAGCGTCATCGGCGGGGCGTCCTGTCCGTCGGTGCGGGTCTGCGTCGAGGACGCGTGCGGATCGGGGGCAGCGATCCGCGATGCGTCGGTGAATCAGCCCGCGCGTCGGCGCGGGCGTATCACCTGAGCGTCAGCCGCCCGCCTTGTCCGCTGCCCAGGTATCGCGCAGGGTCACGCTGCGGTTGAACACCGGCTTCGCAGCCGTGTGGTCGACGCGATCGGCGACGAAGTAACCGAGACGCTCGAACTGGAATGACTGCTCGGGCGCGGCCGTCGCGGCAGCCGGTTCGACGTAGCCGGTCACGCTGCGCTTTGACTCGGGATTCAGATGGTCGCGGTAGGTCTTGCCGGTCGACTCGTCGTCCGGCTTTTCGACCACGAACAGCCGGTCGTAGAGGCGGACTTCGGTCTCGACCGCATGCGCTGCGCTGACCCAGTGGATCGTCCCCTTGATCTTGCGGTTCGCGCCTTCCATGCCGGGACGCGATTCGGGATCGAGCGTGCCGCGCAACTCGACGATCGCACCGCTCTCGTCCTTGATCACCTCGTCGCAGCGCACGATGCCGGCGCCGCGCAGGCGCACTTCGCCGCCCGGAATCAGCCGCTTCCAGCCCTTGGGCGGTACTTCGGCGAAATCGTCGTGCTCGATCCACAGCTGGCGCGAGAACGGCACCTCGCGCACGCCCTGCGCTTCGTCCTTCGGGTGGTTCGGGAAGCTCAGTGTTTCGGCATGGCCGTCTGGCAGGTTGGTCAGCACCAGCTTCAGCGGATTGACCACCGCCATGCGGCGCGGCGCGCGGGCGTCGAGATCGTCGCGCAGCGCGCCTTCGAGCACCGAGAAATCGATGACCGAATTCTGCTTGCTGATACCGACACGATCGACCAGCAGACGCAGGCTCGCCGGCGTGTAGCCGCGGCGGCGCAGGCCCTGCAGCGTATACATGCGCGGATCGTCCCAGCCGTCGACCAGGCCTTCGCCGACCAACTGGGTGAGCTTGCGCTTGCTCATCACCGTGTAGTTGATGTTGAGGCGCGAGAACTCGATCTGGCGCGGCTTCGCGGCGACGACCGGCAGCCCGCGTTCGGTCAGCGACGCCAACAGGTCCGGATTGCCGGCCAGGTCGACGCGGTCCACCACCCAGTCGTACAGCGGGCGGTGGTCTTCGAATTCCAGCGTGCACAGCGAATGGGTGATGCCTTCGATCGAATCGCCCAGCGCGTGGGCGAAGTCGTACATCGGGTAGATCGGCCAGGCGTCACCGGTGTTCTGGTGGGTGACCTGCTTGATCCGATACAGCGCCGGGTCGCGCAGATTCATGTTGCCGCTGCTCATGTCGATCTTCGCGCGCAGCGTGCGCGTGCCGTCCGCAAACTCGCCCGCACGCATGCGCTGGAACAGGTCGAGGTTCTCGTCGACGCCGCGGTCGCGGAACGGCGAGTTGCGGCCCGGCTCGATCAGGGTGCCGCGGTACTCGCGGATCTGCTCTGGGGTGAGATCGCAGACGAAGGCGTCGCCCTGTTCGATCAGCTTCTGCGCGGCGCGGTAATAGACATCGAAGTAATCCGAGGCGTGGCGCAGCTCGGCCCACTCGAAGCCCAGCCAGCGCACGTCGTCCTCGATCGCGCGGACGAACTCGAGGTCTTCCTTCTCCGGATTGGTGTCGTCGAAGCGCAGATTGCAGCGGCCGTCGAATTCGGCGGCGATGCCGAAGTCCAGGCAGATCGCCTTGGCGTGGCCGATGTGCAGGTAGCCGTTGGGCTCGGGCGGGAAGCGCGTGCGTACCGCGGCGTGCTTTCCGCTGGCCAGATCCTCGCGGACGATCTGCCGGATGAAGTCCTGGCGTGCCGGGGTGGCGGGATCGGTCGAGGGAACGGCGGATTCGGCGGAAGACATGGAGGCTCGGACGGCGGCTGCGGGAGAGCCGTGCAGTGTAGCGGACGGTCCACATGCGACGCGCCCGCGTCATGTGTGACGGGGTGGTCGCGATTTCTGTGATGGGCTCCTGCCATAATTCCGTGACGACGGTACGGAAACCGTGGCACGCGAGTTGCGATGGACAGGGTGAGACCAAGGGGGCGGCGCATGCGCGATCCAGCGCATCGGGGCATCGGACACAGCGGAAGGCGATCGCATTCGGTCGACGGGCGGGCGTACCGATGGAGGTAACCGCGTCGCGCGCGATGCCCGGCCACGGCTGGGTGCTGGCTGCATGTCTTCTCTTACTGATGGGCCTGTTCGCGGCGCTGGTGTCCGCCACCCAGTTGCGGCCCGGCGAAACCCGACCGGTTGAGGTCGCGCCGTCTTCGGATGGCGTGGTCCAGCTGCGCTTCGAATTGCCGGTCGAGGCAACGACGCGCTGGGCGCTGTGGTTCCCGCGCGAGCCGGTCAACCGGCTGCAGCTGGTCGCCGCCGATGGCTGGCGCAGCGAGGCGCTGGACTTCTTCAGCGTGGGCGCCGACGAGGGCATCCTGCCGGCCGGTTACGCGTTCCTGCTGCCGCGCAATGCGCACGGACCCATGGCGATCGAGGCCGAGGTCGACGGCGGACTGCATGGCAGCCTGCGGCCGGTGCTCGCGCAGGCGACCGACATCCGCCGGGTCGAACGCTCCGGCGTCGCGCTGGCGGGCGCCGTCTACGGCGGCCTGCTGACCCTCGCCGCGTTGGCACTGGCGCTGGCCTACGCGTCGCGTGACCGGTTGTTCATCGGCTTCTTCGGTTTCACCGTCGCGCTGGTGCTGCTGCTGCAGGCGATGAACGGACACCTGTACGGGCTGCCGGGCGTGCGGTTCTTCGGCCTGTGGCAGCTGCAGGGTCTTTCAGCGCTGACGCTGGTGCACGCGGCCGCCGCGCTGTGGCTGATCGAGGCTTACACGATGCGCGGGCGAAGCTATCGCCATGCGCGGCTGGTGCGCGGCATCGGCATCGGACTGATCGCGCTGGCGGCCGTGTTCCTGCTCAATCTGCCGTGGCTGGCGCGGGTCTCCCAGGCCGTGAGTGCGGTCGGCTGGACGCTGGCAGGGATCGCCGTCATCGGCATGCTGGCCGACGCCGCGCGGCGCGGCGTGTCCATGGCCTGGGCGTTGACCGTGGCGACCGCGCTGACGGTGCTGGCCGGCGTGTGGGTGGCGCTGGCGCGGCATGGCCTGGCGCCGGAAGGCCCGCTGCTGCATTACGGCTACCAGGGCGCCGCGGTCGCGTTCGCACTGCTGCTCGCGCTCGCGCTGACCCATCGCATCGGCGATTACCGCGACCAGCGTGACCAGGACAGGCTTGCCCGCCAGGACACCGAGCGCAAGATGCGCCGCGAGGCCGCGCGCGCGGATCTGTCGACGGCCTTGCAGACCCAGCTCAACGGGCTCGATCCGGGCGAGATTCCGTGGCAGGGCTTCCGCCTGCTGATGGACCATCTGCTGCCGCTGGTCCCCACCGAGTCCTGCATCGCGGTACTGCGCGGCTATCAGGGCCGCGACCATCTACTGGTCGAGCCGTCCGACGCATTGCCGTCGGTCGAACACGAGATCAACCGCCGCGGGCTGATCCTGCGCCGGCAGGCGACCGCGGGCCTGGCCCTGCAGCAGCCGGTGCGGCCGTCCGCGGGTGGGCCGGTGGTGGCGATGGAAGCGCTGATTCCGTTCCAGGTGCGCGCGCCGGGCTGGGGCGTGCTGCTGCTGCGCCGCGCCGGCGGCGAAGGCTTCACGACCGACGAGATGTCGGTGATCGGCGAACTCGCGCGCGTCGTGCAGTTGCATGTCGATCAGGCCGCGGCCGCGGTCAAGCTGCGCCGCTCGGCGGAGATCGACGCGCTGACCGGCACGATGAACCGCCGCACGATCGACGTCTGGATCGAACGTACCTTCGCCGAAGCCGAACGCAGCGGCCGGCCGGTCTCCGTCTTGTTCATCGATCTCGACCACTTCAAGTCGGTCAACGACCGGTTCGGTCACGCCTGCGGCGACGAATGCCTGCGCGAAGTGTCGACCGCGCTGCGCAGCGTGCTGTCGGAGGCCGACATGTTCGGCCGCTACGGCGGCGAGGAATTCATCGCGGTGCTGCCGGGCCGCGATGGCGCCGAGGCACGCGCGGTCGGCGAGCGCATGCGCACCGCGGTCGAGAACTGCGAAGTGCGACACGAGGGCCAGCGCGTGCGGTTGACGGTGAGCATCGGCATCGCCACGCGGCAGCGCGGCGAAGACGAGCCGGCCGCGGCGATCGCGCGCGCCGACAAGGCGCTGTATGCGGCCAAGCGCCAGGGCCGCAACTGCGTGCAGGTCGCACCCGCCGTCTTCAGCTGAGGTCTGCCGCAGCTGAAAACCGCCGCGCGGCGCTGCTACGCTGCGCGTCCCCCACGCGAGTTCCTCCGATGCACGACACCCCGGCCGGTCGCGCCGCCCTCGCGTGGATGCTGACCGGCGCCGCGCTGATCGGCACCAACGGCCTGATGGTGCGGCTGGCCGGCACGCCGCCGACGGTGTCGGCCTTCTACCGGATGCTGTTCGCCGGCGTGCTGCTGGCGCTGTTCGTGCATCTGCGCCGCGACTGGCGTCCGCTGCCGCAACGCATGTGGTGGCTGGCGCTGCTGCCGGCCACCGCATTTGCTGCCGACCTGTGGCTATGGCACCGGAGCATCCTGCTGATCGGCCCGGGCCTGGCGACGCTGCTTGCCAATGCGCAGGTGTTCTTCATGGCGCTGGCCGGCGTGCTGCTGTTCGGCGAACGCGTCGGCCTGCGGTTCGTGGCCGGCATTGCGTTGGCGTTCTTCGGCCTGTGGCTGATGCTCGGCGCGGACTGGGCGACGCTGCCGGCCGATTACCGCTGGGGCGTGTGGCTCGGGCTCGCGACCGGGCTGTGTTATGCGGTCTACAACATCGGGCTGCGTCATGTGCAGCGCGCCGGCAATGTCGGCGCGTCGAGCGCAGCTACTTCTGCGCCGGTGGCGCAAGTGCTGGCGATGGTGTCGCTGCTGTGCGCGGGGCTGCTGGGGCTGGCGGGCGTCGCCGAAGGCGTGTCGTTCGCGATTCCGACCTGGCAGGCGCTGGGCTGGTTGCTGCTGCTCGCCGCGCTCGGCCACTGCCTGAGCTGGATCCTGATCTCGCGCGCCATGCAGCACCTCTCGGTCGCACTGGTCGGCCTGCTGCTGCTCGTGCAGCCGGTCTGCGCGTTCCTGCTCGACATCCTCGTGCTGCAGCGCGAAACCCTGCCGCGCGAGTGGCTGGGTCTGGCTTTCACCCTGACCGGCATCTTCCTCGCGAGCCTGAAGAGGCGCACGCGGATGCCGCAGCAGCAAGTCTGAAGCCCTTGGAAGCGGGCATGCGCGCCCGCATCCAGAACGGACGGCAATCTGCCGCGAACCGGAGATATCGCGATGCTCGGAATCGGAGCCTGGAAACAGCGTCTGCCGCGGCCCCAGGACGCGCTGCCCGGTCGCGATACGCCGGTGACGCTGCACAACGCGCACGCGGTGCACGGCCGCCCGCTGCAGGATGCGTTCGAAGGTCTGGAGCAGGTGCAGTTCGGCATGGGCTGCTTCTGGGGCGCGGAACGCAAGTTCTGGTCGCTGCCGGGCGTGGTCACGACTGCGGTCGGCTATGCCGGCGGCGTGACGCCGAACGCGACGTATCGCGAAGTGTGTTCCGGGCAGACCGGGCACACCGAAGTGGTGCTCGTCGTCTACGACCCGGCGCAGGTCGCGTTCGAAACGCTGCTGCAGACGTTCTGGGAAAGCCACGACCCGACCCAGGGCATGCGTCAGGGCAACGACACCGGCACCCAGTACCGCTCGGCGATCTACTGCACGGCGCCCGCACAGGCCGCGCTGGCGCACCGCAGCCGCGACGCCTACGCGGCGAAGCTGCAGGCGGCGGGCTACCCGGACATCACCACCGAGATCCTCGACGAAGCGCCGCCGTTCTATTACGCCGAGAACGAGCACCAGCAGTACCTGCACAAGAATCCCGGCGGGTATTGCGGCATCGGCGGTACCGGCGTGGCCTGCCAGGTCGGCGTGCCGCTTTAGTTCGCGATCGACAGCGTTGTGCGATCAGCCTGGGCCGATCGCGCACACGTAGATCAGTTCGCAGGCGCCGCCACCGCTGTCCTCGCGCGTCAGTGATGTGCGCCATTGGGAGCCGTCCGGGGCATCGACGTCGACCAGCCATCCGTCGATGCGCACGTCGTCGCCCGCACGCAGTTTCGACAGGGCGCGGGCGACGCCGGCATTGGCCGGAATCATGTGCATGTTCGCGCTGCTGCGCATGATCTCGTCCGGCGGCAACGGCGGCTCGCCCTGCCAGCGGTAATGATAGAAGCGGCCGCCCTGGCCGAGTTCGAGCCGATCGAGCACTGAGTCCTCTCGCATCCGGCCCCAGCCGAGCGCGAGATCGGTCGGCGACAGCGATGCTTCCCGGCCGACCCGGTAGTCGCGTCGCAGCAGCAGCCGCGCTTCGATGCTGATGCCCGCGCGTGGCGTCAGCGTGCCGGCCTTCAGCGCAAACGGTTTCAGGTCGTGCGGTACCGGGCTCTGCAGCGGCACTGCGCCGGTCTGCACACGCGGCGGAAACGGGCACGCGTTCGAGATCCCGTCGGCGTGCGCAGGCGGCGCGGGCACGCGCGGTGACATCGGTGAGAACCACCAGCCCACCGCGACAAGCACGGCCAGCGCGAGCATCGTGCGCAGGCTCATTCGGCCCGCACTGTCCAAGTCTTCATGCGATATCCCCAGCCGCACTCCACGGCCCTGGACGGATGTTGATCGGGTCGATGCGCCGCGGCAAGGCGCCTGCCGTCTTAGACGGTTGCGTGCTCGAACAACGCGGGCGGCAGATCGCGCAGCACGCCCGCCAGTTCCAGCAGAAACGCGTGCATGGCCGAGCTGCGGCGCCAGACCAGGGCGATGCGCCGGGTCGGGCGGGTGTCGCTGAAATCGAGCAGGCGCAGATGCGGCGACGGCGCGACCGGCGGTTTGGTCGCCAGTACCGGCAGCAACGTCACGCCGACATTCGCGGCGACCATCTGCCGCAGCGTTTCCAGACTGGTAGCGCGGAACTCGGCGTGTTCGCCGGCGCCCGACAGACGACAGACGTCCAGTGCCTGTTCGCGCATGCAGTGTCCGTCCTCAAGCAGCAGCAGCTTCTGCGACGACAGCTCCTGCATGCTCAGGCGTTCGCGTGCGGCGAGTGGATGCTGGTCGGACACCGCGAGCAGGAACGGTTCCTCGAACAGGAACTCGGCATGCAGCGCGTCCTCGTCGACCGGCAAGGCGAGGATTGCAGCATCCAGGCGACCGTCGCGCAGGCGCGTCAGCAGCACGTCGCTCTTCTCTTCGACCAGCAGCAGTTCCAGCTGCGGAAACCGCGCGCGCAGCGGCGGTACCGCGTGCGGCAGCAGATACGGGCCCAGCGTCGGAAACAGGCCGAGGCGGATCGAACCGGCTTCGGGATCCATGCTGCGCCGGGCCAGCGCCTTCATCTGTTCGACGTCGCCGACGATGCGACGTGCGCGGTCGGCGACCTGCACGCCGATCGGCGTCAGCATTACCTTGCGCGGTGCGCGTTCGACGAGCGCGACGCCGAGTTCTTCTTCGAGCTTGCGGATCTGCGTCGACAGCGTCGGCTGGCTGACGAAACACGCGGCCGCGGCGCGGCCGAAATGCCGCTCGTCGGCGAGCGCGACCAGATAGCGCAGGTCGCGCAGGTTCACGGCGCGCGCTCCACGCACGTCCCGGATCGCGCAGGCGATGCCGGGATGTGCAGGGCGCGGGCCTTGCGCGGGATCACGCCGCTTCGGCCTCGGCCGTCTCGACGACCGGCACGCGGATCAGATGATCGAACGCGCCGAGCGCAGCCGTGGCGCCCTGGCCCATCGCGATGACGATCTGCTTGTACGGCACCGTCGTCGCATCGCCGGCAGCGAACACGCCGGGCACCGAGGTCTGGCCGCGGTCGTCGACGATGATCTCGCCACGCGGCGACAGCGCGACCACACCGTTGAGCCACTCGGTATTGGGCAGCAGGCCGATCTGCACGAACACACCCTCCAGTTCGACACGGTGGCTGTCGCCGCCGATGCGGTCGCGGTAGACCAGCGCATTGACCTTCGCGCCGTCGCCGAGCACTTCGGTCGTCTGCGCGCTGGTCACGATGCGCACGTTCGGCAGGCTGCGCACCTTGCGCTGCAGCACTTCGTCGGCGCGCAGCTGCGCGTCGTACTCGATCAGGGTGACGTGGGCGACGATGCCGGCCAGATCGATCGCGGCTTCGACACCGGAATTGCCGCCGCCGATCACCGCCACGCGCTTGCCCTTGAACAGCGGGCCGTCGCAATGCGGGCAATAGGCCACGCCCTTGTTGCGGTACTGGTCTTCGCCGGGCACGCCCATCTGCCGCCAGCGCGCACCGGTCGACAGCACCACGGTGCGCGACTTCAGCGCCGCGCCGTTCTCGAGCTTGATCTCGACCAGGCCGTCATCGCCCGCCGGCACCAACTGTGTAGCGCGCTGCAGATCCATGACGTCGACGTCGTACTCGCGCACGTGCTGCTCGAGCGCGGCCGCCATCTTCGGGCCTTCGGTTTCCTTGACGGAGATGAAGTTCTCGATCGCCATCGTGTCCAGCACCTGGCCGCCGAAACGCTCGGAGGCCACGCCGGTGCGGATGCCCTTGCGCGCGGCGTAGATCGCCGCCGCCGCGCCGGCCGGACCGCCGCCGACGACGAGCACGTCGAAGGGCTTCTTCGCTGCGATCTTCGACGCTTCGCGCTTGGCCGCGCCGGTGTCGAGCTTGGCGACGATCTGCTCCAGCGTCATGCGGCCTTGGTCGAACTTCTGGCCGTTGAGGAACACCGTCGGCACCGACATGATCTCGCGCGCCTCGACTTCCGACTGGAACAGCGCGCCGTCGATCGCCACGTGGCGAATGCGCGGATTCAGCACGGCGGCAAGGTTCAACGCCTGCACCACGTCCGGGCAGTTCTGGCACGACAGCGAGTAATAGGTTTCGAACAGGTAATCGCCATCGAGCGCCGCGACCTGCTCGATCGTGTCCTTGGCCGCCTTCGACGGATGACCGCCGACCTGCAGCAGCGCCAGCACCAGCGACGTGAACTCGTGACCCATTGGCAGGCCGGCGAAGCGCACGTCGATGTCGGTGCCCGGCGAGGTCAGCGCGAACGACGGCTTGCGCGCGTCGGTGCCGGCGGCGTCGACGGTGATCTTCGGGCTCGCATCCTTGAGGTCTTCGAGCAGCGACAGCAGCTCGCGCGACTTCGCGCCGTCGTCGACCGAGGCGACGATGTGGATCGGGCGCACCGCGCGCTCCAGATAGGCCTTCAACTGCGCCTTGAGATCGGCTTCCAACATGGCAACGCTCCTGACGACGGGTGGGGGCGTCCGCGACACGCCGTTGAGCGGCGCATCGGAACCGGGGGAGAGGGGTGGACCGCAGCCGGCGGGGGAGGGTGCCGGCTGCGGTCCACCCCCATCCGCGCTGGGCGGGATGGGGGCGGAAACGGCGCGATGGACTGCGCCGTCGGGTCGTTCGATCAGATCGGAACGATCAGATCTTGCCGACCAGGTCGAGCGACGGGGCGATGGTCTTCTCGCCGTCCTTCCACTTGGCCGGGCAGACCTCGTTCGGGTTGGCGGCGACGTACTGGGCAGCCTTGAGCTTGCGCAGGGTCTCGCTGACATCACGGGCGATCGCATTGTCATGGATCTCGAGAGTCTTGATCACGCCGTCCGGGTTGATCACGAAGGTGCCGCGCAGGGCGAGGCCGGCTTCTTCGATGTGCACGCCGAACGCGCGGGTCAGCTGGTGGGTCGGATCGCCGACCAGCGGGAACTGCGCCTTGCCGACGGCCGGCGAGGTCTCGTGCCACACCTTGTGCGAGAAATGCGTGTCGGTGGTGACGATGTAGACCTCGGCGCCCAGCTTCTGGAACTCGGCGTAGTTGTCGGCGGCGTCTTCGACTTCGGTCGGGCAATTGAAGGTGAAGGCAGCCGGCATGAAGATCAGGACCGACCACTTGCCCTTGAGGCTCTCGTTGCTGACTTCGATGAACTCGCCGTTCTGGAATGCGGTGGTCTTGAACGGCTGGACTTCGGTGTTGATGAGGGACATGAAAGCTCCTGGACGGGGGAAGGCGGGCGACTCGAAAATCGCGGCCGGCGAATCCGGCTGCGCATAGAGTAGGCGGCGCCTATCGATATGGGAAATCGATTATAGGAATTCAATCGATAGTCTTGGGCTATCGGTTTCCGTTCAGGAATTGACGGCGGGAAACGGTTCCACAGGGGCTTGCAATCGCTGTTGCGCTGCAGCAATATCGGGTCAACAGGCGTCGCGCAGCGGTTTCACGCGGCGCCAGCGGCCCTCCGGGGCTGCGTACCGGATTCCGTGTCCGTACCTCCCTCCCACACGTCCACGGAATTTTTGAAGGCGGCCTCGGCCGCCTTCATTTTGTCTGCTATTCGGCTTCGGTCGGATCCAGACCGATGAACGTCCGGATCGCCGGCAGTACCTCGGGCGCGCGCTCCGGGTCATAGAACGCGGCGGCGGTGACGAAGTGGTTGCCGCCCGAGACGATTTCCAGCGTCGAGTCCACGCCTTTTCGGCGCAGCGCGAAGTCCAGCTTGCGGCTGTTGCCGACATCGACCGTGCGGTCGCCGTCGCCATGGATCAGCAGGAACGGCGGCTCGTCGCCGTCGACGAACCGCACCGCCATGGCCTCGGGCCACTGGCTGCGCGGGCCGAAGATCTCCTCGAGCTTGCCGCTGATGACGAAGTCGTAGGGGCCCGACAGGCCGATCACGCCGGCCAGATCCTTCGGCTTGAGTTCGACCGCGGCCAGGTGCCGTGCGTCCGTGCCAAGCAGCGCGGCGATCTGCGCGCCGGCCGAATGGCCTGCAATGAACACACGGTTCGGGTCGCCGCCGTATTCGGCAGCGTGGTCGACGGTCCAGCGCACCGCGTGCGCGGCATCGCCCATGAAGGCCGGGAAGCCGGCGGCCGGCCAGGTGCGGTAATCCGCGACGATCGCCACCACACCGTTCTGCGCCAGGCGGCTGCCGACGAAGCGGTACTGCGCGCGCGTGCCGTACTGCCAGGAGCCGCCGTAGAAGAACAGCACCACCGGCGTATCGGGCGCGGCGTTCTGCGGGCGGTAGATGTCGAGCGCTAGACCGCGCGTGGTGTCGTAGACCGCAGTGGCATCCGGCTGTGTGCTGTCGCGATTGACGAAGCCGAAAAACGCGCTCTGACAGCCCGAGACCAGCAGGGCAAGCGTGGCGGCGACACAGGCGTGGATTGAACGGCGCATCGGTGATCTCCTCGAGGTGCGACACCATGCCCGGCCGGGGGCCGGCTACGATGTGAAGTCATGATTACGAATCCGAGTCCCGCGTTGGATGCATTGCTGCGCGACGCCGCCGCCCGCATCGACGCGACCGACGCGCGCTGGCTGCTCGCACATGCCGCCGGGCGCTCGCAGACCTGGCTGTACGCGCACGCACGCGATCCCGCGCCTGACGGCGTGGCCGCACGTTTCGAGTTGCTGGTCGCGCGCCGCGCCGCGGGCGAGCCGGTCGCCTATCTCACCGGTGTGCGCGGTTTCTTCGGGCTGGATCTGGCGGTGACGCCGGCGACGCTGATTCCGCGGCCGGAAACCGAACTGCTGGTCGAACTGGCGCTGGCGCAGCTGCCTGCCGAAAACGCACGACTCGTGGATCTCGGCACCGGCAGCGGCGCGATCGCTCTGGCGATCGCACGCGAACGACCCGACGCAGCGGTGCTGGCGACCGATGCCAGCGTGGAGGCACTCGCAGTCGCCCGTGCGAATGCGCAGGCGCTGGCGGTGTCGAACGTGCGCTTCGCCCACGGCGACTGGTACGCGCCGCTGGCCGGCACGCACTTCGACGTGATCGCCAGCAATCCGCCCTACATCGAAGATGCCGACCCGCATCTGGCGCAGGGCGATCTGCGCTTCGAACCGGCCTCGGCGCTGTCGTCCGGTGCCGATGGTCTGGACGCGATCCGCGTTCTCGCCGCGGGTGCGCTTGCGCACCTCGCGCCGGGCGGCTGGTTGTTGGTCGAACACGGTTTCGCACAGGGCGCGGCGGTACGCGCGCTGTTCGAACATGCGGGCCTTGTCGAGGTCGCGACCGAGCGCGATCTGGAGGCGCGGGATCGCGTGACGCTGGGCCGTGCGCCCGGGCTCCAAAGGGCCGGCTGATAGACTGGCGGCCGGTTTTTCCCGGATCCACGCGCATGCGCCAGCTCTATCCCGCCATCGAACCCTTCGACACCGGCACGCTCGCCGTCGACGACCGCCACACGCTCTATTACGAGCAGTGCGGCAATCCGAAGGGCAAGCCGGTGGTACTGCTGCACGGCGGTCCGGGTGGCGGCTGCAGCCCGAAGATGCGCAGCTTCCATGACCCGGCCAAGTACCGGATCGTGCTGTTCGACCAACGCGGCGCCGGGCGTTCGACGCCGCATGCCGATCTCGTCGACAACAGCACCTGGGATCTCGTCGCCGACATCGAGAAGCTGCGCACCCATCTGGGCATCGACCGCTGGCAGGTGTTCGGCGGCTCCTGGGGCTCGACGCTGGCGCTGGCCTACGCGCAGACGCATCCGCGCCAGGTCACCGAACTGATCCTGCGCGGCATCTTCATGCTGCGCCGCTGGGAACTGGAATGGTTCTACCAGGAAGGCGCGTCGCGCCTGTTTCCGGAAGCCTGGCAGCAGTACATCGCCGCGATTCCGGAAAGCGAGCGCGGCGATCTGATCGCCGCGTTCCACAAGCGCCTCACCAGCGACGACGAAGCCACCCGCCTGGCAGCCGCGCGCGCATGGAGCGTGTGGGAAGGCGCGACGAGCTTCCTGCACATCGACGCCGATTTCGCCGACAGCCATGCCGATGCGCAGTTCGCGCTCGCGTTCGCGCGCATCGAGAACCACTACTTCACCAATGCCGGTTTCTTCGAGGTCGACGACCAGCTGCTGCGCGATGCCTACCGCATGGTCGACATCCCCGGCGTCATCGTCCACGGCCGCTACGACGTGGTGTGCCCGGTGCAGAGCGCGTTCGACCTGCACCAGGTGTGGCCGAAGGCCGAACTCGTCGTCACGCCGACCTCGGGCCATTCCGCGTTCGAAGCCGAGAACGTCGACGCGCTGGTGCGCGCGACCGACCGCTTCGCCTGACGCACGCGCCGCAGGCGATCTGCGGCGACGTCATCTCAAACTATCGATGCACGACGGCAGGTCCGTCGCGCACAGGAAATTCCGATGTCTGAAGAAGAACTCGTCGTCAAGGACAGCAACGGCGCCCGTCTCGCCGACGGTGACGCGGTCACCGTGATCAAGGACCTCAAGGTCAAAGGCACCAGCGTCACGCTCAAGCGCGGCACGCTGGCCAAGAACATCCGTCTGACCGACGACCCCGACCTGATCGAATGCAACGTCGAGAAGGTGAAGGGTCTGGTGCTGCGGACGGAGTTCGTCAAAAAAGCTTGATGCGCAGCCAGCGCTCGTGCGGACGCGCGCTCAATCCGCCGGCGAACCATCCGGATTGAAGTCGACCATCCACAGCCCGGCCCAGAGCTTGAGATCGAGCTCGAAGCCTTCCGCATGTTTGCGCATCAGCCACGCCGGCGCAGTCGCGCGCGGCACGGTGTGGACGATGATCGCTTCGTCATCCACGCCGCCGCCGTCGCCGACCCGCGTCAGCTCGCGTGCACGCACGAAGGCGACGCGCTCGTTGCTCATGCCGGCGGTGGTCGGTCCGGTCAGCAGCACGTCGACGCGGCCGGCGGACCAGCCGGTTTCCTCGATCAGTTCACGCCGCGCGGCGTCTTCCAGCGAATCGGTGGAACCGCCATCGCCGACCAGGCCAGCCGGCATTTCGATCGTGCGGGCGCCCAGCGGCACGCGGTACTGCTCGACGAACAGCACTTCGTCGTCGGGCGTCACCGCGATCACCAGCACCGCCACGCCGTTGCCGCCGTGCGTGCGTTCGCAGGCTTCCCATTTGCCGTGGCGGACCAGCCGCAGCCAGTCGCCCTGATAGAGGACTTCGGTGTGTTCGCGCATCGATGGATTCGTCATGCGCCGATGCTAACGCGCGGCCGTGACGACCGACAGCGCGCTCAAGCCATCGCGGGCGGCGCGTAATCCAGGCCGGCGACGCTGTGCAACCGACGCCGCGTCAGCGGTCCGAAGCGCAGCGCTTCGCACAGTGCGTGCAGCGCTGCGGCATCGCCGCTGCGACGCGCGAATCCGGTCGTGCCTTCGCCGAGCGGCGCATCGCAGGCGATCGTCGTCAGCTGGCGGTACAGACGCGCGGCATCGGCGTGTTGCCGCAGCTTCGGCCCGACCTGTCCGGCGCCGCGGAAGCGCAGGAACTGGATCTCGTCGCTGCGTTCCAGCAGTGCGTCCAGCGTCCGGAAGTGATGCAGCAGACTCGCCGCGGTCTTGCAGCCGATACCGGGCACGCCCGGGATGTTGTCGACCGTGTCGCCGCACAGCGCGAGGTAGTCGGCCATCTGATGCGCCTCGACGCCGTGGCGATCACGCACCCCAGCCGCGGTCCAGCGCACGCCGCGCGCGTAGTCCCATTGTTCGTCCGCGCCTTCGAGCAGCTGCGACAGATCCTTGTCTGCCGACACGATCACGCCGTGATGCGCACGGGCGCGACCGGCAACCAGCGCGCTGCCGATCAGATCGTCGGCCTCGTATTCGGTGTCGGCCAGCACCACGAATCCGAGCGCACGGCACAGCGCCTTGCACTGCGCGAACTGGCGACGCAGTTCGTCGGGCGCGGGCGGGCGGTTCGCTTTGTACGCCGGGTAGATGCGGTTGCGGAAACAGCTGTCGAGCGCTTCGTCGAACGCGATCGCTATGTACCGCGGATTCGTCCGCTCCACCAGCTCGGCGAGAAAGCGCGCGAAGCCGTGCACCGCATTGGTCGGCCAGCCCTCGGCGTCGCGGAACTCGTCGGGCATCGAATGCCAGGCGCGGAACACGTAGAGGCTGGCGTCGACCAGATACAGCGGCGCGGAGGGCGGCGTTGGCGTCGCCTGCAGCGTCTGCGGCGGCAGGGTCACGGCGCGTGCCAGTCGGTCAGCAGGGTAGCCGGGTCCGGACGCTCACGCTCCGGCGCTTCGATGCGCGGCGTCCCGATGTGGATGAAGCCGGCGACGCGCTCGTTCGCATCGAGACCGAGCAGGGCGAGGACTTCGGGATCATAGGCGGGCCAGCCCGAGAGCCACGAGCCACCGAAGCCCAGCGCCTGCGCGGCCTGCAGCAGGGCGAAGCAGACGCTGCCGGCGGTCAGCAGGCGCTCCACCTCGGGAATCTTGGTGTCCTCGGGATCGAGTACCGCGACGACGACGATCACCAGCGGCGCATGCGAGAACCGCCGGCGGTCCTTGTCGAGGGCGCCGTCGCCAATGTCGGGATCGCGTTCCATCGAGCGCGCCGCGAGCCGTTCGCCGAGTGCGTCGCGATCGGCGCCTGCGATGCGCAGGAAGCGGAAGGGCACGCGCTTGCCGTGATCGGGCACGCGCGAGGCCGAACGCAGCATGCGCAACAGGGTGGCGTCGTCCGGACCGGGCGCTTCGAGCTGCTTGGCGGGGACGGATCGGCGTGCGTCGAGCGCGGCGAGCGCCTCGTGTTCAGTATTTGCGGAGATGGTCACAGACCTGCCGTGGGGGTTCGGGAATCTTATGCACGGGGCATTACGCCCCTTCCCCCGATTCTCTCCCAAATGACGCATCACCACGACATCGGTGCCGGTTCCGGCTCGCGTGCGGGTCCCGCCCGCGACGCTGCGCGCGTCCTCGAGACGCTGCGCCACGACGCCGTGACCGCCTTGGGCGGGGTGCTGTCGGGCTTCTGGAGTGCGATCGAGGAACAGGTGCGACTCGCCGCGCTCGCCCGCCACGACTACATGGTCGCGCAGGAAGAGCGCATGGCCGTGCTGGAGCTCAACCAGCGCGCGCTGGAACTGGCCACGCGCTTCCGCAAGGCGATCGAAACCGAATTCGACCAGTGGCTGGCCGACCGCCCGGCGCCGCCGGTGGCCGATGGGCTGTCGCTGATGTCCGAGGGCGAGCTCGAAGTGCATCTGGCTGCGCAGCAGATCGTCGAGCTGATGGACCATCAGTTCCTGCATCCGCTGGCCGCGCTCGGCGATCGTCTGGACGCGCTGGCCGCGCGACTCGGCATCGAAGGCGTACACGCGAATCCGCTGCGTCCGGAAGTGCCGGTCATCGCTTTCATGCGCCTGTTCAAAGCCGACGAACTGCCGGCCGGCCTGCGCACGATGGTGTTCAACCAGTTCGACAAGCGTCTACCCGGCATCCTTGCCGAGGTTTACGCCCGTGCGAACGCATCGCTCGATGCCGCGGGCATCGGCCCTGGCGCCGTCTCGCAGCAGCCGCAGACGCAGCCCCGGCCGGTCGTGCATGCCGCTGCGCCGGCGCGCTCCACGCGCCACGATGCTGCCGGCGAAAGCTGGGTGCCCGACGGCGGCGTGGTCGCGCACGCGGAACCCGAAAGTCACGTGACGACCGGCGGTACCGACGCGCCCGCGTACGGGCCGCTGTCGGCCGGTCTGATGGATGTGCTGGCCGCGCATGGCCATGCACCTGCCGGTACGGCTGCGCCACGTGGTTACCGTGATCTGGTGCGCGAACAGCTGCACCAGTGGCGCGAACGTCGTGCGCATGACATGACACCGGACGCTGGCGCCGATGGCGCGGGCGGTCCGGTGCTGGGCATGTCGCAGCTGCTGAGCGTCGCGCGGATGCTGCAGGGCGACGATCCCGCGCCATTCGCACGCGCACTGGTCGGCGACGACCGCCGCCGCCTCGGGGATGTGATCCGCGACGAACTACTGCGCGGCCTGCGCGAGCTGGGCGTGGACACCGAGCAGACGCCGCTCCGCCGCGAGGACGAGGACGCGATCGATCTGGTCGGCATCCTGTTCCAGGCGCTGTTCGACGCCAACGATCTGCTGCAGCAGGCCCGCGACATCTACGGTCGGCTGGTGATGCCCTATCTCAAGGTCGCGCTGACCGACGACTCGATGTTCAACCAGCGCGCGCATCCCGCACGCCGGCTGCTCGACGCGGTGACCGAGGCCTGCGACGGCAACGTCGGTGATACCCCGCAGGATCGCGATCTGCTCGACCAGGCGGGCCGCGTCGTCGACCGCGTCGTCGACGAATACGAAAGCGACCAGGCGGTGTTCGAACTCGCCGCCGGCGAATTGCGCGAGCGCCTCGACCAGCAGCGCCGACGCGCCGACGTCGCAGAACGGCGTGCGGCCGAAGCGATCCACGGCCGCGAACGGTTGCAGCAGGCGCGCCGCAGCGTCGACGACATGGTCGCCTCGCGCCTGTCCGAGCGCCGGCTCACGGCCGCGGTCGCGTTCTTCCTCGATCGCCATTGGCGTCACCATCTCACTCAGACCTGGCTGCGTGACGGACCGGACTCGGCGCGGCACCTCGCCGCGATCGGTATCGGCGATGCGATGGCCCAGGTCGACTTCGACGCCGCGCACGCGCTCGGCACTGCGGTCGCCGACGAACTGCTCGCGCTGCAGGTGCCGTTGGCCGAGTGCTATTCCAGCTGCGGCCTCGATGCGAACGCTGCGCGCGATGCGGTGGCGCGGATCATCGCCGCGCTGGCGCTGCCCGACACGCCGCGCAGCGTGCATTCGCCGCAGTCGCCCGAGGTCGAGGACGAAGGGCCCGATCCCGCGTTGCGTCTCGCGGGCGGCCACGATGCGTTGGCCTTCGATCCGACGATCGCCGTGCGCATGCGCCAGCTGCGTGTCGGCCAGTGGTTGCGACTGGTCGACGACAACGGTCGCGAATCCGCGGCGCGTGTCGCGTGGATCAGTCCCCTGACCCAGCGGCTGCTGATCGTGAACCGTCGCGGCATCCGTCGCATGGTGGTCTCGCCGGAGGAACTGGCGGCGCTGGTCGGTGCGGGCCGCGCCGTCGTACGCGCGGTGGATGCGCCGTTCGACGAAGCGATGAAGCAGCTTTGGCAACAGCTCAACGCCGCGAACGATCCTGCCGGCGACGCTGCGACCGCGTGATAGTTGTGCGCTACCGTTAAGACGCGCGGCGGACGCTTGCGTTATTGTCCGGCGATCTTATGGGGGACGGAGTGGGCGCGATGCCCGTGTCGACGCAAGGACCGGGCGATGCCCTGCGGACGGAAACGCCCGCGCAATTGATGGAAGGAATCCGTCGCGAGGCCACCGCGCGGCTGTTGCCGCTGCTCGGCGAAACCCTGCGCGCCGAACGCGCGCGCCTGCAGCGCGCCTGCGATGAAGCAACGCAGGACAGTCTGGCGCGTGATGCCGATGCCGAAGATCTGACCAGCCTGACCGTGCTCGCCGCCGAGCTGATCCAGCACGAACATCGTTGGCAGAAAGCGCTGGGCGAGGTGTTCGCCGCATGGCCCGAACCGCCCGCGTCGCATGCGCGCAGCGCGTTCTCGCTGCTGTCGGACGACGAACTGCAGGCGCAGTTGATCGGACAGCCTGTCGCCGAAGCGCTTGATCGGCGATTCGAGAGCCTGCGCGACATCATCGATCGCCGGCTGCATACGTTAGCCGGTCGGCTGCAGTACCGCGGCCGGCCGTCCAATCCGTTGGCTGCGCGTTTTCTCGTCGAGAGTTTCCTGCGCGCCTTCGAAGCCGGCGACTGTGGTCGTCGCCTGCGTGCGTCTTTGCTGCGTCGGCATGAAGCGCTGCTCGATGCCGAACTAGGCGGGCTCTACGGCTGGTGCAACACACGTCTGGCCGAAGCCGGCTGCGCCCTGGCGGGCGACAGTGACCACGCGTCGTTGATTGCGGGCCTCGGCGGCTCCACGGAGACGTTGCCGGCCAACAAGACCCGCATCTGGGAGCAGGGCAACGCGGTCGCGCAGGCGGGCCCGGGTGCCTCGCCTGCCGCGCGCGCCGACGCGCCCCGCGGCAATCTGCTGCGTCGACACGCGCGGCGCCAGCGCGATGCCCGGCGCGCGGAGCTCGACGCCGCCGAACGCAGCTTCCGCCGCGACGAATTCCTGTCGACGCTCGCGCTGCTGCAGTCCGAACGCGATCTGCCGCCCGGCGACACGCACGCGGTCCGTCTGCGCGAAGGCCTGTATGCGGTGGCTGGCGGTCTCGGCATCGATCGACACACCGTCGCCTTCGACGGCGAGCAGGACGAGGCGCTGATCCTGATCGGTGCGTTGTTCGACCTGATCGCCGCGCGCCATCAACTGACGCCTGCGGCGCGCGAGCGGTTCGCGCTGCTCTCGGTGGCCTGGCTGCATCTCGCGCTCGAGGATGCGCATCTGTTCGAACCGTCCTCGCCGCCTGCGATGCAGCTGCTGTCGGCGCTGGTCGAATTGTGGGACGGCATCGATCCCGACGACCCGCAGTCGATCGAGCAGCAGGCGCTCGCCGACCGTGTCGCCGATGCGGTGCTCGACGGATCGCAGGGCGATGGCCGGGTGTTCCCCGCGCAGCTCGCGCAGATCGACGGTGCGCTCGCCGCGAACCGTCGCCGCGCAGAAGCAGTGGAGCGCCGCACCTGGCAGGCCCTGCGTGGTCGTGAACGCCTCGATGCAGCGCGACGCCAGTCGCGGATCGAACTCGCACGCCGGCTCGACGGTCGTCCGCTGTTGCCGTCGGTCGCCGGTTTTCTGGATGTCGAATGGCGCCAGGCGCTGGCGCAGTCCTGGCTGCGCGATGGCGACACTTCGGATCGCTATCGCGAAGTGCTGTCGCTCGGCGATGCGCTGGTCGAATCCGACGGGTTGGCCGCGAACGACGGTGGCAGTGCGGTCGCCGATCGCCTGCTCGGCATCCTGCCCGCGCTGCGCGACTGCTGCGCGCAATGCGGCAACGACGCGAACGCCACCGAGGCGCGGCTGGCCGGCCTGGTCGCGGAGCACGCCAGCCCGACGGCGCGGCAGGTGCACGTGCCGACGCCGCCGACCGACGACGACGCCCCGCTGTTGCCGGACGACGCCGATCCGCAGGCGGGCCTTGCCGACACTACCTTCGCCGAGGGCCAGCGCTTCGTGCAGCCTGACGGCGCAGGCGCGGGGCGGACCTTGCGGCTCGCGTGGCGCAGCTCGCTCAGTGGCGCCTGCCTGCTGGTCAACGCGACGGGCGCGCGCGAATTTCTGCTGATGCCGGCCGAACTGCACGCGATGATCGAGGCCGGCCAGTTGCAGGCCCGTCCCGGTGGCGGCGCGGTGTCCCAGGCGCTGGCGACACTCGCGGCGCAAGCCAGCACAGCCTGATCGATCCGCTGCCGGCGCGCGCCATGCCGCGACCGGCGACATGGCCTAGGATGAGCGCGACTCCAGGCGAGGACGATGTCGATGGCGGTGACGATCGGCGTGGCGCGTGAAACCGCGGTAGGCGAACGGCGCGTGGCGCTGACGCCGGAGACCTGCAAGAAACTCGTGGCAGCCGGCGCGCAGGTGCGCGTCGAGCGTGGACTTGGCAGCGCTGCTCATTTTTCCGATGACGCCTATGCCGATGCCGGCGCCGCCCTGGTCGACGACGCGCACGCGGCGTTGTCGGGTGCGGATGTCGTGCTGTGCGTGCGGCCGCCGGAGATCGGGCGCCTGCAACAGCTCGACGCTGGCGCGACGCTGGTCGGTGTGCTGCAGCCGGACGCCGATGCCGCACGTGGCGACGCGATCGTCGCGCGCGGATTGATCGCGTTTCCGCTCGAACGCCTGCCGCGCACGACGCGCGCGCAGTCGATGGACGTGCTCAGTTCGCAGGCCGGCATGGCCGGCTACAAGGCGGTGCTGATCGGCGCGCAACTGGCGCCGCGCTTTTTTCCGATGCTGACCACCGCGGCCGGCACGATCCGGCCGTCGAAGGTGCTGATCGTCGGCGCTGGCGTTGCCGGCCTGCAGGCGGTCGCGACCGCGAAGCGGCTCGGCGCGCAGGTCGAGGGCTTCGACGTGCGCCCGGAAACGCGCGAGCAGATCGAATCTTTGGGCGGACGTTTCCTCGATCTCGGCGTCAGCGCCGCGGGCGAGGGTGGGTATGCGCGCGCGCTGACCGACGAGGAGCGCGCCGAACAGCAGCGTCGTCTCGGTGATCACCTCAGAGGCATCGACGTCGTCGTCTGCACAGCGGCGGTGCCGGGACGGCCCGCGCCGAAGATCGTCACCGCGGCGATGGTTGCCGGCATGCGGCCGGGCAGCGTGATCGTCGATCTGGCGGCGGAGAGCGGCGGCAACTGCGAGGCGACGCGGCCGGGCGAAACGGTGGATGTCGGCGGCGTCATCGTCGCCGGACCACTGGATCTCGCCTCGATGGGCGCCACGCACGCGAGTGAGATGTTCGCGCGCAACGTGTTCAATTTCGTCCAGCTGTTGCTGGTCGATGGTGCGCTGGCGCCGGACTGGAGCGACGAACTGCTGGCCAAGACGGTGTGGCCGGCGCGCGCTGCCGCGGAAGACGCTGCGGCCTGAAGTCGGGGGCTTCCTGGCATGTGAAGTGGGGACGCGATTGGTTCCACTGCGCGCTACCCATCCTGCGGATAGCGCTCCGCCGTCATCAGGGGCCGCGCGATTCGCGACGCGGCGGCGCCGGGTTGTCCGCGGCCCATCGGCGGCGCTGTTCGGGCGTCATCTGCTTCCAGCGTTCGCGCAGGGCTTCGCGCTCGGCTTCCGGCAGCGTGCGCAACTTGCTGTAGAGCGCGCGGGCTTCTTCGCGCTGGTCGGGCGGCAGCTGCTTCCAGCTGTGCAGGCCGTGACGGGCCTCGGCGCGTTCGGCCGGCGTCATCGACTGCCAGCGTCGCGCGTGCTCGAGCATGCGGCCGCGTTCCTGCGCGTCGGCGCCGTTCCAGCGCTCGCGCACTGGGCCGATCAGTTGTTCGCGCTGCGCGGGCGTGAGCTGGTCCCAGGCCGGCGGCGGCGCGGACTGGGCGATCGCGGCGTTGCCGCACAGGAGCAGCAGTGGCAGTGCAGTGGCGAGGAGAACGGTTCGGGTCAGTGACATGGTCATTCCACGGCAAGCAGGGTCGACTCGTTGGCGGCGAGCCAGCGATAGAAGTCGGGTGATTCGTCGTAGCCGGCCAGCGCTTCGTCGACGCCTTCGTCGATGTGCGCGGCCGATTCGGCGGCCGCCAGCACGGGCGTGGCCGTCGGCGCATCCGAGGCCGGCATCAGCATGCGTGCGCCGATCGCGAGCGCACACACCGCAGCGAATCCGGTCGCCAGCGGCATGCCCCAGCCGCGACGCGCCGGCGTGGTCGCCTGCGACGCGGCATGGCGTGCGCGATGCAGGCGCGTGGTGGTCGCAGGCGTGATCGTGTCCTGCGCCTGGACGTAGAGCGCGCGCAGCGCGGCATCGTCCTGCGGGTCGTGCGACCGGTTCATCGGAATTCCTCCAGGTGCTTCTGCAGCGCTTCGCGGGCGCGGAACAGATGGGTTTTCACCGAGCCCTCGCCGCATCCCATGATGCGGGCGGTGGTCTCGACATCGGATTCTTCGAGCACGCGCAGCGAAAATGCTTCGCGCTGGCGCCGCGGCAGTTGCCGCAAGGCCTTTGCCAATCGTCCCCAGGCCTCGCGCCCGTCGTGGTTGCGGGCCGGGTCCGGACCGGCATCGGCCCAGTCGATCTCTTCGCCGTCCGGCGCGCGCGCATCGCTGAGCCAGCTCAGCCGGAACGTGCGTCGGCGCTGCACGTCGATGATCCGGCTGCGCAGCACCGTCCAGAACAACGGCGTCCATTCCGACGGCGGACGGTCGCGATAGCCGAGCATCTTGATCATCGCGTCCTGCACCGCGTCCAGCGCGTCGTCGCGGTGGCGCAGCCCGAGTTCGGCGAAGCGGAAGGCGCGGCGTTCGACGCTGGCGAGAAAGCCTTCCAGCGTCGTCGGCAGCACGGGAGTGGCGGCGTCCGCCGCGACGGGAGAGTCGGTCACGTCGCCAAGCCTACCGTGCGCGATGTGCGCATGCGGGTCGGGAAAGTGGCTGCCATCCATCGTCGGGTCGTCGCCAGGGGCGGGGTGTGCACAGGTCAACGCGCGTCCGGCGCGGCGGTTGACGTGGCAGGTGTCGCGCGGCTGGCACGCCGTTCAACGGCGGTTATGATGCGGGCGACTGACCCGGGGAATCGCAATGATCGATGGTGTCGTGGCGCTGTACATCTTCATGCTGGCGGCGATCGCCGGCCACGTGATCATCTCGCGGGTGCCGGTGATCCTGCACACCCCGCTGATGTCGGGTTCGAACTTCATCCACGGCATCGTGCTGATCGGCGCGATGCTGGTGCTGGGCCACGCCGACACGACGCTGGAGAAGGCGATCGGCTTCATCGCCGTGCTGATGGGGGCGGGCAACGCCGCCGGCGGCTATGTGGTGACAGAGCGGATGCTGGAGATGTTCAAGCCGTCGGGCCGGCCGGGGAAGCCGGAGTGAGGGCCGCCATTCCGTTGGTCGCGCGCGCAGGACGTGTCGCATGAGCGGCCTGCAGTGGCTCGTCGCTGCCAGCTATTTCATCGCCGCCACGCTGTTCCTGCTCGGCCTGCAGCGCATGGCCTCGCCGCGCACCGCGCGTTCGGGCATCCAGTGGGCTGGCGTCGGCATGGTGCTGGCGACGGTGGCGACGTTCTTCGTGCCGGGGCTCGCGAACATCGGCCTGATGCTGGTTGCGATCGCGCTGGGCACCGGCCTCGCCTGGGTGTCGGGCAAGAAGGTCGCGATCACCGACATGCCGCAGATGGTCGCGCTCTACAACGGCCTGGGCGGCGGTTCGGCGGCGGCGATCGGTGCGGTCGAACTGCTGCGCTGGTCGGCGGCGGGCGGCGCGCCGGCCAGGTTGTCGCTGGTGCTCGCGGTGCTGGGCGCATTGATCGGCGCGATCGCGCTGTCGGGCTCGGTGATCGCCTGGGCCAAGCTCGACGGGCGCATGGACAAGCGCTACGTGTTCCCCGGCCAGCAGCTCTTCAATCTGGCGGTGTTCGTCGGCGCGCTGATCGCCGGCGGCCTGATCGTGCACGCGCTGGGCGTGCCGGCGATCGTGGTGTTCTTCGTGCTGGCACTCGCGCTGGGCGTGCTGATGACGCTGCCGATCGGCGGCGCGGACATGCCGGTGGTGATCTCGCTCTACAACGCGCTGACCGGGCTGGCGGTCGCGTTCGAAGGCTATGTGCTGGGCAACGAGGCGCTGATCATCGCCGGCACCATGGTCGGCGCGGCCGGCATGCTGTTGACGCGGTTGATGGCCAAGGCGATGAACCGCTCGATCGCAAGCGTGCTGTTCTCGAGCTTCAGCGCCGGCGGCACCGCGGCGGCGATCGAAGGCAGCCAGAAACCGATCGAGGCCGCCGATGTCGCCGCGCAGATGGCGTATGCGGAGCGCGTGGTGATCGTGCCCGGCTACGGCATGGCTGTGGCCCAGGCGCAGCACAAGCTCTGGGAGCTGAGCCAGCGGCTGATCGAACGCGGGGTCAAGGTGCGCTTCGCGATCCACCCGGTCGCCGGGCGCATGCCCGGGCACATGAACGTGCTGCTGGCCGAGGCCGGCGTGCCCTATGACCTGATCGTCGACATGGACGACGTCAATCCGGAATTCCCGAACACCGACGTGGTGCTGGTGATCGGCGCGAACGATGTGGTCAATCCGGTCGCGAAGACCGACCCGCAGAGCCCGATCTACGGCATGCCGATCCTCGATGTTGTGCTGGCGAAGAACGTCGTGGTGATCAAGCGCGGCAAGGGCACCGGTTTCGCCGGCATCGAGAATGCGCTGTTCTATGCCGACAACACCCGCATGCTCTATGGCGACGGCGCCGAAGCTGCGGGCGCGCTGGTCGCGGAACTCAAGGCCCTCGACGGCGGCCACTGAGCCGCCGCGCGGTTCAGCGCGACGCCACTGCCGCGATCACGAGCGCGGCACCGAGCCAGGCCAGATCGACCGTCGAGTTGGCGAGCGTCGCCAATGTGTACGCATGGTGCGGGCCGAGTTTGAGCAACGACTCCCAAGGCAGCATGCCCATCGGCCGGGCGAGCTGCGACGCGACGATGCCGAAGTTCGCGATCACGATCGCCAGCACGGTGGCCACGGTGCCGGCGAGCGCGCGCAACACGCCGGGGCGGGCACGGGCGAGGCGCAGCAACCAGGCCGCATCGAACGCGGCGATGACCGCCATCCAGCTCGTCTGCGTGCCACGCGCGTCGGCCAGCAGGATCCAGGCGGCAGCGATGCCGAAACTGCCGAGCAGCAGCAGGGCGGTCGCCATCGGCCAGCGCCGGGCGCCCGCGGGGTGGTGCCTTGGCGGCATGGAAGGCTGCATCGCGGAAACGGCCGATCAGCATACCGGCGCGCGGCGATACAATGACAGACCTTGTCGTGGCCGCCCCTGGCCACCATCTGATGGTCCTATGTACTCCCGCAGCAGCGAACCCGTCCGTTTCGAGCGCGATTGCGCCGCCGTCCTCGTGCCGGCAGGCGAACACGTGACCCTGCCCGCGGGCAGCGCCGGCTACATCACCCAGGCACTGGGTGGCAGCTACACGCTGTTCGTGGAGGGCAACCTGTTCCGGATCTCCGGCCGCGATGCCGATGCGATCGGCAAGGAGCCGCCGGTGCCGCTGGAACTGCCCGATGGCGCCGACGACGCCGCAGTGGAGCGCATGGTTTGGAACCAGCTGCGCACCTGCTTCGATCCCGAAATTCCGATCAACGTCGTCGATCTGGGGCTGATCTACGAGGCCGAGGTGCAGCCGACCGATGATGGCCAGCGCCGGCTCGAGGTCAAGATGACGCTGACCGCGCCGGGCTGTGGCATGGGCGACATCCTCGTCGACGACGTGCGCAGCAAGCTGGAGCTGATTCCCACGGTCGTCGAGGCCGATGTGGAACTCGTGTTCGACCCGCCGTGGAACCGCTCGATGATGTCGGAAGCCGCGCGCCTCGAAACCGGCATGCTCTGACGCATTCGCGGGCTTTCTGCCGCGTCAGCCGCGTTTCTGCCGGCGGCGCGCCTCATTGCTCTGGCTAAGGGCGGTCCCCGGAAAACGTCTTTAAGTGCGCCCTGCGAACCTCTGTGTTCGTGGTGTGCCGGCGCGCGCGCTGTCATCCGGTGTCAATGGAATCCAGATGACACGGCGCATCCACTCTGTCGTCCGCTGACCCACTCCATTCAGCGTGCGTTCGATCCCGAAACCATGACCCACATCGTCAATATGTGACGGTGTGCGCCATTATTCATGAAACTTTAACGGTTTCTTGCGTTGCGAACGGGTCGCACTGTCGCGTAGCGTCAGTTTGCGGTCAGTTTTGTCACGTCCGCATTCGTTGCGGAGTCGGCGTTGCCCGGAGTTCAGGCGGCGGCGACGGCTCCCGATCTGCCGCCCAAGCGCGGCTCTCACCCACAGGTTTGGGGGTTATCGGATGTCGAATCACCCGTATCACGCGCCGCGCCGTCGTCTGCTCGTCGCCGCCACGTCCCTCGCGCTCGCGGCCCTGGCGCCGCTGTCGCTCAACGCCACGGACCGGCTCAACCTCGGCGGCCTGCAGTCGTCCGACACCCACGACCGCTTCATCGTCAAATACCGCGACGGCTCGGCGCTCCAGGCCGACCCGGCCGCGATCGACACCGCGCTGCGCGCATCCGCCAGCCGGATCGCGGTCAGTGGCGGCGGCAAGCAGCTGCGCCTCGAACACGTCCGGCGCATGACGCTGGGCGCCGACGTCGTGCGCACCAGCCGCAAGCTCGACCGCGCGGACGCCGAATCGCTGATGCGGCAGATCGCCGCCGACCCGAACGTAGAATTCGTCGAAGTCGACAAGCTCAACCAGGTGTTCTGGACCCCGAACGATCCGCGCTTCAGCAGCCAGTACGGCTTCGGCACCGGCGCAGGCGGCATCCGCGCGACCACCGCCTGGGACACCACCAAGGGTGCGGGCGCTGTCGTCGCGGTGCTCGATACCGGCATCACCAATCACAGCGATCTCAACGCGAACATTCTTCCCGGCTACGACTTCATCATCGATACCGCGGTGTCGGGTGACGGCGGCGGGCGCGATGCGGATCCCAGTGATCCGGGCGACTTCTACAACGGTCGCGCGTCGAGCTGGCACGGCACGCACGTGGCCGGCACGGTTGCGGCGGTCACCAACAACGGCGTCGGGGTCGCGGGCACCGCGCCCGAT
The DNA here is from genome assembly GCF_021233355.1 of Luteimonas fraxinea. Taxonomy (NCBI): domain Bacteria; kingdom Pseudomonadati; phylum Pseudomonadota; class Gammaproteobacteria; order Lysobacterales; family Lysobacteraceae; genus Luteimonas; species Luteimonas fraxinea. The sequence continues at coordinate 895,536 of NZ_CP089507.1, read as the reverse complement.
TCGAAGGTCGTGCCGGTGCGCGTGCTCGGTCGCGGCGGCGGTTACGACTCCGACATCGCCGATGCGGTGATCTGGGCGTCGGGCGGCACCGTCAGCGGCGTGCCCGCGAACGCGAATCCGGCCGAGGTCATCAACCTCAGCCTCGGCGGCGCCGGTACCTGCGGCAGCGCGATGCAGAGCGCGATCAACGGCGCGGTCAACCGCGGCACCACGCTGGTCATCGCCGCAGGCAACAGCAACGCCAATGTCTCGGGCTTCTCGCCGGCCAACTGCAGCAACGTGATTTCGGTGGCGTCGAATACCAGCACCGGCGCGCGTTCGAGCTTCTCCAACTACGGCACCGGCATCACGATCTCGGCGCCGGGTTCGGGCATCGTCTCCACGCTCAACAGCGGGCAGACCACGCCGGGCAGCGAGAGCTACGCGACCTACGACGGCACCTCGATGGCGGCGCCGCATGTCGCCGGCGTCGTCGCGCTGATCCAGTCGGTGTCCAATCCGGCCAAGACACCGGCGCAGATCAAGACCCTGCTGACCAGCACCGCGCGCGCGTTCCCGTCGACGCCGTCCCAGCCGATCGGTGCGGGCATCGTCGATGCGGCAGCGGCCGTTGCGGCTGCGACCGGCGGCACCGTGCCGAACCCGGATCCGGGCACCGGCACCGGCGGTCTGCAGAACGGCGTGCCGGTCACCGGCGTGTCGGGTGCGGCCAACAGCACGCGCACGTGGACGTTCACCGTGCCGTCGGGCGCCAGCAACCTGGTCATCGCGATCTCTGGCGGCAGTGGCGACGCCGACTTGTACGTGCGCCGCGGCAGTGCGCCGACGACGTCGACCTACGACTGCCGTCCGTACCGCACCGGCAATACCGAGAGCTGCGCGTTCGCAACGCCGCAGGCGGGCACGTACCACGTGCTGGTCCGCGGCTACACATCGTTCTCCGGGGTCACGCTGCGCGCCAGCCACAACTGAGGCGGGTTCGGGGAGTTCCGGGGGAGGAAGGGCAGGCAGCGGACATCGTGATCGTGATGTCCGTCGCCGGCGGAGCATGCCGCACGCGGTGTGCTCCGTTTTTATCGGTCACCACTGAGGGGTAGAGAACAGGATGAAGACTCTTATCGCATGCATCACCGCCGGCACGCTGTCGGTCGGTGCTGCCGCGGCGGCGACGCGCGACGCGCGACCGGCCGCGTTCGACAACCGGCTGCCGGCCGAACAGACGGTCGAACTTAAGCGCATGCCGGCGGTCGACGCCGCGCGTCTGCGCGCCGAGGATGCGCGACAGGATCGCGCGATGGGACAGCGCCCGATCCGCTTCGCGACACCGCACGCCGTCGACCTGACGCCGAACAACGCCGGTGACTGGGACGAGATCGCCGGCGGGAATCTGGTCTGGCGCCTGCGCGTGGAATCGAAGGACGCGCTGTCGCTGAATTTCGGCTTCTCCGAGTTCCATCTGCCCGAAGGCGCGCGCCTGCTGGTCTATCCCGAAGGCCTGGCCAAGAACGCCAATCCCGAGGCGATCCAGACCTTCACCGCCGCGGACAACAAGGCCAGCGGCAGTCTGTGGACGCCGATCGTGCCGGGCGACAACGCGATCATCGAAGTGGTGGTGCCGAAGGCGCGCATGGGCGAGCTCAAGCTGCGCCTGAGCAGCATCAACCACGACTACGTCGGCTTCGGCCGCCTCGCCCGTGAAGGCGCGCTGGCCGAGACGAAGGGTGTGTCGGGCAGCTGCAACGTCGACACGGTGTGCCCGGACGGCGACGACTTCCGCGACGAGATTCCGTCGGTCGGTGCGTACTCGCGCTTCGGCACGTTCTACTGCAGCGGCTCGCTGGTCAACAACACCGCCAACGACCAGAAGATGTACTTCCTGACCGCGAACCATTGCGGCATGGGTACCGCGGATGCGGCGGCCAGCATCGTCGTCTACTGGAACTACCAGAACTCCACCTGCCGCACCCCGGGCAGCGCCGAGAGCGGCGCCAACGGCGACGGCAGCCTCGCGCAGAACCAGACCGGCGCCGTGGTCCGCGCGACCAGTGCCGCGTCCGACTTCACCCTGCTCGAGTTCGACGACGCCGCCGATCCGGCATTCAATCTGAGCTGGTCGGGCTGGGACCGTCGCGATCTCGCCCCGGCAGGCGCGACCGGTATCCATCACCCGCGCGTCGCCGAAAAGCGCATCACCCACTCGGACAACCCGCTGCGCGTGGAAGGCTATCTGGGCGCAAGCGGCAATACCCACCTGTGGGTGCAGTGGAACCAGCGCGGCACCACCGAAGGCGGTTCGTCGGGTTCGCCGATCTACAGCCCCGAAGGCCGCGTGATCGGCCAGCTGCACGGCGGCTACGCCTCGTGCACGACGACGGGCGCGGATCACGTCGACTGGTACGGCCGACTGTTCACCTCGTGGACCGGCGGCGGCACCGCAGCGACGCGCCTGAGCGACTGGCTCGATGCCGCGGGCACGGGCGAGGAGTTCGTCGACACGATCGGCGCCGATGGCGGCGGTACCCCGGGCGTGCCGGTGGCCGGCTTCGACTTCACCGTCGACAACGACACGCTGACCGTGACCTTCACCGACACCTCAAGCGACGACGGCGACATCGTCAGCCACGCCTGGGCGTTCGGCGATGGCACGACCTCGACCGAAGCCAATCCGGTCAAGACCTACGACGCAGCCGGTGTGTACTCGGTCGCGTTGACGGTCACCGACGACGAGGGCAACACCCGCACCCGCACCCAGCAGGTGGAAGTGGGTGACCTCACGCCGGATGCGACCGAACTGACCAACCGCACGCCGGTGTCGGGCCTGTCGGGCGCGGCCGGCGCCGAACTGCTCTACAGCATCACCGTGCCGGAAGGCGTCAGCGGTCCGCTGTCGATCACGACCTCGGGCGGCAGTGGCAACGTCACGCTGTACGTCAGCCAGGATGAAGAGCCGCAGGCCGATGCCTACGACTTCATCTCGCAGCGTCCGGGCAACAACGAGGTGGTGCGCATCGCCAACGTCGAGGCCGGCACGTACTACGTGAAGGTGGTCGGCGTGACCGCGTTCGCCAACGTCAGCGTGCAGGCGCGTCACAACCCGCCGAGCGACGGCGGCGGTGACGGCGGTCTGCAGAACGGCGTGCCGGTGACCGGCCTCGCCGGTGCCACGGGCAGCCAGCAGTTCTGGACGATCCAGGTGCCGGCCGGCACCAGCAGCCTGCGCGTCGCACTGAGCGGCGGCACGGGCGATGCGGATCTCTACGTCCGCGCCGGCTCGCAGCCGACCACCACGGCCTACGACTGCCGCTCCTGGGTCGTCGGCAACAACGAAACCTGCACCATCAGCAATCCGCCGGCGGGCACGTACCACGTGCTGGTCAACGCCTACGCGACATTCAGCGGCGCATCGCTGGTCGCGACCTGGTAACGGCGCACGCGTTCACCCCGGGCACGCCCGGGGTGGAGGCATGATCGCGGGGTCGCACGCGGACGCGTGCTCCGCGGAGACCGCCATGCACCGACGTCATCCTCATTTCGCGCGGCGCTTCGGCGCCGCGTTCTTCGTTCCGGCCCTGTTGCTGTCTGGTTGCGCGATGGGCGGCGATCCGCCTGCCACCACGTCCACCGAGGTCAGCGCCATGCAGCAGCGTTTCATCGTCCGCTACACGCCCGGCAGCGCGCCGGAACGCGATCCGGCGCTGGTCGCCGACCGCATCGCCCAGAGCGCCCGCAGCGCGGGTCTGGTTGATGGGAAGGGCGTGCCCGGCAAGGTGACCTGGCTGCGCCGGCTCGCGGTCGGCGCCGATGTCGTCTCGGTCGATCCCCAGCTCGATGCCGCACAGGCGCAGCGGCTGCTCGATGCGCTCAATGCCGAGCCCGACGTCGAATACGCCGAGCCCGACAGTCGCATGACCATCGGTCCGGGTCCGGAGATGCGGATGCGCGGACCCGCGGTCGACTGAGCCTTCAGCCCAGCGGTTCGAAGCGGTTGGCTTCGACGTTCTTGCGGACTTTGAGCGGATCCCAGATGCGACCGTTCATCGCCACGTACACGCCCGGCGGCTTGGACTGCACGGCCCCGACGGCGGTGCCGATGTTGAATTCCGCATCCGAGCCGCGGAACCGCGCCGGGCTCAGCGCGCCGGTCAGGATGATGGTCTTGTCGGTGATCGACGCGAGCACCTTGGCGGTCTCGACCATCGAGTCGGTGCCGTGGGTCAGCAGCACGTGCTTGGCCGGCTGCGCGGCGATCGTCGCGCGGATCAGTTCGCGGTCGTCGTCGGTGAGGTGCAGCGAGTCCTTGCGGATGATCGGAATCACCCGGAACCGGAACGCGACACCGAGTTCCTCGAGCATGCGACCGATCTGCGGATCGCCGACCTGGAAATCCGACTTGTCGTCGAAGTAGATCTTGTCGATCGTGCCACCGGTGGTGACGATCAGCAGTTCGTCCATCGTGATGCGGTCCTGCAGGCAGCGAATCGGGCCGCCCATGATACCGGCGTGCGCGTTGCCCGCCGCCGCCGCGTTCAGCCCATGGGCGGACGACCCTTCGAGAAGCGCGCACGCATGCCGGGCAAGCTGGCCGAAAACACCACCGCCAGCGACAGCGCGATCCCGGCCCACGGCCACAGGCCCAGCTCCGGATGCGACCAGGCGTACATCACCCCGTGCGAGAACCAGAACAGCGCGGCGATGCCCGACCACAGCGGTGCGCTCGGCCGGCGCAGCAGCACACCGGCGAACAGCAGCAGCGGCGGCAGCACGAACACCAGCAGGGCCGCGCCGAAGTGCGCATCGTTGCGATACCAGACGGCGTACAGCGCCGCGATCAGCACCAGCGACGTCGCCAGTACGCGCGTGGCCGGCGGCCGCATGCCGCTCATGCGCCGAGCTTCGCGGCGAGCGTGGCGATGCGCCGGCCGAGCGCGCGCGCGAGCATGGCCTCGTCTTCGGTCGGCTGGGGATCGTCCTGTTGCCCGGCGACGTGACTGGCGCCGTAGGGCGTACCGCCGCCGCGCGTGGTGGTCAGCGCCGGCTCGGTATACGGAATGCCGGCGATCACGCAACCGTGGTGCAGCAGCGGCACCAGCATCGTCAGCAGCGTCGCTTCCTGGCCGCCGTGCTGGGTGGCGGTCGAGGTGAACACCGCCGCCGGCTTGCCGACCAGTGTGCCGCTGGCCCATTCGGCGCCCAGTCCATCGAGAAAATGCTTGAGCGGCGCGGCCATGTTGCCGAAGCGCGTGGGGCTGCCGAGCAGCAGGCCGGCGCATTCGGCGAGATCCGCGCGGTCCACGTACGGCGCGCCGTCTTCGGGCACCGGCGGCGCCGCCTGCTGCGTGACAGCCGCCACCGGCGGCACCGTGCGCAGCCGCGCCTGCATGCCATCGACCTCGCCGATCCCGCGCGCGATCTGCCGTGCGAGGCGGGCGACCGAACCGTTGCGGCTGTAGTAGAGAACGAGGATGTCGGGCATGAGGACGCCTGTTTGCGGGGAAGGAAAGAGCAGGATCTAAAGCGTTTCGCTTTTGCAGCGGCAGGAGCTGGGGCGCGTCGTGCGCTCTGTATTCTCGCGCAGTGAGCGATGCGTGGGGAGTCGCTCAAGCCCAGCACCTCCATGGATACCGTCATTCCGGCCTTCGCCGGAATGACGGGTGAGCGTGTTCGATGCATCCCCAAGCAAACCGCTTTGCTACGCTTCGCCGATGGAGCCACTCGCCACTTTCAACCGCTGGACCGACCGTATGGCGGACCGTGCACGCGCGCTGAGCTTTTCGCGCTTCCTGTGGCGTCGCTTCATCGACGACCGTCTGTTCGAAGCCGCGGGCGCACTCGCGTTCACCACCGTGTTCGCGCTGGTGCCGCTGTCGATGGTGGTGTTCGGCGTGCTGTCGGTGTTTCCGGCATTCGGCCAGTGGCGCGACCAGCTCAGCGACTACATCTTCTCCAACTTCGTGCCGGACTCGGCGCGCGCGGTAGAGCAGGTGCTGCTGCAGCTCTCCACTAACACCGGCCAGCTGACGACGATCGGCGTGATCGCGCTGGTGATCTCGGTGCTGGTCACACTGCTCAGCGTAGAGACCACGTTCAACCGCATCTGGCGGGTGAAGTCGGCGCGGCCCACGTTCGGGCGCTTCCTCGTCTACTGGACGGTGCTCACGCTCGGTGCGCTGGTGGCGACGGCGAGTCTCGCGGTATCGGCGCGCTTCTTCGCGCTGGAAATCTTCAGCACCGATTCCGGCCGTCTGCTGCGTGGCCTGATGCTGTGGGCAGCGCCGATGCTGATCGAACTCGCCGCGTTCACCACGATCTTCCGCGTGGTGCCGCATCGCACGGTGCAATGGCGCCACGCGCTGGCCGGCGCGACGCTGGCGGTGCTGCTGTCGGAAATCGTGAAGTGGGCGATCGGTCTGTATCTGGGCAGTTTCGATGCCTACGAAAAGATTTACGGACAGATCGCATTTCTGCCGATCTTTCTGCTGTGGGTGTATCTGAGCTGGGTCGCGATCCTGCTCGGCGCGTCGTTCGCGTCGTCGATCTCGGCGTTCCGGTACCAGCCTGCGAATATGCGGCTGCCGGGTGGTTTCGAACTCTACGGCCTGCTGCGCATGCTGGGCCGCTTCTCGGCCGCGCGCATCCAGGGACGCGGACTGCACAGTGACGAAATCCAGACACTGGAGCCGATGCTCACCGACGCGCTGGTGCAGCAGATGCTCGCGCAGCTGGAAGAGATCGCACTGCTGCGTCGCGCCGAATCCGGCGAGTGGATTCTCGCGCGCGATCTCGACGGCCTGACCGTCGGCGAACTCTACGAAGCCTGCGATCTGCGCATTCCTGTCGCCGAGGCGCATCTGCCATGTCGCGACGATGCGCTGGGCGTGACCGCATCGGCCGCCCTCGACGAATTGCGCATTCCGCTGCGCGACCTGCTCAAGCGGCGGGTCGGCAGCCTCTACGAATCTCCGGAGATTTCCGCATGAACCGCCTCGCCTCCTGCATCGCACTCGCCCTGTTGCTCGCAGCCTGCAAGCCCGATGGCCAGACACCTGCCGCTGCGCCCGATGCCGCAACGCCGACGTCTACGCCTCCTGCGACGTCGACCGATACGCCGGCAACTGCCGCATCGAAAACGCACCCTGCGTTGCAGGTCGAGACGATCGACGGTGCCCGCTTCGATCTTGCTGCACATCGCGGCCAGTGGGTGGTCGTGAACTTCTGGGCGACCTGGTGCGCGCCGTGCCTGAAGGAGATGCCGGAACTCTCGGCGCTCGACGCGATGCGCGAGCACGTGCAGGTGATCGGCCTCGCCTACGAGGAGATCGAACCCGACGACATGCGCGCGTTCCTGCAGAAGCATCCGGTGGTCTATCCGATCGCGATCATCGACACCTTCGACCCACCCGCCGATTTCGACACGCCGCCCGGCCTGCCGATGACGTATCTGATTGGCCCTGAAGGTCAGGTGGTCGAGAAGATCCTCGGCCCGGTCACCGCCGAGCGGCTGGAAACACTGATCGCTGGTGCGGGCGGGCCTGCGGTCGAAGCCTGAGGCGCGCTCAGTCTTCTAACGGCGCGAGCGGCGGCAGCACGTCGTAGCGCTCCGGCCGCGGCTTGAGCTTGAGTTTCGGGAAGCGCAGCGAGGGCGCATCGACGTGGCTGTCGGGCAGCCGGTCGAGCAGGTCACGGAGTAACGTCAGCCGGCCTCGGCGCTGGTCGTTGAAATCAACCAGTGTCCAGGGCGCGTGCGATGTATGCGTCGCGCGCAGCATGGTGTCGCGGGCGCGGGTGTAATCGTCGTAGCGCGTACGCGCGGCAACATCGACCGGCGACAGCTTCCAGCGCTTGAGCGGATCGTGCAGGCGCTCGGAAAACCGCGCTTCCTGCTGCGCCTGGTCGCAGCCCAGCCAGTACTTGAACAGCAGGATGCCGTCGTCGACCAGCTGCTGTTCGAACGCAGGCGCCTGGGCGAGGAAGGTGTCGACCTGCGACGGTGTCGCATAGCCCATCACCGATTCCACGCCGGCGCGGTTGTACCAGCTGCGGTCGAAAAGGGCGATTTCGCCGGCCGACGGCAGATGCGTCACGTAGCGCTGGAAATACCACTGGCCGGCTTCGCGATCGCTGGGTTTGGGCAACGCGACGACGCGGCACTGGCGTGGATTGAGATGCTCGGAAATCGACTCGATCGCACCGCCCTTGCCGGCAGTGTCGCGACCTTCGAACAGCACCAGCAGGCGGCGGCCGCTGTGTTGCAGCCAGCGGGCGACGGCGGCGAGTTCGATCTGCATCGGTTCGAGGGCGGCCTCGTAGGCCTTGCGCTTGAGCGGTTTCATCGCGGGCTCCTGTGCGGTGGAACGCTAGTCGCGTGACTTGCGCGGTGGCGCCTGCGCCATCGTGCGGGCGACTTCCAGCAGTGCGCCCTGCTGGCGCGTGTTGAGCGTGCGGTACGCGGCGAGCAATTCATGTTCGCCCTTGGTGCGCGCCGGGTCGAGCGTGGCAGCGAGCGTCGCCAGCAACGCGCCGGCGGGGACGCCGAACGCGCGGGCCAGTGCATCGAGCTGCGCGCTGCCGGGTGTCTTTTCGCCGCGCATCCAGGCAGACACCGTCGCTGCACCGACGCGCGGAATCGCGGCGGCGATCTCTGCGGCGGTCAGGCCGCGGGCCTTGGCGAGCAGGCGCAGCGTCTGGTCGAGGGCCATCAGGCTTCTTTCAGGCGCGGACGGATCGTCGCCAGATTGCACGGCTTGGTGCGCGCGTCGAGCTGGTGGCGGACGATCTTCTCCCACGCCGTGCGGCAGGCCGATGTCGAGCCTGGCAGGGCGAACACGAAGGTCGCATTGGCGAGGCCGGCAAAGGCGCGTGACTGCAGCGAGGACGTGCCGATCTCCTCGACCGACACCGCGCGGAACAGTTCACCGAAGCCGGGCATTTCCTTGTCCAGCAAGGGCAGCAGCGCTTCGGGCGTGGAGTCGCGTCCGGTGAAGCCTGTGCCGCCGGTGACGAGGATGCCGTCGACGACGGGATCGGCGATCCACTTCGATACCAGTGCCCGCATCGCGTAGCGGTCATCGGGCAGCAGGGCGCGCTCGGCGATCCCGTGGCCTGCGCCGGTCAGGGACTCGACGAGGTAGTCGCCGGAGCTGTCGGTGTCGAGGGTGCGGCTGTCGGACACCGTCAGCACGCAGATCTGGAGGGGGATGAAATCGGTCTGGCTGCTCATGCGGCGAGGGTACCCCACCGGTGTGGACGGCCGCATCGGGATGCGCGGTCGCTGCGCGGATCGAAACCGCGCACTTCAGGCCGCGTTGCGACTTACTGCGCGGTCATGCGCGCCAGTTCGTCGGCCTGGTGTTCCTGCGACAGCCGCGCGATCAGGCCGTCGAGACTGCCTTCGAGCACGTTCGGCAGGTCGTACAGCGTGAGTCCTTCGATGCGGTGATCGGTGATCCGCCCCTGCGGATAGTTGTAGGTGCGGATGCGCTGGCTGCGGTCCCCGCTGCCGACTTGCAGCTTGCGCACTTCGGCAGTCGCGGCGGCGCGGCGCTCGGCTTCGGCGTCGGCCAGCATCGCGCGCAGGCGCTTCATCGCCTTGTCGCGGTTGGCGTGCTGGCTGCGCTCGGTCTGCGATTCGACGACGACGCCGGTCGGCACGTGGGTGATGCGGATCGCCGAATCGGTCTTGTTGACGTGCTGGCCGCCGGCGCCGGACGAGCGGAAGGTGTCGACCTTGAGGTCGGCAGGATTGAGTTCGATCGGTTCGCCCGCGTCCTCGATCGGAATGATCGCCACGGTCGCGGCCGACGTGTGGATGCGGCCCTGCGATTCGGTTTCCGGCACGCGTTGCACGCGGTGCGTACCGGATTCGAACTTGAGCCGCGCATAGGCGCCGCTGCCGTCGACCGCGGCGATGACTTCGCGGAAGCCGCCGTGTTCGCCCGTGCTCGCCGATTCCACTTCGACGCGCCAGCCCTGCCGCTCGGCGTAGCGCTGGTACATGCGGAACAAGTCGCCGGCGAAAATCGCGGCTTCGTCACCGCCGGTGCCGGCGCGGATCTCGAGATAGAAGCCGCCGTCGTCGCGCGCGTCGCGCGGCACCAGCAGCGCAAGCAGATCGGCCTCCAATGTTTCCAATCGCGCATCGGCGGCAGCAATTTCTTCCTCGGCCATCTCGCGCATGTCGGCATCGTCGAGCAGGCTGCGCGCAGCCTCGCGATCCTCGAGCGCGCGCCGCTCGTCGGCCAGCGCGCTCGACAGCGGTTCGAGCTGGGCGAACTCGCGCGACAGCGCACGGAACCGCGACTGGTCCGCGACAGTCGCGGGATCGGACAGCAGGCGTTCGAGTTCTTCGCGGCGTTCGGCCAGCGCTTCGAGCTTACGGCGCAGGGTCGGCAGCATCGGGTGTCCGGGACTCGGGTTCGGGCGGCAGCAGCGCATCGAGGCTGTCGGCCAGCGTGTCGTCGCCGCGCAGCGCGGCGTCGCGCAGGGCGGTGGTCGGCAGATGCAGCAGCCGGTTGGTCAATGTATGCGCCAGCAGTTCCAACACCGCGTCGGGGGACTGGCCGGCGGCGAGTTGCTGGCGGGCGCGGGCGAGCGCTTCACCTCGGACTGCTTCGCCGTGCGCGCGCAGGCGTTTGATCGGCGCCAAGCGTCCGCGCGCGGCATTCGACTCGCCAAAGCGGGTGACCTGCAGATCGATGATCGCGTCGGCATCGGCGGCGGCCTCGCGGCGGCCGCGGCGGTTGTCGTCGAGCGTGCGTTCCAGATCGTCGACGGTGTAGAGGAACACGTCGCGCAGCTCGGCCACATCGGGCGCGATGTCGCGTGGCACCGCCAGATCCATCAGCAGCATCGGCCGGTGCTTGCGCGCGGCAAGCGCGGCGGCGACCTGCGCGCGGCCGATGATCGGCGTACGGCTGGCGGTGGCCGACAGCACGATGTCGGCGAGGAACAGATGCCGGTCGAGTTCATCGAGTGGCAGCGCGATACCGCCATGCCGCGCGGCCAGTTCCTGCGCGTGCGCGTAGGTGCGGTTGGCGATCAGCAGGCGTTTGACGTTGGCCTGCGCGAGATGGCGCGCTGCCAGTTCGATGGTCTCGCCGGCGCCGATCAGCAGTACCGCCGAATCGGCCGGGCGCGCAAACGATTCCTGCGCAAGCCGCACCGCGAGCGAGGCTACCGACACCGGACTGTTGCCGATGCGGGTCTCGCTGCGTGCGCGCTTGGCGGTGACGAAGGCGTGCTGGAATACGCGATCGAGTTCGCTGCCGAGCGTGCCGGCCGCGCGCGCGCTGGCCCAGGCCTGCTTCACCTGGCCGAGGATCTGCGGCTCGCCCAGTACCAGCGAATCGAGCCCGGTCGCGACGCGGAACAGATGTCGCACCGCGTCGGCGTCGCGATGCCGGTACAGATAGGCCTGCAGCGAACCACCGGCCAGCGCCGCGTCGTCGCCCGGATGCGTCGCCAGCCAGTGCGCCAGCGCGCTGCCATCGTCGTCGCACACGGCGTAGAGCTCGGTGCGGTTGCAGGTCGACAGCAACGCGACCTCGCGCACGGGCGGCAACGCACGCAGCTGCGCGAGCGCCGCGTCGAGCGCATCGCCGGCAAACGCCACCCGTTCGCGCAGGGCGACCGGCGCGGTCTGGTGGTTGATGCCGAGTGCGTAAAGGCTCATGGGCTGGCGTGCCTGCCGGAGAGGCGATTCCGTTCAGGCGCTTGCGATAAGCTGCGGACGAAGGCGCCCATTTTACGGCCCGGTTGCCCCAGATGCCCGTTTTCTCTCCGCCCCGGACCGCGCGACTGCGCGCAGCCCTGCTGGTGCCCCTGCTCGGACTGGCCTACGCGGCCCACGCGCAACGCGGCGATCTCGACCGCACCGACACCCTCCACGAGGATCTGCTGGGCGCGACGCTCGCCGGCGAGTTCGCGGTGCAGGCCGGTCGTCTCGACGAGGCCGCCAACTGGTATCTCGACGCCGCCCGCCAATCCGACGGCGATCCCGGACTGGCCGAGCGCGCCACCCGCATCGCCCTGCTGGCCGGCGACGACCGCCGTGCCGCGCAGGCACTGGACCTGTGGCGCCGCCACGCGCCCGATTCGCTGCCGATGCGCGCCGCCGAAGCCACGTTGTCGTTGCGCGCCGGTCGCGACCGCGTCGCCCGCCGTCAGCTCGAAGCCCTGCTGCGCAGCGACGATCCGGCCGGCTGGCGCCATGCCTTCACGGTGCTCGGCGGCGGCGCCCGCGATCAGGCCCAAGCCGCGCGTCTGCTCGGCCAGCTCGTCGACAGCGGCGCGATTCCCGATGCGCTGCAGGCCTGGATGGCCTTCGGCGGCCTCGCCCAGCGGCTGGACCGCACCGATCTGACCGAACGCATTCTCGAAAACATTGTGGCGCGCTTCCCCGGCGAGCCCCGTGTCGCGCTGCTGCGCGCGAGCCAGTTGCGCGAATCGGGCCGCCCCGACGAGGCGCGCCAGGCCCTGGCGGCGCTCGGCGATGCGGCCTTGATCGGCCCTGATCTGCGGATGGGCATCGCTGGCGAATACGAGGCGCTGGGCGATCTCGCCGATGCCGAACGCACGCTCGCGATGGGTCCACAGGACGGTCGCACTTATGTGTTGCGTGCCTCGCTGATGGCGCGCGCCGAGAACAAAGTGGCGCTCGCCGCGCTGTATGACGAGGTCAAGGCGGTCGCGCTGACGCCGAACCCGGCGCAGCGCCTGCTGCTCGGCCAGATGGCCGAGTATCTGGAGCAGTACGACGAGGCGCTGGACTGGTATCAGACCGTGCCCGGCGGCCCCGAACGCGCGCAGGCCCGACTGCGTGGCGCGCGCGTGCTGCACGAACTCGGTCGTCAGGACGATGCCTGGGCGCGGCTGCGCGAGCTGCAATCCGATGGCACCTCCGACGAGGACATGCGTCGCAACGCCTATCTGCTGGAAGCGGAACTCCGGCAGAAGGGCGACGATCCAGCCGAGCTCGACGTCTACAACCGCGGCCTCGCTGCGATGCCGGACGATCCGGCGGTGCTCTATTCGCGTGCACTGATGTGGGAGCGCCGCGACGACATCCCGCGCGCCGAGGCCGACCTGCGCCGCGTGCTGGTGGCAGATCCCGAAAACATCGCCGCGCTCAACGCGCTCGGCTACACCTTGGCCGATCGCACCACGCGCTACACCGAAGCGTTGGAACTCATCGACCGCGCGCGCGTGGCCGAGCCCGACAATGCCGCGATCATCGACAGCTACGGCTGGGTGCTCTATCGCCTGGGCCGTAACGAAGACGCGCTGGTCGAACTGCGCCGCGCGTTCTCGATGATGAAGGACGCCGAAGTCGCCGCGCATATCGGCGAAGTGCTGTGGGTGCTCGGTCGCCATGACGAAGCGCGCAAGTACTTCGACGAAGCCCGCGGCATCGACCCGGAGAACCGCTCGCTGATCCGCGCGCTGGAGAAGACCGGCGCATGAATATCCGGTTCGTATTCGCAGCGGTCGCGGCGTTCGGGTTGGCCGCCTGTACCAGCGTGCCGGTGCGGCCGCCGCTGCAGACCGTCGATCTCGCGCCCGCCGCACTCGCCGATGCGCAGGCGCGACTCGCCGCGCGCGAAGCCTCTGTACGCGCGCTGCCGCAACTTGCATTCAACGGCCGTGTGGCGATGTCCAACGGGCGCGATGGCGGCAGTGGCCGCATCGAATGGCTGCAGACCGGCGGCGATTACCGGGTGACATTGAGCGCACCGGTGACCCGGCAGAGCTGGCAGCTGCAGGGCGGTCCGCAGGGCGCACGCATCGACGGCCTCGACGGCGGCCCGCGCGAAGGCGCCGATGTGGGTCTGTTGCTGCGGGAGGCCACCGGCTTCGAGATTCCCGTCGCTGCGATGGCGGCCTGGGCCGCGGGCGTGCGGGCCGATGTCGCGGTGTCCGGCCCCGCCGAGGTCGCGTTCGACGCCGGCGGTCGCCTGGCGCAGGTGCAGCAGGACGGCTGGACCATCGATTATCTCGAGTGGCAGCCCGAGCCAGCCGCGGGCGCAGCGCCGGCGCTGCCGACCCGCATCAACGCCCAGCGCGGCAGTGCGCGCGTGCGTCTCGTCGTCGACAGCTGGACGCTTGGCGACGCCACGGGCTTGTCTTCGACACCATGAACGACGCGGATCCCGCTGGCGACTGGTCGAGCTGGCCGGCGCCGGCCAAGCTGAACCTGTTTCTGCGCATCACCGGCCGCCGCGACGACGGCTACCACGCGCTGCAGACTGTGTTCCGGATGCTCGACTGGGGTGACACGATCCGGCTGCGGCCGCGCGCTGATAACAGGATCCGGCGCATTGGCGACTCTGTCGCGGGTCTGGCCGAGGCTGATGACCTTGTCATACGGGCGGCGCGGCTGCTGCAAAAAGAAGCGAATGTCGCGCAAGGTGTCGACATCGCCGTCGAAAAACGCATTCCATCCGGGGCTGGCCTCGGCGGCGGATCGTCCGACGCGGCCACCGTCCTGCGCGCCCTCGATCACCTGTGGCAAACGAATCTCGGCGAGGACCGTCTCGCCACACTCGGCCTTGCGCTGGGTGCCGATGTGCCGGTGTTCGTCCGCGGCCGCAACGCCTGGGCGGAAGGGGTCGGGGAGTCGCTGGTCCCGATCGACCTGCCGCCGGCCTGGTATCTGCTTGCCGACCCCGGTGTGCACGTGAATACCGCGGGTCTGTTCCAGAGCCCTGAATTGACGCGAAATGCTGCACCCGCGACAATGGCGGACTTCGTTTCAGGTGCATCGCTCGGCAACGCGTTCGAGCCGGTCCTGCGTCGCCGCGAACCTGCCGTCGAGGCCGTGTTCGAGGTGATGTCAGAGGTCGGAACGCCACGCTTGACCGGGACGGGCAGCGGCTGCTTCGTCGAATTCGCCACGCGCGAATTCGCCGAGGCCGCGCAAGTGCAGGCCGCATCGCGGGTGTCGTCCCGTGTGGTCGGCGGCGCGGCGCGCTCGCCGTTGCTGGATGCGCTCGAAGCGGGAGGTTGAGGGCGGTGGCTGGTGGTTGTCGATTCGGAGTGCTTATCCCGAGTCGACACCCACGAATCACCGCTTTCTAGGGGCGTCGCCAAGTGGTTAAGGCACCGGGTTTTGATCCCGGCATTCGCAGGTTCGAATCCTGCCGCCCCTGATATCCGTGCCGGGATTTGCGTGGTGATCGCCACGTGCCGGCATGGCCACTCCTCCATCCGCTCGGTCAGAGCGACGCGGAACTGCAGACATGAAAGAAGAACGCAATCTCCTGATCTTCTCGGGCAACTCGAACCGCCCGCTGGCCAAGGCCGTATGCCGTGAACTCGGCGTGCGCCAGGGCAAGGCGCTGGTGTCGACGTTCTCCGACGGCGAAGTGCAGGTCGAGATCGAAGAAAACGTCCGCCGCCAGGACGTGTTCGTGATCCAGCCGACCAGCGCGCCGTCGGCCGAGAACCTGATGGAACTGCTGGTGCTGATCGACGCGCTCAAGCGCGCCTCGGTGTCCAGCGTGACCGCGGTGATCCCGTACTTCGGTTACTCGCGACAGGATCGTCGCCTGCGTTCGACGCGCGTGCCGATCACGGCGAAGGTCGTTGCGAAGATGGTCACCGCCGCCGGCGCCGACCGCGTGCTGACGATCGACCTGCACGCCGACCAGATCCAGGGCTTCTTCGACATTCCGGTCGACAACGTCTACGCCTCGCCGCTGCTGCTGGCCGACATCTGGCGCGCGCACGGCACCGACAACATGGTCGTGGTCTCGCCCGACGTCGGCGGCGTGGTGCGCGCCCGCGCGATCGCCAAGCGCCTCGACGATGCGGACCTGGCGATCATCGACAAGCGCCGTCCGCGCGCCAACGTCGCCACCGTGATGAACATCATCGGCGACGTGAACGGCAAGACCTGCGTGCTGGTCGACGACATCGTCGATACCGCCGGCACGCTGTGCGCCGCGGCGGCCGCGCTGAAGGCGCAGGGCGCCACCAAGGTCGTCGCCTACTGCACCCACGCGGTGCTGTCGGGCGCGGCGATCGACAACCTCAACAAATCGCAGCTCGACGAGATGGTGGTCACCGATACCATCCCGCTGTCGGAGGCCGCGCGCAATTGCTCGCGCATCCGCCAGCTCAGCGTCGCCGAGCTGCTGGCCGAGACGATCCGCCGGATCGCGTTCGGAGAATCGGTCAGTTCGCTCTACGTCGACTGACCTGCTGCAACGTCTCGTCTGGTCGCGGACGAGACGCTTCACCGCCGCGAGGCGGTTTCAATCCTGAAAAGTGAATACAGAACATGGCTACCACGCATGAAATCAAGGTGCAGCGCCGCGAAGACGAGGGGAAGGGTGCGAGCCGCCGCCTCCGTCTTGCCGGCAATGTGCCTGCCGTCGTCTACGGCGGCGACCTCAAGCCCGTCAGCATCGAGCTGAGCCACAACGATGTCTGGCTCGCCAGCCAGCACGAGTGGTTCTACGCCTCGATCCTCGACCTGAGCCTCAACGGCGACGTCCAGAAGGTGCTGCTGCGTGACATGCAGCGTCATCCCTTCAAGCAGCAGATCATGCACCTGGACTTCCAGCGCGTGAACGCGAACGAGACGATCCGCACCGCCGTGCCGCTGCACTTCCTCAACGAAGACACCTCGCCGGCCGGCAAGGCTGCCGACGTCGTGATCACGCACGAGCTCAACGAAGTCACCGTGACCTGTCTGCCGGGCGATCTGCCGGAGTTCATCGAGATCGATCTCGGTGCGATGGTCGTCGGCGATATCGTCCACCTCTCGCAGGTCAAGCTGCCGAAGGGCGTCGAGATCCCCGAGCTGTCGCTGGGCGCGGACCACGACGTTGCCGTCGTCGTCGCCAAGCATGGCCGCGTGGAAGCCGAGCCGGAAGACGAGACCGACGAAGCGTCGGCTGACGTCCCGGCCACCAAGGCCGCGAAGGACGACGAGTAATCGTCGCGTGGGTGCGCCTTCGGGCGCGCCCGCGTTGCCGTATCGATGGCAGGACTGCGACTGATCGTCGGGCTGGGCAATCCCGGACCCGAGCATGCACGGACCCGGCACAACGCCGGGTTCCGTTTTGTCGACGAACTCGCCGCCAAGGCGGGCGCGTCGTTCCGGCTCGACAGCAAACTGTTCGGCGAGACCGCGAAGATCGACATCGCCGGTCAGCCGGTCTGGCTGTTGAAACCGGCCACCTTCATGAACCTCAGCGGCAAGTCGGTCACCGCTGCGCTGCGGTTCTGGAAATTCGAACCCGAACAGGCGCTGCTGGCGCACGACGAACTGGATCTGGCGCCCGGTACCGCGCGGTTGAAGTTCGACGGCGGCCATGGCGGCCAGAACGGGCTGCGCGACACGATGCAACTGCTCGGTCACGGCAAGTTCCACCGGTTGCGCGTGGGCATCGGCCATCCGGGCAGCAAGGACAAAGTCACGCCGTGGGTGCTCGGGCGTGCGAACGCCGACGACGACATCCTGATCGGACGCGCGATCGACGATGCGATCGATGTGCTGCCGCTGGCGATGGACGGCAATTTCATGGATGCGATGACGCGGCTGCATACGCAGCGGTGAAGTCGTCAGGGCGCGCGTGGCGCGCTGTCAGCGCACCTTCGGTGCGGTCAGTCGCGTCAGTAACTTCGGCGCCATGGTCCGCCTGGCGATAGAATTCCTGCCTCTTCCGGGCGTCGATTCGCAGTTTTCTCTGTTCGGCTGCTCCGCAGCTTCTACTGACGCAGGCGGCGCAGCCGCCGACTGACTCCCCTCACCAGCGGCGCAGCCGCCATCTGACGGACTCCACATGGGCATCAAATGCGGCATCGTCGGCCTGCCGAACGTCGGCAAGTCGACCCTCTTCAATGCGCTGACCAAGGCGGGTATCGCCGCGGCCAACTTCCCGTTCTGCACCATCGAGCCGAACGTCGGCATCGTGCCTGTGCCGGATCTGCGCCTCAATGCGCTGGCGGCGATCGTCAAGCCGCAGAAGGTGCTGCCGACGGCGGTCGAGTTCGTCGACATCGCCGGCCTCGTCG
Source organism: Luteimonas fraxinea (assembly GCF_021233355.1). Lineage (NCBI taxonomy): Bacteria > Pseudomonadati > Pseudomonadota > Gammaproteobacteria > Lysobacterales > Lysobacteraceae > Luteimonas > Luteimonas fraxinea. The sequence continues at coordinate 877,518 of NZ_CP089507.1, read as the reverse complement.
CCGGCGCGGCCAGCGGTGAAGGCCTGGGCAACAAGTTCCTGTCGCACATCCGCGAGGTCGACGCGATCACACACGTGGTGCGCTGCTTCGAGAATCCGGACGTCATCCACGTCAACAACAAGGTCGACCCGATCGCCGATATCGAGACCATCGATACCGAGCTCGCGCTGGCCGATCTGGATGCCGTCGAGCGCGCGCTGCAGCGCGCCGAGCGTTCGGCCAAGACCGGCGACAAGGACGCGAAGATCCGCGCCGAAGTGCTGGGTCGCGTGCACAAGGGCCTGGCCGACGGCCAGCCGGTGCGCGCACTGAAGCTGTCCGACGACGACAACGCGGCGATCCGCGATCTGTTCCTGCTGACCGCCAAGCCCGTGCTCTACATCGCCAACGTGCTCGAGGACGGTTTCGAGAACAACCCGCACCTCGATGCCGTCCGCGCACGCGCAGCGGGCGAGGGCGCCGAAGTGGTGCCGGTGTCGGCGGCGATCGAGGAAGAGCTCTCGCAGCTCGACGATGCCGATCGCGACGCATTCCTCACCGATCTCGGCCTCGACGAGCCGGGCCTGAACCGCGTGATCCGTGCGGCCTACGGCCTGCTGACGCTGCAGACCTACTTCACCGCGGGCGTCAAGGAAGTGCGCGCGTGGACGGTCAGGATCGGCGCGACGGCGCCGCAGGCGGCGGCGGTGATCCACACCGATTTCGAGAAGGGTTTCATCCGCGCCGAGGTGGTCGGCTACGACGATTTCATCCGCTACAACGGCGAATCCGCGGCGAAAGAGGCGGGCAAGTGGCGCCTGGAAGGCAAGGAATACATCGTCAAGGACGGCGACGTGATGCATTTCCGCTTCAACGTCTGACCGGTCACGACTGGTTGATCCTGCGAGAGGCGCCTGCGGGCGCCTTTCGTGCGAAAGGATGCGAAGGATCCACGGAAATTCGCACGTGACCATGGCGCCGCGGCGCCGGGGCGGTTAAGATGCGCGCCCGTCTGCACAGGTCATTGGCCAGGCGACGGGTGCGGTGAAATCCAACGCCTTCCAGCGTTGACAGAACCGGGAACTGGCCCCAAAATCGCGGGCTGTTTACACCGGCAAGACGAAAGCGCCGGAGGGATACCCAAGCGGCCAACGGGGGCAGACTGTAAATCTGCTGGCTTACGCCTTCGGTGGTTCGAATCCACCTCCCTCCACCATCTTTCGGGCCGGTGGAAACAAGTGCAGTGCGACAGGTTGTAATGCGGTATGCGGGTCCCGGTGCGGGAGTAGTTCAATGGTAGAACCTCAGTTTTCCAAACTGATTACGAGGGTTCGATTCCCTTCTCCCGCTCCATTGAACGTTCCAGGCGGTACCCCAGTTCCACATCGTTGCTCACGTAGCTCAGTCGGTAGAGCACCTCCTTGGTAAGGAGGAGGTCGAAGGTTCGATTCCTTTCGTGAGCACCATCCTCCGCGGTTCCGCTTCCAGTGCGGATCCGACGCGGCACGCAGTCACCACCTCACCAGATTTCGAGACAGAGCAGCCATGGCAAAGGGTAAGTTCGAGCGCACCAAGCCCCACGTGAACGTGGGCACGATTGGTCACGTTGACCACGGCAAGACGACGCTGACCGCGGCGCTGACGAAGATCGGTGCGGAGCGTTTCGGCGGCGAGTTCAAGGGCTACGACCAGATCGACGCGGCGCCGGAAGAGAAGGCGCGCGGCATCACGATCTCGACGGCGCACGTGGAATACGAATCGGCCACGCGTCACTACGCACACGTCGATTGCCCGGGTCACGCCGACTACGTCAAGAACATGATCACCGGCGCTGCGCAGATGGACGGCGCGATCCTGGTGTGTTCGGCTGCTGACGGCCCGATGCCGCAGACCCGCGAGCACATCCTGCTGTCGCGTCAGGTCGGCGTGCCGCACATCGTCGTGTTCCTGAACAAGGCCGACATGGTCGACGACGCCGAGCTGCTCGAGCTGGTCGAGATGGAAGTGCGCGAGCTGCTGTCGAAGTACGACTTCCCGGGCGACGACACCCCGATCATCCACGGCTCGGCCCGTCTGGCGCTCGAAGGCGATCAGAGCGAGATCGGCGTGCCGTCGATCCTGAAGCTGGTCGACGCGCTCGACACCTTCATCCCGGAGCCGGAGCGTGACGTCGACAAGGCATTCCTGATGCCGGTCGAAGACGTGTTCTCGATCTCGGGCCGCGGCACGGTCGTGACCGGTCGTATCGAGCGCGGCATCATCAAGGTCGGCGAAGAAATCGAAATCGTCGGTATCCGTCCGGTGCAGAAGACGACCGTCACGGGCGTTGAAATGTTCCGCAAGCTGCTCGACCAGGGTCAGGCAGGCGACAACGCCGGTCTGCTGCTGCGCGGCACGAAGCGCGACGACGTCGAGCGTGGCCAGGTGCTGGCCAAGCCGGGTTCGATCAAGCCGCACACCGAGTTCGAAGCTGAAGTCTATGTCCTGTCGAAGGACGAAGGCGGCCGTCACACGCCGTTCTTCAAGGGCTACCGTCCGCAGTTCTACTTCCGCACGACCGACATCACGGGTGCGTGTGAACTGCCGGAAGGCACCGAGATGGTGATGCCGGGCGACAACGTGAAGATGGTGGTCACGCTGATCAACCCGGTGGCGATGGACGAAGGTCTGCGCTTCGCGATTCGCGAAGGCGGCCGTACCGTCGGCGCCGGCGTGGTGGCCAAGATCATCAAGTGATCCGACGGCCCGGGTGTGCACACGCACATCCGGGTCGACGTTCATTCCGGCGCGAGCCGGAATGCAGTGGTTTTCTCAGGGTGCCAACCCCGTCAAAACCGCGACAAGGCGGGCCGGCAACCCGGTCCGCCTTCGCCGTCTAAGGGTGTCCGAAGCCGGTTGTTGTTCCAATCCGTACGCCAGTAGCTCAATTGGCAGAGCAGCGGTCTCCAAAACCGCAGGTTGGGGGTTCGAGTCCCTCCTGGCGTGCCATTCGCGGAATCGTCCGCGCGGGTGAGGACGCATTGCGGTCCACCCCGTCAACCGAGCAGTCGCAAACCGATGAGTCGCCGGGAATTGAACAGCAGAGTTGAACAATCCAAGGGTGCGTCTTCGACGGACCTCGCCAAATACGCTGCCGCGATCGTGCTGGTCGTCGCCGGCGTTTTCGCTTTTTACTGGTTCCAGGCGCAGCTGGCCACGCCGGTGCGCAGCATCATCGTCGCGTTGTGCGTCGTAGGCGCCACCGCGGTCTTCCTGACGACGGACAAGGGTCACAAGACCCGTGATTTCTTCTCGGAGACCCGCTTCGAGATGCGCAAGGTCGTCTGGCCGACGCGCCAGGAGGCGATTCGCCTGACCTGGATCGTGATCATCGCCGTGGCGATCATCAGCCTGATCCTCGCCGGCTTCGACCAGATCATCCAGTGGCTGATCCGCCTCGTTCTGAGGCAGTGACGGAGTAACGATTCAGATGGAAACCGAAGGCGTCAAGCGCTGGTACGTCGTGCATGCCTATTCCGGCTTCGAGAAGTCGGTGGCCCAGGCGCTGCGCGATCGCATCGTGCGCACCGAGATGCAGGACAAGTTCGGCGACGTGCTGGTGCCGACCGAAGAAGTGATCGAAATGCGCTCCGGCCAGAAGCGCCGTTCCGAGCGCAAGTTCTTCCCGGGCTATGTCCTGGTGCAGATCCTGACGTCGGACGACGGCGGCATCCCGCGCATGGACAACGAGAGCTGGCACCTGGTCAAGGAAACGCCGAAGGTGATGGGCTTCATCGGCGGCACCGCCGACCGCCCGCTGCCGATCCGCGACGACGAAGCCGCCGTGATCCTGGATCGCGTGCAGGAAGGTGTCGAGAAGCCGCGTCCGAAGGTGCTGTTCGAGCCGGGTCAGATGGTCCGCGTGACCGATGGTCCGTTCAACGACTTCAACGGCGTGGTCGAGGAAATCAACTACGAGAAGAGCCGCCTGCGCGTTGCAGTGCTGATCTTCGGCCGTTCGACCCCGGTCGAGCTGGAATTCGGTCAGGTCGAGAAGGCCTGAACCCCGCCGCGCCCGTCTGTGACGGGCGCGCGAAACCCTGCTATAGTGCGCGGCTCACTGTCCGGTGCGCCGGGCAACCGCACAGGCCGCCGTATGGGCGGCCTTTCGCGCGAGATGGACAACGTGAATCCGGGACACGTGTATTCCCGGAACGATGGGGAGCCTGATTCAAGGCGCTTGCACCCGGAGAGAAGAAGACAATGGCGAAGAAAGTCGTCGGTTACATCAAGCTGCAGGTCAAGGCCGGTCAGGCCAACCCCTCGCCGCCGGTCGGTCCTGCGCTGGGTCAGCGCGGCCTGAACATCATGGAGTTCTGCAAGGCGTTCAACGCAGCGACCTCCAAGCTCGAGCCGGGTCTGCCGACTCCGGTCATCATCACGGCCTACTCGGACCGTACCTTCACCTTCATCACCAAGAGCACGCCGGCATCGGTGCTGCTGAAGAAGGCGGCAGGTGTGGCCTCGGGCTCCAAGCGTCCGAACACCGAAAAGGTGGGCAAGGTGACGCGCGCGCAGCTCGAAGAGATCGCCAAGGCGAAGGAAGCCGATCTGACGGCAGCCGAGCTGGAAGCAGCAGTGCGCACCATCGCGGGCTCCGCCCGTTCGATGGGCCTGACGGTGGAGGGCTGAGACCATGGCACAGACCAAGCGACAGAAGAGCATCCAGGCTGCCGTGCAGCCGGGCAAGAACTACGGCATCGATGACGCCCTGAAGATCGTCAAGGACAACAGCAGCGCGAAGTTCGCCGAAGCCGTGGACGTCGCCGTCCGCCTCGGCGTCGATGCGCGCAAGTCCGACCAGCAGGTGCGCGGTTCGACCGTGCTGCCGCAGGGCACGGGCAAGAGCGTCCGCGTCGCGGTGTTCGCGCCGGCCGGTGCCAAGGCTGATGAAGCCCTGGCCGCCGGTGCCGACATCGTCGGCATGGACGACCTGGCCGAGAAGATGCAGGCCGGCGACATCAATTACGACGTCGTGATCGCGACGCCGGATGCGATGCGCGTCGTCGGCAAGCTCGGTACGGTGCTGGGCCCGCGCGGCCTGATGCCGAACCCGAAGGTCGGCACCGTCTCCGCGAACCCGGGTGAGGCTGTGAAGAATGCGAAGGGCGGCCAGGTCCGTTACCGCACCGACAAGGCCGGCATCATCCACTGCACGATCGGCAAGGCCGACTTCGATGCGGAGAAGCTGAAGGAAAACCTGCAGGCGCTGCTGGCCGACCTGGTGAAGGCCAAGCCGGCCACCGCCAAGGGCCAGTACCTGCAGAAGATCTCGGTGAGCTCGACCATGGGTCCGGGCGTCACCGTCGACCAGTCGTCGCTGAGCATCGCGCGCTGATCGCAACGCAATAAACGCGCCGTCCCGCTCGCGGGGCGGCGCGATTTGGGGGCATCGCGACGGACCTTGTGTCCGGCGCGGCGCCGTCAAAGACCGCAGGCGCGGTGGAGATCGACGTGGCGACGGGCAGGGATGCTCGAACTGGCAGGGAATCGCCGCCACCGATGATCGAGACCGCTTAATCCCGAGGTGCTTGCACCGAAAGGCCTGCGTAGATGGTGATGCCTTTCTGAAGTTTTCTGGTGCGACATCCGTCCAGCCAGGCAGAAGGCCACCACCGGGATGCGCCACGCATCCCCGGCCTCCATGGATTGGAAGCCGCTCAGGACCGCAAGCGGCAGGAGCCGTGAGCGGAGTTCACAATGAGGAGTGATTAATGGCTCTCAATCTGTCCCAGAAGCAGGAAGTTGTCGCCGAGCTGGCAGAAGTCGCCGCGAACGCCCACTCCCTGATTGCTGTCGAGTACGTGGGCACCACGGTCAGTCAAATGACCGCGATGCGCAAGAAGGCTCGTGAGACCGGTGTGTACTTGCGCGTTGTCAAGAACACCCTGGCCGCACGTGCGGTGGAAGGTACCAGCTACGAGTGCTCCAAGGACTCGCTGGTCGGACCTCTGCTGTATGCGTTCTCGACCGAGGAGCCCGGCGCAGCCGGTCGCCTGATCAAGGAATTCGCGAAAGACAACAGCAAGCTGGTGCCCAAGCTCGTCGTCGTGGAAGGCCAGCTGTATCCGGCCGGCCATGTCGATGTGCTGGCCTCGCTGCCGACGCTCGACCAGGCGCTGTCCATGCTGGCCCGCGTGCTGTCCGAACCCGCTGCGATGTTCGCCCGTGCCGTCAAGGCCGTCGGCGACAAGCAGGGCGGTGGCGACGAAGCACCTGCGGAAGCAGCAGCCGAGACGGCCGAAACGGCCTAAGTCCGGCCTGTCGGTTCAACGAAACCTATCCCAGAAAATTTTTCAAAGGTAATCATAATGTCCCTTACCAACGAACAGATCGTCGACGCCATCGCCGAGAAGTCCCTGATGGAAGTGATGGAGCTGGTCAAGGCCATCGAAGAGAAATTCGGCGTCTCCGCCGCTGCTCCGGTTGCCGCAGCTGCTGCTGCCGGCCCGGCTGCCGCTGTCGAAGAGCAGACCGAGTTCACCGTGGTCCTGAAGGCCACCGGCGAGAAGAAGGTCGAGGTCATCAAGGTGGTCCGCGCGATCACCGGCCTGGGTCTGAAGGAAGCCAAGGACCTGGTCGAAGGCGCTCCGAAGGACGTCAAGGAAGGCGCCACGAAGGAAGAAGCCGAGAAGATCAAGAAGGATCTCGAGGCTGCAGGCGCGGCCGTCGAAATCAAGTAAGCGGCACTTGGCATCGCAGCACATGCTTGCGATGCACCGGGGCCGGGGGCGAAAGCTCCCGGCCCTTGGTCGTTCCTGAAATCGGGCGACCGAACGTACACGCAACACGCAACACGACAACTGACGCAGTTGTCAGTGGGTAGTAGCGGGAGATGGCGTGCTGGTGCCGGCAATACCAGCGACTACCCAGTGACAGCTCCATGTTCCGGATCGCGAGTCGATCCCATCCGATCCAACGAGGCGTACTCCCCATGACGACGTCCCAGCTCCCGTCGAGCCAGCAGCAGACCTACTCGTTCACCGAGAAGAAGCGCATCCGCAAGAACTTCGGCAAGCGCCGCGAGATTCTCGAGGTGCCGTTCCTCCTGGCCATCCAGGTCGATTCCTACCGCGAATTCCTGCAGGCCGATCGCGATCCCACCAAGCGTGAAGACCGTGGTCTGCACGCCGCGCTGAAGTCGGTGTTCCCGATCGTCAGCTACAACGGCTACGCCGCACTCGAATACGTCGGCTACAAGCTCGGCGAGCCCGTGTTCGACGAGCGCGAATGCCGCAACCGTGGCCTGAGCTACGGCGCCCCGCTGCGCGTGACCGTGCGCCTGGTGATCTATGACCGCGAGTCGTCGCAGAAGGCCATCAAGTACGTGAAGGAGCAGGAGGTCTACATGGGCGAGATTCCGCTCATGACCGAGAACGGCACCTTCATCATCAACGGCACCGAGCGCGTCATCGTCTCGCAGCTGCACCGCTCGCCGGGTGTGTTCTTCGATCACGACCGCGGCAAGACGCACAGCTCGGGCAAGCTGCTCTACAGCGCCCGCATCATTCCGTACCGCGGTTCCTGGCTCGACTTCGAGTTCGACCCGAAGGACGCGCTGTTCACGCGTATCGATCGCCGCCGCAAGCTGCCGGTGTCGGTGCTGCTGCGCGCGCTCGGCTACAACAACGAAGAGATGCTCAACGAGTTCTTCGACATCAACAGCTACCACATCCTGCCGGAAGGCGAGGGCGTGCAGCTGGAACTCGTGTCGGAGCGTCTGCGTGGCGAAACGCTGAACTTCGACCTGCTCGATGGCGAGAAGGTCATCGTCGAAGCCGGCAAGCGCATCACCGCGCGTCACGTCAAGCAGCTCGAAGCCGCAGGCATCACCGCGCTGGCCGTGCCGGACGACTACATGGTCGGTCAGATCCTGTCGCACGACGTGATCGACCCGGCAACGGGTGAGCTGGTCGCGACCGCGAACGACGAGATCACGCTCGAGACTCTTGAAGCGCTGCGCAAGGCATCGATCGAGACCATCGGCACGATCTGGGTCAACGACCTCGATCGCGGTCCGTACCTGTCGAACACCCTGCGCATCGACTCGACCAAGACGCAGCTCGATGCGTTGGTCGAGATCTACCGCATGATGCGTCCCGGCGAGCCGCCGACCAAGGATGCCGCGCAGAACCTGTTCCACAATCTGTTCTTCACGTTCGAGCGTTACGACGTCTCCGGCGTGGGCCGCATGAAGTTCAACCGTCGCCTGGGCCGCAAGGAAACCGAAGGCGCGTCCGTGCTGTACGACGCGAAGTACTTCGCCGAGCGCAAGGACGAGGATTCCGTGCGTCTGCGCGGCGAGTTCGGCCAGACGTCCGACATCCTCGACGTCATCCGCGTGCTGACCGAGATCCGCAACGGTCGCGGCGTCGTCGACGACATCGATCACCTCGGCAACCGCCGTGTGCGTTCGGTCGGTGAAATGGCCGAGAACGTGTTCCGCGTGGGCCTGGTCCGCGTCGAGCGCGCCGTGCGCGAGCGCCTGACGATGGCCGAGGCCGATGGCCTGACCCCGCAGGAGCTGATCAACGCCAAGCCGGTCGCGGCGGCGGTCAAGGAATTCTTCGGCTCCTCGCAGCTGTCGCAGTTCATGGACCAGAACAACCCGCTGTCGGAAGTCACGCACAAGCGTCGCGTCTCGGCCCTCGGCCCGGGCGGTCTGACCCGCGAGCGCGCCGGCTTCGAAGTGCGCGACGTGCATCCCACGCACTACGGCCGCGTCTGCACCATCGAAACGCCGGAAGGCCCGAACATCGGCCTGATCAACTCGCTGGCGACCTTCGCACGCACCAACCGTTACGGCTTCCTCGAGACGCCGTACCGCAAGGTCGTCGACAGCCGCGTCACCGACGACATCGAGTACCTCTCGGCGATCGAAGAGAACGACTACGTCATCGCACAGGCCAACGCCGTCCAGGACGACAAGGGCACGATGACGCAGCAGTTCGTCGACTGTCGCTTCCAGGGCGAGTCGCTGCTCAAGCCGCCGGCGGAAATCCATTACATGGACGTCTCGCCGATGCAGACCGTGTCGGTCGCCGCCGCGCTCGTGCCGTTCCTCGAGCACGATGACGCGAACCGCGCACTGATGGGCGCCAACATGCAGCGCCAGGCCGTGCCGACGCTGCGTGCGCAGAAGCCGCTGGTCGGTACCGGCATCGAGCGCGCCGTGGCGCGCGACTCGGGCGTGACCGTGAACGCCCGCCGTGGCGGCGTGATCGAGCAGATCGATGCCGGTCGCGTCGTGGTCAAGGTGCATGAAGAAGAGATCTCCGGCGAGCACGATGCCGGCGTCGACATCTACAACCTGATCAAGTACACGCGTTCCAACCAGAACACCTGCATCAACCAGCGTCCGCTGGTCGTCGTCGGTGACGTGGTCGCGCGCGGCGACGTGCTGGCCGACGGTCCTTCGACCGACATCGGCGAGCTCGCGCTGGGCCAGAACATGCTCGTCGCGTTCATGCCGTGGAACGGCTACAACTTCGAAGACTCGATCCTGCTGTCGGAGCGCGTCGTCAAGGAAGACCGTTACACGACGATCCACATCGAGGAAATGACCGCGGTCGCCCGCGACACGAAGCTGGGACCGGAGGAAATCTCCGCCGACATCCCGAACGTGTCCGAGAACGCGCTCAACCGTCTCGACGAATCCGGCGTGGTGTACATCGGTGCGGAAGTCCGCGCCGGCGACATCCTGGTCGGCAAGGTCACGCCGAAGGGCGAGAGCCAGCTGACCCCGGAAGAGAAGCTGCTGCGTGCGATCTTCGGTGAGAAGGCGTCCGACGTGAAGGACAGCTCGTTGCGCGTGCCGCCGGGTATGGACGGCACCGTCATCGACGTGCAGGTCTTCACCCGCGACGGCATCGAGAAGGACAAGCGCGCCAAGCAGATCGAAGAGTCCGAGATCAAGCGCGTCAAGAAGGACTTCGACGACCAGTTCCGCATCCTCGAAAGCGCGATCTATGCGCGTCTGCGTTCGCAGATCCAGGGCAAGGTCGCCAACGGCGGTCCCGGCCTGAAGAAGGGCGACACGGTCAGCTCGCTGGTGCTCGACGGCCTGAAGAAGTCCGACTGGTTCCAGATCCGCATGAAGGACGAGGACGCGGCCGACGCGATCGAACGTGCGCAGAAGCAGATCGACGCGCACCAGAAGGAGTTCGAGAAGCGCTTCGCCGACAAGCGCGGCAAGATCACCCAGGGCGACGACCTCGCACCGGGCGTGCTGAAGATGGTCAAGGTCTATCTGGCCGTGAAGCGCCGCATCCAGCCGGGCGACAAGATGGCCGGCCGTCACGGCAACAAGGGTGTCGTGTCGACCATCGTGCCCGTGCAGGACATGCCGCACATGGCCAACGGCAACACGGTCGACATCGTGTTGAACCCGCTGGGCGTGCCGTCGCGTATGAACATCGGCCAGATCCTCGAAGTGCACCTGGGCCTCGCGGCCAAGGGGCTCGGCGAGAAGATCCAGCGGATGCTCGACGCGCAGGCCAAGGTGGCCGAACTGCGCAGCTTCCTCGACCAGATCTACAACCACGACAAGGCCGTGTTCGCACAGCGCGTCGATCTCTCGCAGTTCAGCGACGAAGAGCTGCTGAAGCTCGCCGGCAACCTCACCGACGGCGTGCCGATGGCCACCCCGGTGTTCGACGGCGCGGCGGAGTCGGAGATCAAGGCGATGCTCGAGCTGGCGGACATGCCGACCAGCGGTCAGCACCGTCTGTTCGACGGCCGCACCGGCGAGGCGTTCGAGCGCGAAGTGACCGTGGGCTACATGCACATGCTCAAGCTCAACCACCTCGTGGACGACAAGATGCACGCGCGTTCGACCGGTCCGTACTCGCTCGTCACCCAGCAGCCGCTGGGCGGCAAGGCGCAGTTCGGCGGCCAGCGCTTCGGCGAAATGGAAGTCTGGGCGCTGGAAGCCTACGGCGCGGCCTACACCCTGCAGGAAATGCTGACGGTGAAGTCCGACGACGTGCAGGGCCGCAACCAGATGTACAAGAACATCGTCGACGGCGAACACGAGATGGTCGCGGGCATGCCCGAGTCCTTCAACGTGCTGGTCAAGGAAATCCGTTCGCTGGCGATCAACATGGAGCTGGAGGAGCACTGAGGCAGGACGTCCGACGCGCGGCGCGTGAGCGTGCCGCGCGCGACACCGATCCAACACTGCCCAGGTTCCCCTTTCCCGGAGTAAAGACATGAAAGACCTGCTCAATCTCTTCAACCAGCCGCGCCAGATTCCGGACTTCGATGCGATCAAGATCGCGCTCGCCAGCCCGGACCTGATCCGTTCGTGGTCGTTCGGCGAAGTGAAGAAGCCCGAGACGATCAACTACCGCACGTTCAAGCCCGAGCGTGACGGCCTGTTCTGCGCCGCGATCTTCGGTCCGATCAAGGACTACGAGTGCCTGTGCGGCAAGTACAAGCGCATGAAGCACCGTGGCGTGGTCTGCGAAAAGTGCGGCACCGAAGTCACGCTGGCCAAGGTGCGCCGCGAGCGCATGGGTCACATCGACCTGGCGTCGCCGGTCGCGCACATCTGGTTCCTCAAGTCGCTGCCGTCGCGCATCGGCCTGATGCTGGACATGACCCTGCGTGACATCGAACGCATCCTGTACTTCGAAGCGTTCGTCGTGACCGAGCCGGGTCTGACCCCGCTCGAGCGCAGCCAGCTGCTCAACGAAGAGCAGTACATGCAGATGCGCCAGGAACACGGCGACGACTTCGACGCCGCGATGGGCGCCGAGGCGGTCTACGACCTGCTGCGCACGATCGACCTGCAGGCCGAGATGGTCCGTCTGAAGGAAGAGATCTCCGCCACGGGTTCGGAAACCAAGCTCAAGCGCCTCACCAAGCGCATCAAGCTGGTCGAGGCCTTCATCGAGTCGGGCAACCGTCCCGAGTGGATGATCATGACCGTGCTGCCGGTGCTGCCGCCGGACCTGCGTCCGCTGGTCCCGCTGGACGGCGGACGCTTCGCGACCTCGGATCTCAACGATCTGTACCGCCGCGTCATCAACCGCAACAACCGCCTGCGTCGCCTGCTCGAACTCAATGCGCCCGACATCATCGTGCGCAACGAAAAGCGCATGCTGCAGGAATCGGTCGATGCGCTGATGGACAACGGCCGTCGCGGCCGTGCGATCACCGGTACCAACAAGCGCCCGCTCAAGTCGCTCGCCGACATGATCAAGGGCAAGCAGGGTCGCTTCCGCCAGAACCTGCTTGGCAAGCGCGTCGACTACTCGGGCCGTTCGGTCATCGTGGTCGGCCCGACGCTGCGTCTGCACGAGTGCGGTCTGCCGAAGAAGATGGCGCTCGAGCTGTTCAAGCCCTTCATCTTCGCCAAGCTGCAGCGCCGTGGCCTCGCCACGACGATCAAGGCCGCCAAGAAGCTCGTCGAGCGCGAAGAGGCCGAGGTGTGGGACATCCTCGAAGAGGTGATCCGCGAGCATCCCGTGCTGCTCAACCGCGCGCCGACGCTGCATCGTCTGGGCATCCAGGCGTTCGAGCCGGTGCTGATCGAAGGCAAGGCGATCCAGCTGCATCCGCTGGTGTGTACCGCGTTCAACGCCGACTTCGACGGTGACCAGATGGCGGTCCACGTGCCGCTTTCGCTGGAAGCCCAGCTCGAAGCGCGTGCGCTGATGATGGCGTCGAACAACATCCTGTCGCCCGCCAACGGCGAGCCGATCATCGTGCCGTCGCAGGACGTCGTGCTCGGTCTGTACTACATGACGCGCGCTCTGGAGAACATCCCGGGCGAGGGCATGATCTTCGCGAACATCGCCGAAGTGCGTCGTGCGTTCGACAACAAGGCCGCCGGCCTCCACGCCAAGATCAAGGTCCGCATCAACCAGACCGTGATCAGCGAGGACGGTTCGCGCGAGAAGGTGACCTCGATCGTCGAGACGAGCGTGGGTCGTGCGCTGCTGCTCGAAATCATGCCCGACGGCTTGCCGTTCGAGCTGGCCAACGTCGAGCTCAACAAGAAGAACATCTCGCGCCTGATCAACGCCTGCTACCGCCGTCTGGGTCTCAAGGACACGGTCGTGTTCGCCGACAAGCTGATGTACACCGGCTTCGGCAACGCGACGCGTGCGGGCGTGTCGATCGGTATCAACGACATGACCATCCCGACCGAGAAGGCCGGCATCCTGGTCGAGGCCGAAGCCGAGGTGCTGGAAATCCAGCAGCAGTACCAGTCGGGTCTGGTCACCGCCGGCGAGCGCTACAACAAGGTCGTCGACATCTGGTCGCGTACGAACGAGCGCATCGCCAAGGCGATGATGGACACGATCGGTACCGAGAAGGTCCTCAACGCCAAGGGCGAAACCATCGACCAGAAGTCGATGAACTCGCTCTACATCATGGCCGACTCAGGTGCCCGTGGTTCGCAGGCGCAGATCCGTCAGCTGGCCGGTATGCGCGGCCTGATGGCCAAGCCGGACGGCTCGATCATCGAGACGCCGATCATCGCGAACTTCCGCGAAGGTCTGAACGTCCAGGAATACTTCAACTCCACCCACGGTGCCCGTAAGGGTCTGGCCGATACCGCGCTCAAGACCGCGAACTCCGGTTACCTGACCCGTCGTCTCGTCGACGTGGCGCAGGACGTGGTGATCACCGAAGTCGACTGCGGCACGATGGACGGTCTCACCATGACCCCGATCGTCGAAGGCGGCGATGTGGTCGAGCCGTTGCGCGACCGCGTGCTGGGTCGTGTCGTGGCCGAGGACGTGTTCCTGCCGGGCAACGACGAGGATCCGATCGTCACCCGCAACACTCTGCTCGACGAGCAGTGGGTGCAGCGCCTCGAAGAGGCCGGTGTGCAGTCGATCCAGGTCCGTTCGACGATCACCTGCGAAGCCGGCTTCGGCGTCTGCGCCAGCTGCTACGGCCGTGACCTCGGCCGCGGCCACCTGGTCAACCAGGGCGAGGCCGTGGGCGTCGTCGCTGCGCAGTCGATCGGCGAACCCGGTACGCAGCTGACCATGCGTACGTTCCACATCGGTGGTGCGGCGTCGCGTGCGGCCGCCATCGACAACGTGACGGTCAAGACCACCGGCTCGATCAAGTTCAACAACCTCAAGCACGTCAAGCACGAGAGCGGCAACCTCGTCGCGGTCTCGCGTTCGGGCGAACTGTCGGTGCTCGACGGCCACGGCCGCGAGCGCGAGCGTTACAAGCTGCCCTACGGCGCGACCATCACCGTCAACGATGGCGATGCGATCAAGGCCGGCCAGACCGTGTCGAACTGGGATCCGCATAACCACCCGATCGTCTCGGAAGTCGCAGGCTTCATCCGTTTCGTTGACTTTGTCGACGGCATCACCGTCATCGAGAAGACCGACGATCTGACCGGCCTCGCTTCGCGCGAGATCACCGATCCGAAGCGTCGTGGTTCGATGGGCAAGGATCTGCGTCCGATCGTCCGCATCGTCGATGCGAAGGGCAACGACCTCAACATCCCGGGCACCGACCTGCCGGCGCAGTACCTGCTGCCGCCGCGCTCGATCGTCAACCTGCAGGACGGCAATGCCGTCGGCGTGGGCGACGTGGTGACCAAGGTGCCCCAGGAAGCGTCGAAGACCCGCGACATCACCGGTGGTCTGCCGCGCGTGGCCGATCTGTTCGAAGCGCGCAAGCCGAAGGACCAGGCGATCCTCGCCGAGATCTCCGGCATCGTCAGCTTCGGCAAGGACACCAAGGGCAAGCAGCGCCTGATCATCAAGGGCACCGACGGTGTCGATCACGAAGAGCTGATTCCGAAGTACCGCCAGATCATCGTGTTCGAAGGTGAGCACGTGGAGAAGGGCGAGACGGTCGTCGACGGCGAGCCGGGTCCGCAGGACATCCTGCGTTTGAAGGGTGTCGAGGAACTTGCGTCCTACCTGACCAAGGAAATCCAGGACGTCTATCGCCTGCAGGGCGTGAAGATCAACGACAAGCACATCGAGGTGATCGTTCGCCAGATGCTGCGCAAGGTCGAGATCACCGACCAGGGCGACAGCCGCTTCCTCAACGGTGAGCAGGTCGAGCGTCAGCGCGTGATCGAGGACAACGTCAAGCATCTCGCCAAGAACGAGCTGCCGGCGAAGTTCGATCCGGTGCTGCTGGGTATCACCAAGGCATCGCTGGCCACCGAGTCGTTCATCTCGGCCGCGTCGTTCCAGGAGACCACCCGCGTGCTCACCGAGGCGGCCGTTCGCGGCACGCGCGACAGCCTGCGCGGTCTGAAGGAAAACGTGATCGTGGGTCGTCTGATCCCGGCCGGTACCGGTCTGGCGTACCACGCCCGTCGTCGTCGCGCCGCCTCCGGCCTGACCGACTCGGAAATGGACGCACTGTCGGGCAGCAGCACGACCAAGGCCGATGCCGAAGTCGTTGCCGCACCGGCTGCGCCGGAGCAGGTGATGCTCGAAGATGCACCGGTGACGCCGACGGCTGACAACGACGGCGAAGCACGCTAAGATTGCACTCAATTTGGTGGCCCCTCGTGGGCCACCCAGACTCCGAAAAGAGGCGCAGGACGCGGCTCGTATTCGGTCCAGGATGGACGGGAGACGTTGTATGCCGGGTGGCGCCCTTCGTGGGCGTGCCAGCGGCGGTATGACCCGCGTTGACGGTACTCGTCAGCGCGGGCTATACTTTTTCGTCTGACAGGCGGCCTATCCGTCTGTCTTCGTTTTCACCGGGCTCCGGCCCGAACCAAAGACCCGAGACCTGATGGCAACGATCAACCAGCTGGTGCGGAAGCCGCGCAGCCCCGAAACCTACAAGAGCACTTCGCCGGCACTGGCGAACTGCCCGCAGCGCCGTGGCGTCTGCACCCGCGTGTACACCACGACCCCGAAGAAGCCGAACTCGGCACTTCGCAAGGTCGCCAAGGTGCGCCTGACCAACGGTTACGAAGTCATTTCGTACATCGGCGGCGAAGGCCACAACCTGCAGGAGCACAGCGTGGTCCTGATCCGTGGCGGTCGCGTCAAGGATCTCCCGGGCGTGCGTTACCACACCGTGCGCGGTTCGCTCGACGCCTCCGGCGTTGCGAAGCGCAAGCAGAGCCGTTCGAAGTACGGCACCAAGCGTCCGAAGGGCTGAGGAATAGACAATGTCGCGTAAAGGAAACACCCCGCAGCGTTCGGTGCTGCCCGACCCGAAGCACCACAGCGACACGATCGCTCGCTTCATCAACATGGTCATGAAGAGCGGCAAGAAGTCGATCGCTGAAAAGATCGTCTACGGTGCCATGGACGTCATCAGCGAAAAGAACGGCAATCCGCTCGAGCTCGTCGAAAAGGCGCTGGGCAACATCTCGCCGGCCGTCGAAGTGAAGTCGCGTCGCGTCGGTGGTGCCACGTACCAGGTGCCGGTCGAAGTGCGCGCCTCGCGTCGCATGGCACTGGCGATGCGCTGGTTGATCGAGTCGGCGCGCAAGCGCGGCGAGAACACCATGCCGCGCAAGCTGGCCGCCGAGCTGATCGACGCGTCCGAAAACCGTGGTGGCGCGATCAAGAAGCGCGAAGAAACCCACCGCATGGCCGACGCCAACAAGGCGTTCGCGCACTACCGCTGGTAAGCGGCTCCCGCGGGTGCCGGTTGATTCCGGGGCCCGTCGGCACCATCTAGGTGCCTCCAGGCGGTCACAGACCGCACGCAGGATCCGAAGGCCGCCGCAAGGCGGCATTCGTCCATTCAAGCGATTCCATCGCGAAGGCTCCGTGTTCCAGCGGGACTTCGCCATTCAATACGAGAAACCGACGTGGCTCGCACGACACCCATCGAACGCTACCGCAACTTCGGCATCATGGCCCACATCGATGCCGGCAAGACCACGACTTCCGAGCGCATCCTGTTCTACACCGGCGTCAGCCACAAGATCGGTGAAGTGCACGATGGCGCCGCCACCATGGACTGGATGGAGCAGGAGCAGGAACGCGGCATCACCATCACTTCGGCGGCCACCACGGCGTTCTGGAAGGGCATGGACAAGTCGCTGCCCGAGCACCGCTTCAACATCATCGACACCCCCGGACACGTCGACTTCACCATCGAAGTCGAGCGCTCCTTGCGCGTGCTCGACGGCGCGGTGTTCGTGCTGTGTGCGGTCGGTGGCGTGCAGCCGCAGTCCGAGACCGTGTGGCGCCAGGCCAACAAGTACCAGGTGCCGCGCCTCGCGTTCGTCAACAAGATGGATCGCACCGGTGCGAACTTCAACAAGGTCGTCGACCAGTTGAAGGCGCGTCTGGGTGCGTACGCCGTGCCGATGCAGGTGCCGATCGGCGCCGAAGACGGTTTCGAGGGCGTGGTCGATCTGCTCAAGATGAAGGCGATCCATTGGGATACCGCTTCGCAGGGCACGACGTTCGAGTACCGCGACATCCCGGCGAACCTGCTCGAGGAATCCACCGAAGCGCGCGGTTTCATGGTCGAGGCTGCGGCCGAAGCCAATGAAGCGCTGATGGACAAGTACCTCAACGAAGGCGAGCTGACCGAAGAAGAGATCATCTCCGGTCTGCGCGAGCGCACTCTGAAGGTCGAGATCGTGCCGGTGTTCTGTGGCACGGCGTTCAAGAACAAGGGCGTCCAGGCGATGCTCGACGGCGTGATCCAGCTGCTGCCGTCGCCGTCCGACCGTCCGCCGGTGCAGGGCATCGACGACGACGAGAAGGAAGACACCCGCACCGCCGACGACAAGGCGCCGTTCTCGGCGCTGGCGTTCAAGATCATGACGGACCCGTTTGTGGGCTCGCTGACGTTCTTCCGTGTTTACTCGGGCGTGCTCAACGCCGGCGACCAGGTGTACAACCCGGTCAAATCGAAGAAGGAGCGCGTGGGTCGTATCCTGCAGATGCACTCCAACAACCGTGAAGAGATCAAGGAAGTGCGCGCGGGCGACATCGCCGCCGCAGTCGGCCTGAAGGACGTGACCACCGGCGACACGCTGTGCGCGCAGGATCACATCATCACGCTCGAGCGCATGATCTTCCCGGAGCCCGTCATCTCGATGGCGGTCGAGCCGAAGACCAAGTCGGACCAGGAAAAGATGGGCCTCGCGCTCGGTCGCCTGGCGCAGGAGGATCCGTCCTTCCGCGTGCGTACCGACGAAGAGTCCGGCCAGACCATCATCGCCGGCATGGGCGAGCTGCACCTGGACATCATCGTCGACCGCATGAAGCGCGAGTTCAACGTCGAAGCCAACGTCGGTAAGCCGCAGGTTGCGTATCGCGAGACGATCCGCACCCAGGACGTGAAGTCGGATTACAAGCACGCCAAGCAGTCGGGTGGTAAGGGTCAGTACGGTCACGTCGTGATCGAGCTGTCGCCGCTGACCGATGCCGATCGTGCCGATCCGAAGTTGGCCGGCGATATCAAGGACGATTTCCTCTTCATCAACGACATCACCGGTGGCGTGATTCCGAAGGAATTCATCCCGTCGGTCGAGAAGGGCATCCGCGAAACGATCACCAGTGGTCCGATCGCCGGCTTCCCGGTCGTGGGCGTCAAGGTCAAGCTGGTGTTCGGCTCGTACCACGACGTCGACTCGTCGGAAATGGCGTTCAAGCTGGCGTCGTCGATGGCGTTCAAGCAGGGCTTCGTCAAGGCGAGTCCGGTGCTGCTCGAGCCGATGATGAAGGTCGAGATCGTCAGCCCCGAGGATTACCTCGGTGACGTGATGGGCGACGTGAGCCGTCGTCGCGGCATCCTGCAGGGTCAGGACGACAGCCCGTCGGGCAAGATCATCAACGCGATGATCCCGCTGGGCGAAATGTTCGGCTATGCGACGACGCTGCGCTCGATGTCGCAGGGTCGCGCGACGTTCTCGATGGAGTTCGATCACTACGCGGAAGCGCCGACGAACATCGCCGAAACCGTCATCAAGAAGTAATCCCTCGGGATTGGAATCCGGCGCCGCAACGCGGTGCCGGATTTCCGGATCCCAGTTTCCAATCCCGAATCAATAGATAGAAAGGTGAATCACCATGGCTAAGGGTAAGTTCGAGCGCACCAAGCCCCACGTGAACGTGGGCACGATTGGTCACGTTGACCACGGCAAGACGACGCTGACCGCGGCGCTGACGAAGATCGGTGCGGAGCGTTTCGGCGGCGAATTCAAGGGCTACGACCAGATCGACGCGGCGCCGGAAGAGAAGGCGCGCGGCATCACGATCTCGACGGCGCACGTGGAATACGAATCGGCGAACCGTCAC
The DNA here is from genome assembly GCF_021233355.1 of Luteimonas fraxinea. NCBI lineage: Bacteria > Pseudomonadati > Pseudomonadota > Gammaproteobacteria > Lysobacterales > Lysobacteraceae > Luteimonas > Luteimonas fraxinea. The sequence goes on along the minus strand of NZ_CP089507.1, from coordinate 858,274 downwards.
TACGCCCACGTCGATTGCCCGGGTCACGCCGACTACGTCAAGAACATGATCACCGGCGCTGCGCAGATGGACGGCGCGATCCTGGTGTGTTCGGCTGCTGACGGCCCGATGCCGCAGACGCGCGAGCACATCCTGCTGTCGCGTCAGGTCGGCGTGCCGCACATTGTCGTGTTCCTGAACAAGGCCGACATGGTCGACGACGCCGAGCTGCTCGAGCTGGTCGAAATGGAAGTGCGCGAGCTGCTGTCGAAGTACGACTTCCCGGGCGACGACACCCCGATCATCCACGGCTCGGCCCGTCTGGCGCTGGAAGGCGACCAGAGCGAAATCGGCGTGCCGTCGATCCTGAAGCTGGTCGACGCGCTCGACACCTTCATCCCGGAGCCGGAGCGTGACGTCGACAAGGCATTCCTGATGCCGGTCGAAGACGTGTTCTCGATCTCGGGCCGCGGCACGGTCGTGACCGGTCGTATCGAGCGCGGCATCATCAAGGTCGGCGAAGAAATCGAAATCGTCGGTATCCGTCCGGTGCAGAAGACGACCGTCACGGGCGTCGAAATGTTCCGCAAGCTGCTCGACCAGGGTCAGGCAGGCGACAACGCCGGTCTGCTGCTGCGCGGCACCAAGCGTGACGACGTCGAGCGTGGCCAGGTGCTGGCCAAGCCGGGTTCGATCAAGCCGCACACCGAGTTCGAAGCTGAAGTCTATGTCCTGTCGAAGGACGAAGGCGGCCGTCACACGCCGTTCTTCAAGGGCTACCGTCCGCAGTTCTACTTCCGCACGACCGACATCACGGGTGCGTGTGAACTGCCGGAAGGCACCGAGATGGTGATGCCGGGCGACAACGTGAAGATGGTGGTCACGCTGATCAACCCGGTGGCGATGGACGAAGGTCTGCGCTTCGCGATTCGCGAAGGCGGCCGTACCGTCGGCGCCGGCGTGGTGGCCAAGATCATCAAGTGACCTGACGGCCCACGCGCGCATCGCGCGCGTGGCTGCCGGAAGGTCATCCCCGCGCAGGCGGGGATCCAGTGACTTTCAGCCCGAAATTCCAGGTAAAAACGAAAGTCCCTGGATTCCCGCCTACGCGGGAATGACGATCGAAAAACGGACCGGCCCAGCCGGTCCGTCCGGTCTTCGAGGGGCAGGGCTTGCGCCCACCCGTCGATACCCGCTATGATGCAAGACCCTCGCGGGCAGGCCTTCATCGGATGTCCGCGAAATCGCGAAATGAGGTGCAGGATGCCCTCGTCTTCGCCAGACACGGAAATGTCGCGAGGCTGTGCTCCACCCGTTCCGGAAATGTCCGGAGCACGAAGGGATGGAGCGGATCACCGCGTCTGTATTTCTGTGATCTGGGCGGATCGGGAAACCGGTCTGCCTTTTGTTTTACATGGAACGGCCCCGGGGCGCGGGTGAATGCCTCGGACAGCCACGAATCAATGGGGTTCTGCGCACCCAGCCGCAGGCCCGTCGCTCTTTCAACCAAGGATATTTCCGTCATGACGGACCAAAAAATCCGGATCCGCCTCAAGGCATTCGATCACCGCCTGATCGATCGCTCGGCAAGCGAGATCGTCGAGACCGCGAAGCGTACCGGTGCACAGGTGCGCGGCCCGATCCCGCTGCCGACCAAGATCGAGCGTTACACCATCCTGACGTCGCCGCACGTCGACAAGGATGCGCGTGACCAGTACGAGACCCGCACGCACAAGCGCGTGCTGGACATAGTCGACCCGAACGACAAGACCGTTGATGCGCTGATGAAGCTTGAGCTCGCAGCCGGCGTCGACGTCCAGATCAAGCTGACCTGAGGACCGCACCATGACCGCGAAGATTCATTCGTTGGGCATCGTCGGCCGTAAGGCCGGCATGAGCCGAGTGTTCACCGAAGACGGCAAGTCCGTGCCGGTGACGCTGATCGAGGCAACCCCGAACCGCATCACCCAGATCAAGACCGTCGAGACCGACGGTTACAGCGCCGTGCAGATCACCGCAGGCGTCAAGCGCGCATCGCTGCTCAACAAGCCGGAAACCGGTCACCTCGCCAAGGCGAAGGTCGAAGCCGGCCGCGGCCTGTGGGAGCTCCGCGTGGCCGACGACAAGATCGCCGACTTCAGCGTCGGTGGCGAGATCAGGGCCGACATCTTCGAAGTGGGCCAGATCGTCGACGTCCAGGGCGTCACGAAGGGCAAAGGCTTCCAGGGCACGATCAAGCGCTGGAACTTCAAGATGGGCGACGCGACGCACGGTAACTCGCTGTCGCACCGCCAGCCGGGTTCGCTCGGTCAGCGCCAGACGCCGGGCCGCGTGTTTCCGGGCAAGAAGATGTCCGGCCACATGGGTGCCGACGTGCAGACCACGCAGCGCCTGCAGATCGTGCAGGTCGACGCCGAGCGCGGCCTGATCGCCGTCAAGGGCGCCGTACCTGGCGCGCCGGGCGGTGACGTGATCGTGCGTCCGTCGAGCAAGGCATAAGGAGTAGCACGATGGAACTCGCAATCAACAACAGCAGCACGAAGCTGTCGGTCTCCGACGAAGTCTTCGGCCGCGATTTCAGCGAAAACCTGGTCCACCAGGTCGTCGTTGCCTATCGCAACGCCGGTCGCGCTGGCACCAAGGCGCAGAAGACGCGCTCTGAAGTCAACGGCACGACCAAGAAGTCGAAGAAGCAGAAGGGCGGCGGTGCGCGTCACGGCGCGCTGACGGCTCCGATCTTCGTCGGCGGTGGCGTGACCTTCGCGGCCAAGCCGCGCAGCTTCGAGCAGAAGGTCAATCGCAAGATGTACCGCGCGGCGATGTCGGCGATCCTGTCCGAGCTCAACCGCCAGGGCCGTCTGACCGTCGTCGAGACGTTCGACCTCTCCGAGACCAAGACCAGCGGCATGGTCGCCAAGCTCAAGGAATTCGATCTGGGCAAGCGCCCGCTGATCGTGACCGAAGACGCTTCGGAGCACCTGTACCTGTCGGCACGCAACCTGCCGTACGTCGAGATCCGCGACGTGCAGGGTCTGGATCCGGTCGCGCTGGTCGGCGCCGATACCGTGCTGATCACCACCGATGCGGTGAAGAAGATCGAGGAGTGGCTGGCATGAACGACGCCAAGCTCTATGAAGTGATCCGTGCGCCGCGTGTGTCCGAAAAGACCGCGCGCCTGCAGGAAGTGTCCAACCAGTACGCGTTCGAAGTCTCGACGGTCGCCACCAAGGCGGACATCAAGGCCGCGATCGAGAAGCTGTTCGACGTCAAGGTCGAGGCCGTCAATGTGTTGAACGTGAAGGGCAAGAACAAGTCCTTCCGTCAGCGCCAGGGCACCCGCGGCGATTGGCGCAAGGCCTACGTGAAGCTGGCCGACGGCCAGTCGATCGACGTCATGAACGCGAAGGTCTGAGGAAGCCCCGATGCCATTGATGAAGTTCAAGCCCACTTCGCCCGGCCGCCGTTCCGCGGTCCGCGTCGTGCACCCCGATCTGCACAAGGGTGCTCCGCACGCTGCGCTGGTCGAGAAGAAGACCAACACCGGTGGTCGCAACCACCACGGCCGCATCACCACCCGTCACATCGGTGGTGGCCACAAGCAGCACTACCGCATCGTCGATTTCAAGCGGGACAAGGAAGGCATTCCGGCGCGCGTCGAGCGCATCGAATATGACCCGAACCGTACCGCCCACATCGCGCTGCTGTGCTATGTCGACGGCGAGCGCCGTTACATCGTCGCGCCGAAGGGCCTGAAGGCCGGCGACCAGGTGATCTCCGGTTCGGATGCCCCGATCAAGACGGGTAACACGCTGCCGCTGCGCAACATCCCGGTCGGTTCGACGATCCACTGCATCGAGATGAAGCCGGGCAAGGGTGCGCAGATCGCGCGCGCCGCCGGTGCCGGCGTGCAGCTGGTCTCGCGCGAAGGCGTCTACGCCACCGTGCGTCTGCGTTCGGGCGAAGTGCGTCGCGTGCCGTCCGAGTGCCGCGCCACGATCGGCGAGGTCAGCAACGACGAGCACAGCCTCGAGAAGCTGGGCAAGGCCGGTGCGAAGCGCTGGCGCGGCGTCAAGCCGACCGTCCGCGGCGCGGCCATGAACCCGGTCGACCATCCGCACGGCGGTGGTGAAGCGAAGGCCGGTCAGGGCAACCCGCACCCGGTTACTCCCTGGGGCGTTCCGACCAAGGGCTACAAGACCCGCCATAACAAGCGGACGCAGCAGTTCATCGTGCGCGATCGCAGGAGCTGATAGACCATGGCACGTTCACTCAAGAAGGGTCCGTTCGTCGACCACCACCTCGTCAAGAAGGTGGAAGCCGCGGGCACCAACACCAAGAAGCCGATCAAGACCTGGTCGCGTCGCTCGATGGTTCTGCCGGACATGATCGGTTTCACCATCGCTATCCATAACGGCAAGAACCACGTCCCGGTGCTGGTCAACGAGAACATGGTTGGCCACAAGCTCGGCGAATTCGCGTTGACGCGGACCTTCAAGGGTCACGGCGGCGACAAGAAGTCGGGCAGGTAAGGAGCGCACAATGGACAAGGCAACGAAAGCCCGCCTCGAAGAGCAGAAGCGCGCTCGCACCGAGGTCAACAAGCGCACCGCGATCCTTCGCACCGCGCGCATTTCGCCGCAGAAGGCACGTCTGGTCGCTGACCAGGTCCGTGGTCTGCCGGTCGAACGCGCCGTCGGCCTGCTGAAGTTCTCGGACAAGAAAGCCGCTCACATGATCAAGAAGGTCGTCGAGTCGGCCATCGCCAACGCCGAGAACAACGCTGGCGCGGACGTCGACGAACTCACGATCGCCACCATCACGGTCGACGAAGGTCCGACGCTGAAGCGCTTCATGGCGCGCGCAAAGGGACGCGGTACTCGCATCCTCAAGCGCACCAGCCACATCACCGTCGTCGTGGGAGAGGGCAAGTAATATGGGTCACAAAGTTCATCCCATCGGCATCCGCCTCGGCATCGCCAAGGACTGGAATTCCAAGTGGTATGCCGGCAAGAAGGAATACGCCGACTACCTCGTCGCCGACCTGAAGGTCCGCGAGATGCTGCGCAAGCGTCTCGCTTCGGCCGGCATCAGCAAGATCCTGATCGAGCGTCCGGCAAAGACGGCGCGCGTGACGATCCACACCGCCCGTCCGGGCGTGGTGATCGGCAAGCGCGGCGAGGACATCGAGAAGCTGCGCAAGGACGTCAGCGACATGATGGGCGTTCCGGCGCACATCAATGTGACCGAGGTCCGCAAGCCGGAACTCGACGCGCAGCTGGTGGCCGAGTCGATCGCGCAGCAGCTCGAGCGTCGCATCATGTTCCGCCGCGCGATGAAGCGCGCTGTCGGTAACGCGATGCGCCTCGGCGCACTGGGCATCAAGGTCAACGTCGCCGGCCGCCTCAACGGCGCCGAGATCGCACGTTCGGAGTGGTACCGCGAAGGTCGCGTGCCGTTGCACACCCTCCGCGCCGACGTCGACTACGGCTTCGCCGAAGCCAAGACGACCTACGGGATCATCGGCATCAAGACCTGGATCTACAAGGGCGAAATCTTCGATTTCAGCCAGGTGGGCCAGGAGAAGCAGGACGACACGCCGCGTGGCGGAGACCGTGGTGATCGCAATGACCGCGATCGTCGGGGTCCGCGTCGCGAGCGCGAGGCGAGGGACTAATCATGTTGCAACCCAAGCGAACCAAATACCGCAAGATGCACAAGGGCCGTAACGACGGCCTGGCATGGAGCGGCAACGCAGTCAGCTTCGGCGAATTCGGTCTGCGGTCCACCGCAACCGGCCAGCTGACCGCACGTCAGATCGAAGCCGGTCGTCGTTCCATCAGCCGCCACGTCAAGCGCGGCGGCAAGATGTGGATCCGCGTGTTCCCGGACAAGCCGATCACCAAGAAGCCGATCGAAGTCCGAATGGGCTCCGGCAAGGGCAGCGTCGAGTACTGGGTCGCGCAGATCCAGCCCGGCCGCATGATCTTCGAGATCGAGGGTGTCGAGGAGGAGGTGGCGCGTGAAGCGTTCCGCCTGGCCGCCGCGAAGCTGTCGGTCACCACCCAATTCGTGACCCGGACGGTGCGCTGATGGCTACGACGAAGGAACTCCGCGAGAAGTCGGTCGAGGATTTGCAGTCGCATCTCCTCGAGCTGCACAAGGAGCGTTTCTCGCTCCGCATGCAGAAGGCCACTGGCCAGCTGACCAAGACGCATGACACCCGTCGGGTGCGCCGCGAGATTGCGCGCGTGAACACCCTGATCGGTCAGAAGAAGTAAGGACCCGACCATGAATACCGAAAAGAAGCAGCGTACGGTCCAGGGCCGCGTGGTCAGCAACAAGATGGACAAGACCGTCACCGTGCTGGTGGAGCGTCAGGTCAAGCACGCCCTGTACGGCAAGTACATCAAGCGTTCGACCAAGCTCCATGCCCACGATGCCGAGAACGCGTGTCAGGAAGGCGACCTCGTGAAGGTCGTCGAGATTGCACCGATGTCCAAGACCAAGAACTGGCGGGTGGCGGAAATCGTCACGCGCGCCGCCGAATAACGAGGAGGGCATACCATGATCCAGATGCAGAGCCACCTCGATGTGGCGGACAACAGCGGTGCCAAGGAAGTGATGTGCATCAAGGTGCTGGGCGGCTCGAAGCGCCGTTACGCCGGCATCGGCGACATCATCAAGGTGTCCATCAAGGAAGCGATTCCGCGTGGCAAGGTCAAGAAGGGCGAGGTCTATGACGCCGTCGTGGTGCGTACCCGCAAGGGTGTGCGTCGTGCCGACGGTTCGTTGATCCGCTTCGACGGCAATGCCGCCGTGTTGCTCAACAACAAGCAGGAGCCGATCGGCACCCGCATCTTCGGGCCCGTGACCCGTGAACTGCGTTCCGAGAAGTTCATGAAGATCGTCTCGCTCGCGCCTGAAGTGCTCTGAGCGGAGAAACGAAAATGGCTAATCGAATCAAGAAGGGCGACCACGTGATCGTGATCGCCGGCAAAGACAAGGGCAAGCGTGGTGACGTGGTGCGCGTGGTCGGCGAGAAGGTCGTCGTCTCGAACATCAACATCGTCAAGCGCCACACCAAGCCGAACCCGCAGGCGGGTCAGGCCGGTGGTGTGGTCGAGCGCGAAGCGCCGATCCATGCTTCGAACGTGATGCCGTTCAACCCTGCCACCGGCAAGGGCGAGCGCATTGGAACCAAGACACTCGAGGATGGACGCACGCTGCGCGTGTTCCGCTCGAGCGGTGAGGCGCTCGACGCCTGAGGATGCAGAAATGACGACCCGTCTGGAACAGTTCTACAAGGATGAGGTGGTACCGAAGCTCATGGAGCAGTTCGGTTACGCCAACATCATGCAGGTCCCGCGCCTGAGCAAGATCACCATCAATATGGGCGTGGGCGAAGCTGCCGCGAACAAGAAGGTGCTGGAAAACGCGACCGCCGACATGGCCAAGATCAGCGGCCAGAAGCCGCTGGTGACCAAGTCGCGCGTGTCGGTGGCCTCGTTCAAGATCCGCGACGGCTGGCCGATCGGCTGCAAGGTCACGCTACGTCGCAATGGCATGTACGAGTTCTTCGATCGCCTGGTCAACGTCGCGCTGCCGCGCGTCCGCGACTTCCGTGGTGTGTCCGGCCGTTCGTTCGATGGTCGCGGCAACTACAACATGGGCGTGAAGGAACAGATCATCTTCCCGGAAATCGACTTCGACGCCGTCGACGCGATCCGCGGTATGGACATCGCCATCACCACGACCGCCCGTACCAACGAAGAAGCCAAGGCCCTGCTGGAAGCCTTCCGCTTCCCGTTCCGCAACTGATCCGAAGGCAGAGCACTTATGGCAAAGACGTCCATGATCAACCGCGAGGTCAAGCGCAAGAAGCTGGCCAAGCAGCACGCCGAAAAGCGTGAGGCGCTGAAGAAGATCATCAGCAGCCCGACCGCGGGTTACGAAGAAAAGGCCGACGCAGTCAACAAGCTGCAGAAGCTTCCGCGCGATTCGTCGCCGGCCCGCCAGACCACGCGTTGCGCGCTGTCCGGCCGCCCGCGTGCCGTCTACAGCAAGTTCGGCCTCGGCCGCAACAAGCTGCGCGAAGCCACCATGCGCGGCGACGTGCCTGGCCTGCGCAAGGCCAGCTGGTAAGAGCGTCGCACTGCAGGTCTGGCGTTCGCGCGCCAGACCTGTAGAATACCGGCCCTCACGCTGTACCCCGCCCGAGTTCCGTGCGGGTCAAAAACTAGTGTTCGCGCAAGCGGATATCGGTGCACTCAGAAGGTAATCATCATGAGCATGACTGATCCCATCGCCGACATGCTGGTCCGCATTCGCAATGCGGCCGCTGTTGGCAAGCAGACGGCGTCGATGCCGTCGTCCAAGATCAAAGTCGCAATCGCCACCGTCCTGAAGGACGAGGGTTACATCAGCGACTTCCGCGTGACCGAGAATGGCGCCAAGGCCGAACTCGAGATCGTTCTCAAGTATTACGAAGGCCGTCCGGTCATCGAGACCCTGAAGCGTTTCTCGCGCTCGGGTCTGCGCCAGTACCGCGGCAAGGACGCGCTGCCGAAGGTCCTCAACGGCCTGGGCGTGTCCATCATTTCCACGTCCAAGGGCATCATGACCGACGCGAAGGCACGCCAGCACGGTGTCGGCGGTGAAGTCCTGTGCTTCGTGGCTTAAGGGAGTAACGCACAATGTCCCGAGTTGCCAAGAAGCCGATCGCCCTTCCGAAGGGTGTCGAGCTCAACATCCAGCCCGAGCTGGTCAGCGTGAAGGGCCCGAAGGGCACCCTGTCGCTCATCAAGCCGTCGGATATCGAGATCACCATCGAAGACGGCAATGCGCTGCTTTCGGCCAATGATCCGTCGCAGATCCCGCTCACCGGTACCCTGCGCGCGATCGTCGCGAACATGGTGCACGGCGTGTCGCAGGGCTTCGAGCGCAAGCTAGAGCTGGTCGGCGTCGGTTACCGCGCAGCGGTCCAGGGCAAGGACCTGAACCTCTCGCTCGGTTTCTCGCATCCCGTCGTGTTCCAGGCGCCGGAAGGCATCACGCTGACCACGCCGACCCAGACCGAGATCCTGGTCCAGGGTGCAGACAAGCAGCTCGTCGGTCAGGTCGCCGCCAAGATCCGCGGATTCCGTCCGCCGGAGCCGTACAAGGGCAAGGGCGTGAAGTACTCCGACGAGACCATCATTCGCAAGGAAGCCAAGAAGGCCTAAGGCCCATCCGCTTTCCGGGGATCAAGATCATGAGCATCAAGAACAACGCCCGCCTGCGCCGCGCCAAGACCACGCGTTCGCACATCCGTGTCCTCGGCGTGCCGCGCCTGTCGGTGCTGCGCACCGGCCAGCACATCTACGCCCAGCTGTTCAATTCGGATGGTTCCAAGGTGCTGGCTGCGGCCAACACCACGCAGTCCGACGTCAAGGGCGGCCTGAAGAACGGCAAGAACGCCGACGCCGCAACCGCGGTGGGTCGTGCGATTGCAGAGAAGGCCAAGGCCGCGGGTATCGAGAAGGTCGCATTCGACCGCTCGGGTTACCGCTACCACGGTCGTATCAAGGCACTCGCCGACGCTGCCCGCGAGGGTGGTCTGCAGTTCTGATTCGAACGCTGTCGGCGCCGGGCTTCGTGCCCGGCGTCGCCTGACCTGCCGGCACGGGATGTGCCGGACGCCCGCGGCCTTATGTGCCGCGTCCGCGTTTCACCGAATCACTTCCCAACTCCAAGCGGCATCAGCCGTACATCCTTCTACCAATACAGGCAATCCAGATGGCAAACGAAAGGGAAAACCGCGGCCGCGATCGCAATCGCGACCGTGAGGAACTCGACGACGGCATGATCGAGAAGCTGATCACGGTCAACCGTGTCAGCAAGACCGTCAAGGGCGGTCGTCAGTTCACGTTCACCGCGCTGACGGTCGTCGGCGACGGCAACGGCAAGGTCGGTTTCGGTTACGGCAAGGCGCGCGAAGTGCCGGTCGCGATCCAGAAGTCGATGGAGCAGGCCCGCAAGAACCAGAAGGCCGTCGATCTCAACGGCAGCACCCTGTGGCACACGGTCAAGTCGCGCCACGGCGCAGCAAACGTGTTCATGCAGCCCGCGTCGGAAGGTACCGGCGTGATCGCCGGTGGCGCGATGCGCGCCGTGCTCGAAGCCGTCGGCGTCAAGGACGTGCTCGCGAAGGCGGTGGGTTCGCGTAACCCGATCAACCTCGTGCGCGCCACGATCCGCGGCCTCAACGAAATGCACTCGCCGGCGCAGATCGCTGCCAAGCGTGGCAAGAAGGTGGAGGATCTGATCAATGGCTAAGAACGAATCCACCGGCGGCACCGTCAAGGTGCGCCTGGTCAAGGGTCTGCGCGGTTCGCAGGCCAAGCACCGCCTTTCGGTGAAAGCACTCGGTCTGGGCAAGCTCAACGACGTGCGTGAACTGAAGGACAGCCCGCAGGTTCGTGGCCTGATCAACAAGGTCCATTACCTGGTCCAGGTCGAGGAATAATCGAAATGAAGCTCAATTCTCTCAAGCCCGCACAGGGCGCCCGCACCGAGCGCACGCGCGTCGGTCGCGGTATCGGTTCGGGCCTGGGCAAGACTGCCGGCCGCGGCCACAAGGGTTCGTTCGCGCGCTCGGGCAAGGGCAAGATCAAGGCCGGCTTCGAAGGCGGCCAGATGCCGCTGCGCAAGCGTCTGCCGAAGGTCGGCTTCCGCTCCAAGCTGAAGCTCGACGTGGCCGAAGTGATGCTCTATCAGCTCGACAAGCTCGATGGTGACGTCGACTTCGCCGCGCTGCGTGCCGCCAAGCTGGTGCCCAGCACTGCCAAGCGCGCGAAGATCGTCCTCAAGGGCGAGATCAGCAAGAAGCTCGTGCTCAAGGGCGTGCTCGCCACGGCCGGTGCCCGCGCGGCGATCGAAGCCGCTGGCGGCAAGGTCGAGGAGTAAGCCGGATGTCGCGTAGCGGCAGCGCAATGGGTGGGGTCGGCGCCGGGCTCGGTAAATTCACCGAGCTCCGCCAGCGCCTGCTGTTCGTGCTCGGTGCTCTCGTCGTCTATCGCATCGGGTGCTTCATCCCGGTGCCGGGCGTCAATCCCGAGGCCATGCTGCAGCTGATGGAACAGCAGCAGGGCACCATCGTGGACATGTTCAACATGTTCTCGGGTGGTGCGCTGTCGCGTTTCAGCCTGTTCGCACTGAACGTGATTCCGTACATCTCAGCGTCCATCGTGATGCAGCTGCTGGTGCAGGTGGTGCCCAGCCTGAAGGCCATCCAGAAGGAAGGCGAATCGGGCCGGCGCAGGATCACCCAGTGGTCGCGCATCGGTGCGATTCCGCTGGCGATCTTCCAGTCGGCGGGTATCGCGGTCGCGCTGCAGAGCTCGGGTGCCAACAACGGTATTCCGGTCGTCTACTCGCCGGGTATGGGCTTCGTGGTCACCGCTATCATCGCGCTCACCGCCGGCACCATGTTTCTGGTGTGGCTGGGCGAGCAGGTGACCGAGCGCGGCATCGGCAACGGTGTGTCGCTGATCATCTTCGCCGGCATCGTGGCGGGTCTTCCGGGCGCTGTGCTGGGCACGTTCGATTCGCTGCGCAGCGGTGACATGAGCCCGATCGCAGCGATCCTGCTGGTGATCGTGGTGCTGGCGGCGGTGTTCTTCGTGGTGTTCGTCGAGCGTGGCCAGCGTCGGATCACGGTCAACTACGCACGTCGTCAGGGTGGTCGCAACGCGTACATGAACCAGAGCTCGTTCCTGCCGCTCAAGCTCAACATGGCAGGCGTGATTCCGGCGATCTTCGCGTCCTCGATCATCATGTTCCCGGCAACGGTGACCACGTGGTTCGGTGAAGCGACCTCGTCGAGCGGTTGGCAGCAGACGCTGCAGCGCGTCGCGCAGGCGATCTCGCCAGGCGAGCCGCTGTACGTGTTGCTGTTCGGTGCGCTGATCGCGGGCTTCGCGTTCTTCTACACCGCGCTGGTGTTCAACAGCCAGGAAACGGCCGACAATCTGAAGAAGTCGGGCGCGCTGATTCCGGGCATCCGTCCGGGCAAGGCGACCGCCGAATACATCGACGGTGTGCTGACCCGCCTCACGGCAGTCGGCGCGGCGTACCTGGTGCTGGTCTGTCTGTTGCCTGAGTTCATGCGCGCCGAGTTCGGCAGCTCCTTCCACTTCGGCGGCACCTCGCTGCTGATCGTGGTGGTGGTGATCATGGACTTCATCGCGCAGGTCCAGTCGCACCTGATGTCGCACCAGTACGAAAGCCTGCTGAAGAAGGCGAACCTCAAGGGTTCGCGCAGCGGCGGCGGCCTCACGGGCCGTTGATGTTCCGCCGGACGGCCTTGACGGTCGTCCGGCACAGTTCTCGCGATATGGGTACTCCCCATGTCGCATCGCACCGCCCGACAGGGCGATGCACGAAGTCCGGACGTACGCGCCGGACTTCAGATGGGCGACTCGCGCGGCGGTCTCGTGTGCGAGTGGTCCAGGAAGATCCGCACGCCAGAGTAGCGCGCGGGGCAGGCGAGGGGAGTTCCCCGAAAGCTGCCGGTCCTGGACTGTCGCCGGAGCATGGGCACGCTCCCCATGCCGGGTTCACTGGCGCCTTGGCGCCGTGGGCTTCCTGAAACCACGAGGCCCTGCTATTATTTCTTGTTCCCTTTTGCCGGGATTGAACCCCTGGCAGCAAACCAGTTGGAGATCCGCGCATGGCGCGTATTGCAGGTGTGAACCTGCCTGCCCAGAAGCATGTCTGGGTTGGGCTTCAAAGCATTTTCGGCATTGGCCGTACCCGTTCGAAGAAGGTCTGCGAGGCTGCAGGCGTGACCTCGACCACCAAGATCCGCGATCTGTCCGAACCGGAAGTCGAGCGTCTGCGCTCGGAAGTCGGCAAGTACGTGGTCGAGGGCGACCTGCGTCGCGAAGTCGGCATGGCCATCAAGCGTCTGATGGACCTGTCGTGCTACCGCGGCCTGCGTCACCGTCGTGGTCTCCCGCTGCGTGGTCAGCGCACCCGGACCAATGCACGCACCCGCAAGGGTCCGCGCAAGGCCATCAGGAAGTAAGGAGTTAAGCCATGGCCAAGCCCGCAGCTACCAAGACCAAGAAGAAGATCAAGCGCGTCGTCACCGACGGCATCGCGCACGTCCACGCTTCGTTCAACAACACGATCATCACGATCACCGACCGCCAGGGCAACGCGCTCTCGTGGGCGACCTCGGGAGGTGCGGGTTTCCGCGGCTCGCGCAAGTCGACCCCGTTCGCAGCCCAGGTCGCCGCAGAGAAGGCCGGCAAGGTCGCTCTCGATTACGGCGTCAAGTCGCTTGAAGTCCGCATCAAGGGCCCGGGTCCGGGTCGTGAGTCGGCCGTGCGCTCGCTGAACAACGTGGGCTACAAGATCATCAACATCATCGACGTGACGCCCATCCCGCACAACGGATGCCGCCCGCCGAAGAAGCGTCGCGTCTAAAGGAGCGATAAGAAATGGCTCGTTACATCGGTCCTACCTGTAAGCTCGCGCGCCGTGAAGGCGCCGACCTGTCCCTCAAGAGCCCGACCCGTGCGCTCGACTCGAAGTGCAAGCTGGAGCAGAAGCCCGGCCAGCACGGTGCCGGTACCGGCGCGCGTCGCAGCAAGCTCTCGGATTACGCCACCCAGCTTCGCGAGAAGCAGAAGGTCAAGCGTATCTACGGTCTTCTCGAGCGTCAGTTCCGCAACTACTACAAGAAGGCGTCGAACAAGAAGGGCAACACGGGTGAAAACCTGCTGCAGCTCCTCGAGACCCGCCTCGACAATGTCATCTACCGCATGGGCTTCGCGGTGACCCGGCCGGCCGCGCGCCAGCTGGTGTCGCACCGTGGTGTCACGGTCAATGGCCAGTCGGTGAATCTGCCGTCGTACCAGGTCAAGGCAGGCGACGCGATCGCACTGTCGGAGAAGGCACAGAAGCAGCTTCGCGTGCAGGAAGCGCTCACCGTGTGGTCGACGATGGATCTGTCCCCGTCGTGGGTCGAAGTCGACTCCAAGGCGTTCAGTGGTGTGTTCAAGTCCGTCCCGGATCGCGCAGATCTGCCGGCAGACATCAACGAAGCGCTGATCGTCGAGCTGTACTCGAAGTAATTCAACCAGGTACCGCCGCGTCGTAAGCGCGGCGGTCCTCAGGAGACACACACACATGACGGCTACCGCCAACCAGGTCCTGCGTCCCCGCGGCCCTCAGATCGAACGTCTCGCGGGCAACCGCGCGAAGGTCGTGATCGAGCCGCTGGAGCGTGGGTATGGGCACACGCTGGGCAATGCCCTGCGTCGCGTGCTCCTGTCGTCGATTCCGGGCTTCGCGATTACCGAAGTCGAGATCGACGGCGTGCTGCACGAGTACAGCACCATCGAGGGCCTGCAGGAAGACGTGCTGGAAGTCCTGCTGAACCTCAAGGACGTCGCCATCCGCATGGGCACCGGCGAGAGCTCGACGCTGTCGCTGTCGAAGACGGGCGCGGGCGTCGTGACGGCCGCCGATATCAAGACCGACCACAACGTCGAGATCCTCAACGGCGAGCACATCATCTGCCATCTGACCAAGGACGCGTCGATCAACATGCGTCTGAAGATCGAGCGCGGTTTCGGCTACCAGCCGGCGTCCGCACGTCGTCGTCCGGACGAGGAGACCCGCGCCATCGGTCGCCTGATGCTGGACGCGTCGTTCTCGCCGGTCCGTCGCGTGGCCTATGAAGTCGAAGCGGCGCGCGTCGAACAGCGCACCGACCTCGACAAGCTGGTGCTCGACATCGAAACCAACGGCACGATCGATGCCGAGGAAGCCGTGCGCACCGCCGCCGACATCCTCACCGATCAGCTGTCGGTGTTCGGCGACTTCACGCACCGCGATCGCGGCGCGGCGAAGCCGCAGGCACCGGGCGTCGACCCGATCCTGCTGCGTCCGATCGACGATCTGGAGCTGACGGTGCGTTCGGCCAACTGCCTCAAGGCCGAGAGCATCTATTACATCGGCGACCTGATCCAGAAGACCGAAGTCGAACTGCTCAAGACCCCGAACCTCGGCAAGAAGTCGTTGACCGAGATCAAGGAAGTCCTGGCGCAGCGCGGCCTGGCACTGGGCATGAAGCTCGAGAACTGGCCGCCGACCGGCGTGTCCGCTCACGGCATGCTCGGCTGATAGACCCGGAAGGCGTGCCCACGGGCACGCCTTTCGACCGTCGTGAGACAGGCCTCAAGGCCCGCCACGATTGCCGGTGAAGGACGACCGGTTCCGGACCATCCGCAGTCCAAGTTCCAACGCCAGGATGGCGCCAAAGCCTCACACAGACCTACCATTCCCATCTGAAGGATCCATCCCATGCGCCACCAGAAAGCCGGTCGCAAGTTCAACCGCACCAGCGCCCATCGTGAAGCGATGTTCCGCAACATGGCCGCTTCGCTGATCAAGAGCGAACTCATCAAGACGACCCTGCCGAAGGCCAAGGAACTGCGTCGCGTCGCAGAGCCGCTGATCACCCTCGGCAAGATCGACAGCGTCGCCAACCGTCGTCTCGCTTTCGCGCGTCTGCGCGACAAGGAAGCCGTCGGCACGCTGTTCACCACCGTCGGCCCGCGCTACAGCGCGCGTCCGGGCGGCTACCTGCGCATCCTCAAGTGCGGCTTCCGCGCCGGCGACAACGCGCCGATGGCGTACGTCGAGCTGGTCGACCGCCCGCAGGCGTCGGTCGAAGCCGAGTAATCCCGATCGTGACGACCTGCGCCACGTGCGCAGGTTCCCGTCATCGATGGAACGAAGCCCCGGCATCTGCCGGGGTTTTTGTTTGCGCGGCGCGGGACGATAATCGCGACACCCTATCGACGGTCTGCCCATGAATCCTGTCCGCTGGTCGTTCCGCACGCTGATGTTCGTCGGCGCCGTCGCCTGTTTCGCCCTGATCGGTTTCGCGATCTATTCGCAGCTGCAGTGGGGTCTCGAGCCGTGTCCGCTGTGCATCTTCCAGCGCCTGGCCTTTGCGGCGCTCGGCGTTGTGCTGTTGATCGCGGGCATCCACGCGCCGCGCGGGCGCGGTGGCCGCACAGCCTATGGGCTGCTCGGCTTCGCAGCGGCCGCGGTCGGCATCGGCATCGCCGGACGTCATGTGTGGCTGCAGATGCATCCGTCGGGCTTCGCGACCTGCGGCGCACCGTTCGCCTTCATGCGTGAAACGATGGACACGCCGACGCTGATCCAGAAGGTGCTGACCGGCTCCGGCGACTGCGGCACCGTCGACTGGACCTTCCTCGGCCTGTCGATGCCCGCTTGGAGCCTGGTGTGGTTCCTGCTGCTGGCCGCAGTCGCGCTCTTCGCCGGTCTGCGCACACGCCGCTGAGCGGTTGCCTGCGTTTTGACGCAGGGCAGCAAACTGCGATGATGGCCGCCCGCGAGAGGAACACCCCATGTCGTCGTCCAACGAGCGCAGTCTGCATCCCGTGAACCTGCCCGAAGACTGGCAGCCGGAGAGCTGGCGCACGCGCCCGGCCAAACAGCTGCCGACCTATCCCGATCAAGCCGCCCTGGCGGCCGTGCAGGAAGAGTTGCGTGCGCTGCCGCCGCTGGTGACGTCGTGGGAAATCCTGAGCCTCAAGCAGCAGCTGGCCGAGGCCCAGGAAGGCCGCCGCTTCCTGCTGCAGGGTGGCGACTGCGCCGAGAACTTCGGCGACTGCACGTCCGACGTCATCTCCAACCGGCTCAAGGTGCTGCTGCAGATGAGCCTGGTGCTCGTGCACGGCATGCGCCTGCCGGTCGTGCGCGTCGGCCGTTTTGCTGGCCAGTACGCGAAGCCGCGTTCGGCCGACACCGAGACGCGTGATGGCGTGACCCTGCCGTGCTACCGCGGCGACGTGGTCAACGCGCCGGCGTTCACGCCCGAGGCACGCATTCCGGATCCGCGTCGCATGGTGCGCGCGCATGCGCGTTCGGCGATGACGATGAACTTCGTGCGCTCGCTGATCGACGGTGGTTTTGCCGATCTGCACCACCCCGAGTACTGGGGCCTGGAGTGGGTGGGCGAATCGCCGCTGGCCGAGGAGTACCAGCGCATGGTCTCGGGCCTCGGCGACGCCGTGCGTTTCATGGAGACGTTGGCCGGCACGCAGGTGCACAACCTCAACCGCGTCGACTTCTACACTTCGCACGAAGCGCTGCTGCTGCCGTACGAAGAAGCGAACACGCGTCAGGTGCCGCGCCAGTGGGGCTGGTTCAACCTCAGCACGCATTTCCCGTGGATCGGTGTGCGCACCGCGGCGCTCGACGGCGCGCACGTGGAGTACTTCCGCGGTCTGCGCAATCCGATCGGCGTCAAGGTCGGCCCGACGTCGACGCCTGACGAGTTGCTGCGCCTGATCGACGTGCTCAATCCCGACGACGAACCCGGCCGCCTGAGCCTGATCCACCGCATGGGCGCGACGCAGATCGCCGAGCGTCTGCCGGCCTTGCTCGAGGCGGTGCGTCGCTCCGGCCGTCGCGTGCTGTGGATCTGCGATCCGATGCACGGCAATACCGAGTCGACCAGCAACGGCTACAAGACGCGCCGTTTCGACAACATCCGCAGCGAGATCGAGCAGGCGTTCGACCTGCACGCCGCGGCCGGCACGCGCCTGGGCGGTGTGCATCTGGAACTCACCGGCGAAGACGTCACCGAGTGCATGGGCGGCGCACGGGCGCTGACCGAGACCGATCTAGAGCGCGCCTACAAGAGCCAGGTCGATCCGCGTCTGAATTACGAGCAGGCGCTGGAGACGGCGATGCTGATCGTGCGCAAGCAGGTGCAGGTCAGCGGGCTGTCGCGCCAGTAACGCCGCCGGCCGCCTGTAGCGGCAGTGCGTGCAGTTCAGTCGTCGGGCACTTCCGCCGCCGCGGCTGCGGGCATTGCAGCGGTCACGGTCGCCTCCTGCGACGTCAGGACACGTCCGGATTCGGTGCGCGCGTCGAGATCCAGAGCGCGCGCGTCGATGCGGGCCGCCGCTGCGGTGCACGTGGCGGCATCGGCAATGCCGTCGGGGACGTACCGGTCGCGGAACGCGTGTGCTTCGTCGATGATCATGGCGTTCCGGCCCTCGACGAATTCGCGTCGGCTTCTTGCGACGCCGTGCGCGTCCAGCAGGTCTTTCAAGCGGGTCATCCAGCGCAGCGCGAGCTGGATCACGCCGTCATTGCGTGCCTCCCAGGCGGCGTAAGCACTACGCGTTCGTGCCGACAGGTGCTGGAAGCGCGCCGCAGGCATCGACGCGTGCGGATCGGGCGAAGCAGGCCGCGGCCAGCGTCTGGACGGCGGCGAACGTCGGTTCGATCAGACGATCGTCCGCGCGCGTCCGGCGCGTTCGTGAGCAGTACAAAGCCGAGCGCCAATGCCGGGCGGCGCGTCTTCAGGCTGGAAAGGACCATGGGCAGGACACGCCACGCGCGACGGATGTCGTACGACGAGCTTGGCGGTGACGCGCGCTTGCAACCCTCGGCTCAGACCGCGCCGCGCCGTCGGCGCAGATCGCGCGCGAGCACCAGCACGATCATCAGGTTGAGCAGGAAAACACCCCAGGTCATCCAGTCCGGGTGCTGCCACAGCGCGTAGATCTCGAACGGCAAATACGCGGCCGCGCCGATCACGCCCAGCCATGACGCCCACGCGCGATGGCCCCACAGACCCCAGCCTTCGAACAGGCGCATCACGGCATAGATCATGGCGACGCCGATGGCGATGTGCAGCCGTTCCGGGGTGATCGCATCGAGCATCGCGGTGCCGCTGCGTTCTGCGTCGACACCGAAACGCGCGAGCACGTGCTCGAGTTCGTGCTGCAGCGCGTCCGGGCCGATCGCCGCGAGTGCACCGGCGACGAGCAGGGCGAAGACGCCCTTGGCGGCCTCGAACAGCGCGATCGCGCGCAGGCCTTTGTGGGTGTCGGTGCGATCGTCGGTCATCAGAACAGGGCGTCCTGTCGGGGTGGCGCGGGCAGTGCCGCGCCGGTCAATGGCCACGCGCCGAGCGCGTCGTAGCGGCCACCGGGATTGAACAGCAATTCGAAGTTATCGACGTCGAGGCTGTCGGCGCCGCAGTCCACCGCGTCGAGCCACGTCTGCGGCGGCAGTCCCCGTTCGAGGAACGCGAGCGTGACATGCGGCCGCGTGGTCCGCTCCATCGGCGCGATACCCGCGCGACGGACCGCGTCATGGCTCGCATCGCACAGGGCCTGCAGTGCGGGGCAGGGCGCCGGCAGCGCGACGACTGCGCCGGAGTGGCGCCAGTAGGCGAGACGTTCGAGGGTGAAGCGGTGTGGCGGAATCCGGGTCGCCGCGTCGGCGAATGCATCCAGAAGCGCCGGCGCGACCACGGGGCCTGCGGTCTCACCCACGAAACAGAGCGTGACGTGCCACTGGTCGGCGCGCCGCAGTTGCAAAGAAGGCGCGTCCGATGGACGCGCCTCCTGCAAACGGTGCAACACCGTTGCGAGCACCGCCCGGCCGTCGGCACTGGGCCGCCACGCCGGGAACAGCGCCTGGCTCACGCTGCGCGGGACGCGCGCTTGCGATCGCTCTCGGTCAGGAACTTCTTGCGCAGGCGGATTTCCTTCGGCGTGACTTCGACCAGCTCGTCGTCATCGATGAAGTCCAGCGCCTGTTCCAGCGAGAACTTGATCGCCGGGGTCAGCGCGATGGCATCGTCCTTGCCCGACGCGCGCATGTTGGTCAGCGGCTTGGTCTTGATCGCGTTGACGGTCAGATCGTTGTCCTTGGAGTGGATACCGACCAGCTGACCCTCATACACGTTGTCGCCTTCGGCAGCGAACAGCTTGCCGCGCTCCTGCAACGGGCCGAGCGAGTAAGCCGGCGTGGCGCCCGGCGCATTGGCGATCATCACGCCGTTGAGGCGCTTGGCGATCGCACCGGTTTCCTTCGGGCCGTAACGGTCGAACACGTGGAACAGCAGGCCGCCACCCTGGGTCAGGGTCTTGAACTCGTTCTGGAAGCCGATCAGGCCGCGGGCCGGGATTTCATAGTCCAGACGCACGCGTCCCTTGCCGTCCGACTCCATATTCTTCAGCTGGCCCTTGCGGATGCCGAGCTTCTCCATCACGCCGCCCTGGTGCTGCTCTTCGACGTCGACCACCAGCTGCTCGATCGGCTCCATCTGCTGGCCGTCGATCTCCTTGATGATGACTTCCGGGCGCGACACGGCCAGCTCGAAGCCTTCGCGGCGCATGTTCTCGATCAGCACCGACAGATGCAGTTCGCCGCGGCCGGAGACCAGGAACTTGTCCGCGTCTTCCAGCTGCTCGACCTTCAGCGCCACGTTGTGCACGGTCTCGCGCTCGAGGCGGTCCTTGAGCTGGCGGCTGGTCAGGAACTTGCCGCCGGACAGATCCTTGTTGCCTGCGAACGGCGAGTTGTTGACCTGGAAGGTCATCGAGATCGTGGGCTCGTCGACGGTCAGCGCCGGCAGCGCTTCCGGGGTATCCAGCGCGCAGACGGTGTCGGAAATGGTCAGGTCCTGGATACCGGAGATGGCGACGATGTCACCGGCCTCGGCGGAATCCTGCTCGATGCGCTCCAGGCCCAGGAAGCCCAGCACCTGCATGACCTTGCCCTGGCGCTTCTTGCCTTCACGGCTGATCACCGAGACCGGCATGTTCTTCTTCAGGGTGCCGCGCTGGATGCGGCCGATGCCGATCACGCCCACGAAGTTGTTGTAGTCCAGCTGGCTGATGCGCATCTGGAAGGCGCCGTCCGGGTCCACTTCCGGCATCGGTGCGTGCTGCATGATCGCTTCGTACAGCGGGGTCATGTCGCCCGAGCGCGCGGCGTCGTCGAGGCTCGCGTAACCGTGCAGCGCCGAGGCGTAGACGATCGGGAAGTCGAGCTGCTCGTTGGTCGCGCCGAGCTTGTCGAACAGGTCGAACACCTGGTCGATCACCCAGTCCGGACGCGCGCCCGGACGGTCGATCTTGTTGACGACGACGATCGGCTTGAAGCCCATCGCGAACGCCTTCTGGGTCACGAAGCGCGTCTGCGGCATCGGGCCGTCCATCGCGTCGACCAGGATCAGCACGGTGTCCACCATCGACAGCACGCGCTCGACCTCGCCGCCGAAGTCGGCGTGGCCCGGGGTGTCGACAATGTTGATGCGGTTGCCGTTCCAGGTGATCGCCGTGTTCTTGGCGAGGATCGTGATGCCACGTTCCTTTTCCTGGTCGTTGCTGTCCATCACGCGCTCGGCGAGCACGGTGCGCTCGGAGAGGGTGCCCGACTGCTTCAGCAGACAGTCGACGAGGGTGGTCTTGCCGTGGTCGACGTGGGCGACGATGGCGATATTGCGCAGGCGTTCGATGGACATGGGCAAGGCTGCGCCAGAGTCGAAGACCGGGGCGCACAAGAGTCAGTGAAAGAGCCCAGCATTATACGGTGTTGCGCTGCCGCATGGCGGACCGCTTGAAACCGGGTATTGAAACCGCGTGCCGGAAGCCACATGTCGCGGGTTCGTCGGCATGCCGATGACTTTTCCCTTCCAACAGGATTCCTCATGTCCCTGAACGCCGTATTCGACACCGACCGTGGCCAGATCAACGTCGAGCTGTTCGCCGACAAGGCGCCGCTGACCGTTGCCAATTTCGTCAACCTGGCCCAACGCGGCTTCTACGACGGTCTGAGCTTCCATCGCGTCATCGCCGACTTCATGGTCCAGGGCGGCTGCCCCGAAGGTTCCGGCCGTGGCGGCCCCGGCTACAAGTTCGAAGACGAGACCAACAACGGCGTCAAGCACGACCGTGGCGTGCTGTCGATGGCGAACGCGGGCCCGAACACCAACGGCAGCCAGTTCTTCATCACCCACATCAAGACCGACTGGCTGGACGGCAAGCACACCGTGTTCGGCAAGGTCACCGAAGGTCTGGACGTGGTCGACGCGGTGAAGCAGGGCGATGCGATCAAGTCGATCAAGATCGTCGGCGACACCGAAGCGGTGCTTGCGGCCAAGGCCGACCGCGTCGCCGAGTGGAACAAGACGCTCGCTGCCTAAGCGACACCGACAGGCCGGCCATTCGCCGGCCTGTTTTCTTTGGGGGAATGGAATGGCCTCGAGCAGCACGTGGTGGTGCGGTCTGGTGTTGGCGCTGGGTGTCGGCGCGCTGTCCGCTTGCGGGCCTTCTTCGCCCGATTCCGACGTCGACAGCATGGGTCCCGATCTCGCGGAGGCGCCGCAGGCGCAAGATCTCGAACGCAGCCTCGAAGGCATCTGGAGCACCGGCGTCTCCGGCGGCGACGATGCCGAAACGATTTACGCCATCGAGTGGCAGAGCGTCGGCGGCCTGCGCATCCTGCGCGACGGCAGCTGGCTCGCAGGCACGGTCGAGGATGTCGATCTCGACAACCAGACCCTGGCCTTCCACATCACCCGTGAGAACGGCCCCGACGAAACGGTGACCCTGCGCAAGGTGCAGGACGCGGCGTCCGGCGAGGGCTTCCACCTGCGCGTCACCTGGGCGCAGGGACAGACCGAGACGCTGGGCTTCGTGCGCCGGCTGACCGATCGCGACCGGCAGGAGATCGTGCTGGAAGTCCGTCAGAGCGCGGTGCTGCCCGAGGCGGTCGCGTGTGGCGGCGATGCGCCGGCCAGCAGCCTGCGGGCGACGCTGGCCTGCAGCCAGAGCGAGTTCGCGGAACTCGATCGCGGCCTGCGCACGCAGCTGGTCGAACTGTCGGCGCGGTATCCCGATGGCGACCGCACCGCGGCCGCGGTCGTCCAGCAGCTCGATGCCTGCAAAACACCCGAGTGCCTGCGCGACGCCTACGCGCAATGGCAGACCTATTTCGACGAGAACTACGACCTCGGCGACGTGCTCGATTACCTCTGAATCCGCGCCTCGCCGCGCGTCGCGCCGGCGGTCGCCACAGGGCTGCGTGGTACCATCTGCCGCCGAAAATCAGCGCTTCCGCCGCATTCCCGACGCTTCAAGAAGAGATTCCTCCGATGCCCCAGCTCGCCGCGCGGACCGCTCGCGCCAAGCCCAGCGCCATCATGCAGGTCGCCGAAAAGGCGAAGCGCCTGAAGGCCGAAGGCCGGGACATCATCAGCTTCTCGATCGGCGTGCCGAATTTCCTGCCCGGTCCGCATGTGTATGCGGCCGCGCGCGAGGCGCTTGAGCGCGACAGCGGACAGTACGGCAGCAACCGCGGCAGCGATGCGCTGCTCGACGCGTTCATCGGCCATCTCGATCGCATCGGCCTGCCGGGCTACACCCGCGCGCACTGCGCCAGCGGCATCGGCGCCAAGCACATCCTCTACACGCTGGCCGAAGTGCTGCTCGACGAAGGCGACGGCTTCGCGTTCGCGACGCCGTACTGGACGACGTATCTGGACATCGCCGAGATCGTCGGCGCCGACATCCAGCTGCTGCCGTGCCCGCCCGAACAGGACTACAAGCTGACCCCGGCGCAGCTCGATGCCGCGCTGGCACGCAAGCCCAAGGTCTTCCTGTTCAACAATCCGTCGAACCCGACCGGCATGGTCTACACGCGCGACGAGATCGCCGCGCTGGCCGACGTGCTGGTGCGCCATCCGGACACCTGGATCATCACCGACGACATCTACAACCGGATGGTCTTCGACGGCATCGGCTACCACAACGTCGTCCAGGCGCGACCCGAGCTGCGCGAGCGCACGATCTTCGTCGACTCGCTGTCCAAGACCTATGGCATGCCGGGCTGGCGCGTCGGCCTGCTGGCCGGCCCCGAAAACGTCGCAAAAGCCTTCGCGACGATGAACTCCAACCACATCACCAACGTGCCGGAAGTCGTCACCGCCGCCGCGGTCGCCGCGCTGTCCGGCCCGCAGGACGTGCCGACGGCCAAGTGCGCCGAATTCCAGGCGCGCCGCGACGTGGTGATGGCGGCGCTGGCGGAGATTCCGGGCGTGGTCTGCCCGAAGCCTGCCGGCGCGTTCTACGTGTTTCCCGACATCAGCGTCGCGTTCGGCAAGTCACACGGCGACCTGCGCATCGGCAGCGACGTCGACCTGTGCAATGCGCTGCTCGAAACCAAGGGCGTGGCCTGCGTGCCGGGCTCGGCGTTCGGCGAGCCGCGCGCGTTGCGCATCAGCTACACCTGTCCCGAAGCGCAGCTCGCGCCCGGGCTGGCCCGCATCCGCGAATTCTTCGCGGAGCTGACCTGACCGGCCGGCCCCCGCCGACCGGATGCTTCCCACCCACGTGACCGTTTGAACGAACGAGAGGATTGACGATGAAGAAGCCCGTCCGTGTTGCCGTGACCGGCGCTGCCGGCCAGATCGGCTATGCGCTGCTGTTCCGGATCGCCTCCGGCGAAATGCTGGGCAAGGACCAGCCGGTGATCCTGCAGCTGCTCGAACTGCCGATCGACAAGGCACAGGCCGCGCTGAAGGGCGTGATCATGGAGCTCGAGGATTGCGCGTTCCCGCTGCTGGCCGATGTCGTCGGCACCGACGATCCGGAAGTCGCGTTCAAGGACGCCGACATCGCCCTGCTGGTCGGCGCGCGTCCGCGCGGCCCGGGCATGGAGCGCAAGGATCTGCTGCTCGAGAACGCCAAGATCTTCACCGCGCAGGGCGCGGCGTTGAACAAGGTCGCCTCGCGTGACGTCAAGGTGCTGGTGGTCGGCAACCCGGCCAACACCAATGCCTACATCGCCATGAAGTCGGCGCCGGATCTCAACCCGCGCAATTTCACCGCGATGCTGCGCCTCGACCACAACCGCGCGCTGAGCCAGCTGGCGACCAAGGCCGACGTGGCCGTGGGCGACATCGAGGGCCTGATCGTGTGGGGCAACCACAGCCCGACCATGTATCCGGACTACCGCTTCGCGACCGCGAACGGCCAGAACCTGAAGGACAAGGTCGGTGATGCCGACTGGAACGCCAACACCTTCATCCCGCAGGTCGGCAAGCGCGGCGCGGCGATCATCGAAGCGCGTGGCCTGTCCTCGGCCGCATCGGCAGCCAACGCCGCCATCGACCACATCCACGACTGGGTGCTGGGCAGCAACGGCAAGTGGGTGACGATGGGCGTGCCGTCCGACGGCAGCTACGGCATTCCCGAAGGCGTGATCTTCGGCTTCGCGGTGACCACCGAGAATGGCGAGTACACGCTGGTCAAGGACATCGAGGTCGACGACTTCAGCCAGAAGGCCATCGACAAGACGCTGGCCGAGCTCGAGGAAGAGCGCAGCGGCGTGGCGCATCTGCTGGGCTGAGCCCTGTAGAGTGTCGAGAAAAAGCCGGGCCTTGTGCCCGGCTTTTTCGTGGGCGCGCGCGTGGATTCCGCGCGGTGTAGACCATTGTCGTAACGCGTCTTTCCGGTGCGCGGACTAGCCTGCCGGATTCGCAACCGGGAGGGTCGACATGGGCTACGAGGAATTCCACCGCCGCTCCATCGAGGACCCCGACGGGTTCTGGGGCGAGCAGGCGCAGGCGATCCACTGGCACAAGGCGCCCGATCGGATCCTCGATTATTCGAATCCGCCGTTCCGCAAATGGTTCGTGGGCGGCGAGACCAATCTGTGTTTCAACGCCGTCGACCGGCATCTCGACGCGCGTGGCGACCAGCTCGCGCTCGTCGCGATCTCGACCGAAACGAACGAGACGCGCGAGATCACCTACGCGCAGCTGTATCGCGAGGTCAACGACTTCGCTGCCGTACTCAAGGCGCTGGATGTCGGCCGCGGTGATCGCGTCGTCATCTACATGCCGAACATGGCCGAGGCCGCGTTCGCGATGCTGGCCTGCGCGCGCATCGGCGCGGTGCACTCGGTGGTCTTCGGCGGTTTCGCCGCGCACAACCTCGCGCTGCGCATCGACGATGCGAAGCCCGCGCTGCTGATCGCCGCCGATGCCGGCAGTCGCGGCGGCAAGGTCATTCCGTACAAACCGCTGATCGATGCCGCCTGCGCGGAAGCGCAGTCACCGCCGCCGCACGTGCTGATCGTCGATCGCGGGCTCGATCCCGGCTATACGCGCGTCGAAGGGCGCGACGTCGATTACGCGACCATCCGCGCGCAGCACGCCGGCACCGATGTGCCGGTGGAATGGCTGGAATCCAACGAACCCAGCTACCTGCTCTACACCTCGGGCACCACCGGCAAACCCAAGGGCGTGCAGCGCGATGTCGGCGGTTATGCGGTGGCGATGGCGCTGTCGATGTGGTCGATCTACGACATCCGTCCGGGGCAGGTGATGTTCACCACGTCCGACGTGGGCTGGGCGGTCGGGCATTCGTACAACGTCTACGGACCGCTGATCGCAGGCGCGACGGTGATCCTCTACGAAGGCCTGCCCTTCAGTCCGGACGGCGGCATCTGGTGGAAGATCTGCGCCGACTACGGCGTGCGCACGATGTTCTCCTCGCCGACCGCGATCCGCGTGCTGAAGAAACAGGATGCGAAGTTCCTGACCCAGTACGACCTGTCGAAACTCGAATATCTGTTCCTCGCCGGCGAGCCGCTCGACGAACCCACCGCGAGCTGGATCAGCACCGGCCTCGGCGGCACCACGATCATCGACAACTACTGGCAGACCGAAACCGGCTGGCCGGTGCTGGCGCTGATGCCCGGCGTCGAACTCAAGCCGGTGAAGTTCGGTTCGCCGGGCCTGCCGACGCCGGGTTACGACCTGCGCGTGATCGACGAAGCCACCGGCGAACGCGTGCCGCCCGGCACCAAGGGCGTGCTGGTGATCCAGCCGCCGCTGCCGCCGGGCTGCATGACCACGGTGTGGAACGACGACGCGCGGTTCCTGTCGAGCTACTTCTCGCACTTCAACGAACTGCTCTACAGCTCGCTGGACTGGGCGATCCAGGACGAGGACGGCTACACCTTCATCCTCGGTCGCACCGACGATGTCATCAACGTCGCCGGCCATCGACTCGGCACACGCGAGATCGAGGAATCGGTGTCGAGCCATCCGGCGGTCGCCGAGGCCGCGGTGATCGGCGTCGCCGACGAGCTCAAGGGGCAGGTGCCGATCGTGTTCGTGACGCTCAAGCAGGCATCTGCAAACGCGGACGCGCAGCACGCGACCGCCGGCGAAATGATGCGCACCGTCGCCGATCAACTCGGCGCCGTCGCACGGCCGGCGCGGGTCTACGTGGTCAACGCGCTGCCGAAAACGCGCTCGGGCAAGTTGCTGCGGCGGTCCTTGCAGGCGCTCGCTGAATCACGTGATCCGGGCGATCTGTCGACGCTCGATGATCCGAATGCGCTGGAGGAAGTGCGCCGTGTGCTGGCGCGGGGCGCAGACGCAGGCTGAGCCTTCAGTCCGCCGGCGCAACCCCAGTGTAATGCGCGCGCGGGCGGATCAGCATGCCGAGTTCCTGCTGCTCCAGCGCGTGCGCCAGCCATCCTGCGAGCCGGCCGGCGGCGAACATGCAGAGCGCCGGCGTGGCGGGAAGCCCGTGCACGAAACAGATCGCCGCGAGCATGCCGTCGATGTTGGGATGGCGGCCGCTGGTCTCGGCCGCGGAATTGAGCACGGCTTCGACCTGCTGCATGCGTGCATCGCCCGCATGACGGGCGCGCAGCATCGCCAGCACTTCTGCGGCCCGCGGATCGCCGTCGGGATACAGCACGTGGTGGAAGCCGGGCAGATCGTCGCCGCGCTGCCAGCGCTCGGCCACGAAAGTGGCAGGCGAGGGTGCATCGCAGGCCTCGCGAATCAGCGCGTGCGCACGCGCGGTCGCGCCGCCATGGCGTGGCCCGGACAGCGCCGCGAGGCCTGCGCAGACCGTCGCGTGCAGGTGCGCGCCGGTGGACGCGACCACGCGTGCGGCGAAGGCCGACACGTTGAGTTCGTGATCCGCACACAGCACCAGCGCCGCGCGCACGAGATCGGCGAATGCTGCATCGCCCGGACGCCAAGCATCGGCGAGCAGGACGTGGACAGGGCGCGCATCCGGTGAGCCTGCGATCAGCAGCGCCGCGTTCTGGCGCAGCAACGTCGCCGCGACGCCGCGCTTGGCCGCTGGCGCGGCGCTCAGCGAATGCCGCAGATCCGGTGCGAGCAAGGGGATTGCGGCCATCGCGCGCTCGATCGGCGGCAAGCTGGCATCGCCGGCAATCGCGGCGACGCGCGCGGGCCAGTCGCCGGTCGCGGCGTCGAAGGGATCGGCATCGCCGCAATCCCACAAAAGCCGCGCGGTGTCTTCGAGCGTGGCGCCGCTGCGGACCATCGCGACCGCGGAACGTCCGCGGTAATACGGACTGTCGGGCCGGATCAGCGAGATCCGCGTTTCCATCACCGGCAGGCCGCGGTCGAGACTCTGCGCCGCCCCGCGCGCCGCGCCGCGGCCTGCGCGCTTGCGCTGGGTCAGGCGTTCGACATCCTGTCGCAGATAGACGCGGCTGCGATGGTCGGCGCCGGGTCGCGATTCCAGCAGCCCGCGGCTGACGTAGGCGTAGAGCGTTGCGGTGCTGATGCCGAGCGCGGCGCAGGCCTCGGCGGCGGACATCAGGTCGCCATCGTTCGCATTCACAGTGAATCCCGATGTATTGATTGATTCGATCAAGATTGATCAACCATTCGGATGGTGCCAGATTGCACGCCATCGCGGTACACCGCAGCTCCGGAGTCGGATCCATGACCACGCTTTCCGCAGGCGCGAAATTCCGCGCCGCGCTCGCCGCCGAATCGCCGTTGCAGGTGATCGGCGCGATCAACGCCAACCACGCGCTGCTGGCCAAGCGCGCCGGCTTCCAGGCGATCTATCTGTCGGGCGGTGGCGTCGCCGCGGGCTCGCTGGGTCTGCCGGATCTGGGCATCAACACGCTCGAAGACGTGCTGATCGACGTGCGCCGCATCACCGATGTCTGCGACCTGCCGCTGCTGGTCGACATCGACACCGGCTTCGGCGCGAGCGCGTTCAACATCGAGCGCACCGTAAAGTCGCTGATCAAGGCCG
Organism: Luteimonas fraxinea; assembly: GCF_021233355.1. Classification (NCBI taxonomy): domain Bacteria; kingdom Pseudomonadati; phylum Pseudomonadota; class Gammaproteobacteria; order Lysobacterales; family Lysobacteraceae; genus Luteimonas; species Luteimonas fraxinea. Next base: position 829,349 of record NZ_CP089507.1, on the reverse strand, counting down.
GCGCAGCGGCGTGCCATATCGAAGACCAGGTCGGCGCCAAGCGCTGCGGGCATCGTCCGGGCAAGGAGATCGTGTCGCAGGGCGAGATGGTCGACCGGGTCAAGGCTGCGGCCGATGCGAAGACCGATCCAGATTTCTTCCTGACCGCGCGCACCGATGCGATCCAGGTCGACGGCGTCGACGCCGCGATCGAACGCGCCATCGCCTGCGTCGAAGCCGGCGCCGACGGCATCTTCGCCGAGGCCGCCTACGACCTCGACACCTATCGCCGCTTCGTCGATGCGGTCAAGGTGCCGGTGCTCGCCAACATCACCGAGTTCGGTGCCACGCCGCTGTTTACGCGCGACGAGCTGGCGTCTGCGGGCGTCGCGATCCAGCTGTTCCCGCTGTCGGCGTTCCGCGCCGCGAACAAGGCCGCCGAAGCGGTGTACACCGCGGTGCGCCGCGACGGTTCGCAGCAGGCCGTCGTCGACGCGATGCAGACCCGCGAGGAACTCTACGAGCGCATCGGTTATCACGCGTTCGAACAGCGCCTCGACGCGCTGTTCGCGTCCAACAAGCAGTAAACGACTCCCGATCTTTCATCCGTGCCCGCGGGCATCCAACGGAGATTCCAGATGAGCGACACCGCCACCACCGCCCCCGGCTTCAAGCCGAAGAAATCCGTCGCGCTGAGCGGCACGGCCGCCGGCAATACCGCGCTGTGCACCGTCGGCCGCAGCGGCAACGATCTGCACTACCGCGGCTACGACATTCTCGATCTCGCGCGCACCAGCGAGTTCGAGGAAATCGCCTATCTGCTGGTCCACGGCAAGCTGCCGACCGAAGCGGAACTGCGCGGCTACAAGGCCAAGCTGAAGTCCCTGCGCGGCATTCCGGCGGCGGTCAAGGCCGCGCTGGAAGAACTGCCGCCGTCGGCGCATCCGATGGACGTCATGCGTACCGGCGTGTCGGTGCTCGGCTGCGTGCAGCCGGAGAAGGACGACCACAACCATCCGGGCGCGCGCGACATCGCCGACAAGCTGATGGCCTGCCTGGGTTCGATGCTGCTGTACTGGTACCACTGGAGCCACAACGGTCGCGCGATCGACGTCGAGACCGATGACGATTCGATCGGCGGACACTTCCTGCATCTGCTGCACGGCCACGAACCGCGCGACTCCTGGGTCAAGGCGATGCACACCTCGCTGATCCTCTACGCGGAGCACGAGTTCAACGCATCGACCTTCGCCTGTCGCGTCATCGCCGGCACCGGCAGCGACATGCACAGCGCGATCACCGGCGGCATCGGCGCGCTGCGCGGCCCCAAGCACGGCGGCGCGAACGAAGTCGCGTTCGAAGTGCAGAAGCGCTACGACACGCCGGACGAAGCGGAAGCCGACATCAAGGCGCGCGTGGAGAAGAAGGAAGTGATCATCGGCTTCGGCCATCCGGTCTACACCGTCAGCGATCCGCGCAACGAGGTGATCAAGCAGGTCTCGAAGGAACTGTCGGACGAGGCGGGCAGCCGCAAGATGTACGACATCGCCGAGCGCCTGGAGACGGTGATGTGGGACATCAAGAAGATGTTCCCGAACCTCGACTGGTTCAGCGCGGTGAGCTATCACATGATGGGCGTGCCGACGGCGATGTTCACGCCGCTGTTCGTCATCGCACGCACCGCCGGCTGGAGTGCGCATGTCATCGAGCAGCGCATCGACGGCAAGATCATCCGCCCGAGCGCGCACTACACAGGTCCAGAGGACCAGGCGTTCGTGCCGATCGCCGAGCGCAAGTAACGCCGTCCTGCATTGGTCCCCGCACACGCGGGACCCACGGTCCGTCATTCCCGCCTGCGCGGGAATGACGAGCGTTAGACACTCTCTTTTTTCAGACAGCCAGCCATGAACAGCCAGCACCGCAAACCCCTTCCCGGCACGAAGCTCGACTGGTTCGACGCGCGCGCCGCCGTTGAAGCCCTCGCGCCCGGCGCGTACGACCGCATGTCCTACACCGCGCGCGTGCATGCCGAGAATCTGGTGCGGCGCTGCGAGCCCGCGCAGCTCGACGATGCGCTGCGGCAGCTGATCGAACTGCGACAGGACATCGACTTTCCGTGGTATCCGGCACGCGTGGTCTGTCACGACATCCTCGGCCAGACCGCGCTGGTCGATCTCGCCGGTCTGCGCGATGCGATCGCCGACCAGGGCGGCGATCCGGCGAAGGTCAATCCGGTCGTGCCGGTGCAGCTGATCGTCGATCACTCGCTGGCGGTGGAATGCGGCGGCTATGACCCGGATGCATTCGCGAAGAACCGGACGATCGAAGACCGTCGCAACGCCGACCGTTTCCACTTCATCGACTGGACCAAACTCGCGTTCCACAACGTCGAGGTGATTCCGCCGGGCAACGGGATCATGCACCAGATCAATCTGGAGAAGATGTCGCCGGTGGTCTACGTGCAGGACGGCGTCGCGTTTCCGGATACCTGCGTCGGCACCGACAGCCACACGCCGCACGTCGATGCGCTGGGCGTGATCGCAGTCGGCGTCGGTGGCCTCGAAGCCGAGAACGTCATGCTCGGCCGCGCGTCGTGGATGCGCACGCCGGAGATCGTCGGCGTCGAACTGGCAGGGCGTCCCGGCCCGGGCATCACCGCGACCGACGTCGTACTGGCGCTGACCGAGTTCCTGCGCAAGTCGAAGGTGGTCGGCGCGTATCTGGAATTCCGTGGACCCGGAGCGGCTGCGCTGTCGGTCGGCGATCGCGCGACGATCTCCAACATGGCGCCCGAGTACGGCGCGACCGCGGCGATGTTCTTCATCGACGACAACACGCTCGACTACCTGCGCCTGACCGGTCGCGAAGACACCCAGGTCGCGCTGGTCGAAACCTATGCGAAGGCCGCCGGCTTGTGGGCCGATGCGCTGGTCGGCGCCGAGTACGTGCGCACGCTGCACTTCGACCTGTCGAGCGTAGTGCGCAACATGGCCGGCCCGTCGAACCCGCACAAGCGCGTGGCGACCAGCGATCTCGCCGCCAGCGGCATCGCCGGCGCATGGGAGATGCCGACCGACGGCACCATGCCCGACGGCGCGGTGATCATCGCCGCGATCACCAGCTGCACGAACACCTCGAACCCGCGCAACGTCATCGCCGCCGCGCTGCTGGCCCGCAACGCGAACGCGCGCGGCCTGACGCGCAAGCCGTGGGTCAAGAGTTCGCTCGCGCCGGGGTCCAAGGCCGTGCAGCTGTATCTCGAAGAAAGCGGCCTGCTTCCGGATCTCGAGCAACTCGGTTTCGGCATCGTTGCTTTCGCGTGCACCACCTGCAACGGCATGAGCGGCGCGCTGGATCCCGCGATCCAGCAGGAGATCGTCGACCGCGACCTGTACGCGACCGCCGTGCTCAGCGGCAACCGAAATTTCGATGGCCGCATCCACCCCTACGCCAAGCAGGCCTTCCTCGCGTCGCCGCCGCTGGTCATCGCGTATGCGATCGCCGGCACCGTACGCTTCGACATCGAGAAGGACGTGCTCGGCATCGACCATGACGGCAACGCGGTCACGCTCAAGGATCTCTGGCCGTCGGACGAAGAGATCGACGCGGTGGTCAAGGCCAGCGTGAAACCGGAGCAGTTCCGCGCCGTCTACGGCCCGATGTTCAAGCTCCACGTCGATACCGGCGAGCGCGTTGCGCCGTTGTACGACTGGCGCGAGATGAGCACCTACATCCGCCGTCCGCCGTACTGGGAAGGTGCGCTGGCCGGCGCGCGCACGCTGACCGGTATGCGCCCGCTCGCGGTGCTCGGCGACAACATCACCACCGATCACCTGTCGCCGTCGAACGCGATCATGGCCGACAGCGCGGCCGGCGAGTACCTCGCGAAGATGGGCGTGCCGGAAGAGGACTTCAATTCCTACGCGACCCATCGCGGCGATCATCTGACCGCGCAGCGCGCCACGTTCGCCAATCCGAAGCTCGTCAACGAGATGGCGATTGTCGACGGCACGGTGCGTCAGGGCTCGCTGGCGCGTATCGAACCGGAAGGCCAGGTCGTGCGTATGTGGGAAGCGATCGAGACCTACATGGACCGCAAGCAGCCGCTGGTGATCATCGCCGGCGCTGACTACGGCCAGGGCAGCTCGCGTGACTGGGCGGCCAAGGGCGTGCGTCTGGCGGGCGTGGAAGCGATCGTCGCCGAAGGCTTCGAGCGCATCCACCGCACCAACCTGATCGGCATGGGCGTGCTGCCGCTGGAGTTCCAGCCCGGCGTGACCCGCCTGACGCTCGGCATCGACGGCACCGAAACCTTCGACGTCACAGGCGACCGAACCCCCCGCGCGATGCTCACGCTGGTGATCCACCGCCATGACGGCACGCAACTGTCGGTGCCGGTGATCTGCCGACTCGACACCGCGGAAGAAGTCTCGATCTATGAAGCCGGTGGTGTGCTGCAGCGGTTCGCGCAGGATTTTCTGGAGTCGTCCAAAGCCGCATGATCTAGCCCCTCTCCCCCTGCGGGAGAGGGGTTGGGGAGAGGGGAATGGATCAACGCACATTCGCCAAACACCTGCGTCGAAGCATGACCGACGCCGAGCACGTGCTCTGGCGTCATCTCCGCGCCCACCGCTTCGATGGACAGAAGTTCCGCCGCCAGCAGCCAATCGGTCCGTACATCGTCGACTTCGTGCATTTCGATGCGCGTGTGATCGTGGAGGCCGATGGCGGGCAGCATCTCGATTCACCACAGGACGTCGCACGCGATGCGTGGCTGAGGCAGCAAGGCTTCCGCGTGCTGCGCTTCTGGAATCACGACATCCTGCAGCGCACGGAAGCGGTGCTTGAAGCAATCTGGAATGCGTTGCGGGAAGCACCCCTCTCCCCCGACCCCTCTCCCGCAAGGGGAGAGGGGAGACAAGCCAAAACAGAGCAAGTGACTGTCATGACCTACGCCCCCCAACTCCGCATCCCCGCCACCTACATGCGCGGTGGCACTTCGAAAGGCGTGTTCTTCCGCCTCGAAGACCTGCCCGCCGCCGCGCAGGTGCCCGGTTCCGCGCGCGACGAATTGCTGATGCGCGTGATCGGCTCGCCCGATCCCTACGCCAAACACACCGACGGCATGGGCGGCGCGACCTCGTCCACCAGCAAGTGCGTGATCATCGGGCCGGCATCGGTGCCGGATCACGATGTCGACTATCTCTACGGCCAGGTGTCGATCGACACCGCGTTCGTCGACTGGAGCGGCAACTGCGGCAACCTCAGTACCGCGGTCGGTCCGTTCGCGATCGCCAACGGCTTCATCGATGCGGCGCGGATTCCGCGCGACGGCACCGTCGCGGTGCGCGTGTGGCAGGCGAACATCGGCAAGACCATCATCGTGCACGTGCCGGTTGCGGACGGGCAGGTGCAGGAAACCGGCGATTTCGAGCTTGATGGCGTGACATTTCCGGCGGCGGAGATCGTGCTGGAGTTCGTCGATCCCGCCGACGAGGGCGAGGGCGATGGCGGCGGTGCGATGTTCCCCACCGGCCATCTCGTCGACGATCTCGAAGTGCTAGGCGTCGGTACGCTGCGCGCAACGCTGATCAATGCCGGCATTCCGACGATCTTCGTCGACGCCGCTTCGATCGGTTGCACCGGCACCGAGTTGCAGGACGCGATCAACGGCGACGCGAAAGCGCTCGCGATGTTCGAGACGATCCGCGCACATGGCGCGGTGCGCATGGGGTTGATCAAAGATGTGTCGGATGCGTCGAAGCGCCAGCACACGCCGAAGGTCGCATTCGTCGCGCCGCCGCAGGATCACGTGGTGTCGAGCGGCAAGGCGATCGCGGCCGGCGACATTGATCTGCTGGTGCGCGCGCTGTCGATGGGCAAGCTGCACCACGCGATGATGGGCACGGCGGCGGTTGCGATCGGCACGGCAGCAGCAATTCCCGGCACGCTGGTGAATCTGGCCGCAGGCGGCGGTGCACGTAGCTCGGTGCGCTTCGGTCATCCCTCGGGGGCGCTGCGTGTCGGCGCGGAGGCGGTCGAGGTCGACGGACAGTGGACCGTGTCGAAGGCGATCATGTCGCGCTCGGCGCGCGTGCTGATGGAAGGTGCGATCCGCGTGCCCGGCGACACGCTGGGCTGATCCCGCAGCGACGCAACTCCATCGACGGCCCTTCATCGCGAACGTGTCGCGCGTCGCGGTTTCGACCTTGGTCTGACTGGTTCCGGGCCTCCCCGCGTGCAAGGGTCCATGCGGGGGACGGCAACGCCGTCAGTGGAAGGGGACGAAGCGATGGAGATCGCGATCGCGATACCCGCGAAGACCGACGCGGGTCGGGCGGAAATCGAAACGCGTGCGCAGCGCCTGCCGGCTGCATTGCGCTCGCTGCTGTTACTCGTCGACGGTCAACGCGGCGCGCTGGAACTCGATGCCATCGCGCGCCGGCTGCATGCGCCGGCGGATGCACTCGAACAACTGGCGGCGCTCGGGCTGGTCACTGCATCGGGCGTAGGCGCCGTGCATCCAGCCAATGCCGCAGCTTCGATCCACGAAGGGCGCAGCGACAGTGATGCGCAACGCCACCTGATTCTTTACGCACTGATGAACGATGCGACACGCGCGCATCTCGGGCTCGTCGGCGGATATCTCACCCAGCTCAAGCTGGAACGCGCCGACGATGCGGCCGCGCTCGAAGCCCTGTTGCCGATGCTGCAGACGGCGCTCACCAAGGCGCGCGATGCGCGCGTGGCCGCGGAGATCATTGCAGGCATACGCGCCGCGGCGGACACCGGCGCAGGCGCTGCGTAAGCAAGCCCGCCGCAGCACATCGAACCGGCGCGCCGCATGATGCGACGCGCCAGTTCGACGGATCGATCAGATCAACCCTTCGGTAGTCATCGCCGCGCGGACGCCGTCGTCGGCAAGCATGCGCGCGTCGAAGGCGTGCAGGTTGTCGAGCCCGCCCAGATCGAGCTTCAGGCGCTTTGCCCACTGCAGGGTGACGAACAGATACGGATCGGCAATCGAACGCGTACCGGTGAGGTAGTCGCGGCCGGCGAGCTGTGCGTCGATGCGCTCATACAGGCCGCGGATCTTCTGCATCGCGTGCTTGCGCGTGCGATCCACGACATCCGCGTCTTCCAGATATTTGGTGCTGCCGAACAGCGGATGGAACGACGGATGCAGGTCGGCATTGAGCAACGCGAGCCAGCGGTTGACCTCGGCGCGTCCCTGCGGTGAACCGTCGCCACCGAGCTGCGCGTCGGGATGGCTGTCGGCCAGATAGTTGAGGATCGCGGCGTTCTGGGTCAGCACCCAGTCGCCTTCGACCAGCACCGGCACCGCGCCGGCGGGATTGAGTGCGAGGAACGCGGGTTCCTTCATCTGCGTCGCGTCGACGACGCGCGCTTCGAACGGGGCGCCGATCCACTGCAGCACGATGTGGTCGGCCAGCGAACAGGCGCCGGGCTTGGTATGGAGGATGCGCATGGCGGTCCCAGGGTTGTACGGGCCGCCATCATGCGCCGGGCGTCGCGGCCGGGGAAGCCGGCGACGCGGGCGGTCAGCCGCGTTCGCTGTCGGTCGTCGGACGCGCCGGGCGCAGCGACTGCACGCGCAGGAAGGTGTGATCACCGATCGTCGCCACCTGGTGCGCACTGCGCCAGGCCGGCGCGGCAATCGCGTGGGCCATGAAGTGGCTTGCGCCGGGCACGACCTGACGGCGCTGCTCGGGCGGCAGCGACCAGTTGCGTTCCGACTCCAGCGCCACGCTGACCGCGCGGGTCCAGGCATTGGTGTTGGCGAGCTTGGTGTTCGGCGACAGGATCGTCGGCGCGAACTGCTTGCGCGCGGTGACCACTTCGCACATCGACTCACCCCACAGACCGCTCTCCTGGCGGCGCAGGGCCACCTCGGCGACGGCTTCCTGTCCACGGACGGACTGGTCTCGGGCTTCCAGATACACCGTCGTGCTCAGACAGAGCGAATCGGCGGCGGGGGGCGGCAGCACGGAGGCCAGCCACATCACCCATTCAAGTTTCATCAACGACTCCTTTCTGCGTTGCGCCGGGCCGCACGTCGCCGTCCTCCTCTTGAGAAGAACGCAGGCAACTGCAGGAACCGGCATGGCGTATTGGGGAGGGCGGCGGACTCTGTGGTGCGCTTGATCGCCCGGGCACCGAAGTCCGCAGAAGGCGGGTCGGGCCGGTGTGCCGCCGAAGGTGGCGGAACGAAGTGACGGCACGGTAGCCCCGGTTTTTCGAATCAAACGTGAATGCGGGGCACTGGCGCGGGGGGGATTTGTGTGGCTGGGCCGACGATCTCGCAGTGCCTATTCAGGTTTATCGCGGTCGCGTGGCGCTCAAGCCCATCGCCCGGTCGTCGAATCCGGAACCTGAACAGGACGACGTTTTCTTCAGAGATGGGCGGCCAGATGACTCGCCTGCGCGATCGCGCGCTTGGCATCGAGTTCTGCGGCCACGTCGGCGCCACCGACCAGATGCACGACCGTGCCGCTCGCCTGCAGGGCGTCGAACAGGTCGCGACGCGGCTCCTGGCCGGCGCAGATCACGATGTGATCGACGTCCAGCATCTGCTCTGCGCCATCGACGCGGATGCGCAGGCCGGCATCATCGACGCCGAGATATTCGACACCGCCCAGCATCGTCACGCCCTTGGCCTTGAGCGTGCTGCGATGGATCCAGCCGGTGGTCTTGCCGAGCCGCGCACCCGGGCGGCCGGGGCTGCGCTGCAGCAGCCACAGTTGTCTTGCGGGCGGCGCAGGCGCGGCAGGCACCAGGCCGCCGGGCTGTTCAAAGGTCGGGTCGATGCCCCACTCGCGCATCCAGGTGCCGGTATCGAGGCTCGGCGACTGGCCGGCATGCTCGACCAGAAACTCGCCAACGTCGAAACCGATGCCGCCGGCGCCGATGATCGCCACGCGCGCGCCCGGCACGACGCGGCCTTCGATGACATCCACATAGCCGACCACCTTGGGATGGTCGCGGCCGGGAAAGTCGACCGCGCGCGGCACCACGCCGGTCGCCAGCACCACGGCGTCGAATTCGGTGAGATCCGCAGCCGCGACGGGGGTCGACAGGCGCACGTCGACGCCGGTCTCTTTCAGCCGTGTGCGGAAGTAGCGCAGTGTCTCGTCGAACTCTTCCTTGCCCGGGATACGCCGGGCGAGGTTGAACTGGCCGCCGATGTCGGCCGCTGCATCGAACAGCGTCACTGCGTGCCCGCGTTGCGCGGCGACGGTCGCGCACGCCAGGCCTGCCGGACCGGCGCCGACCACGGCGACACGCAGCGGCGTCGCTGCAGGGAAATAGTTGAGTTCGGTTTCCGCACAGGCACGCGGATTGACCAGGCAGCTCGCAGTACGGTTCGCGAACACGTGGTCCAGGCAGGCCTGGTTGCAGGCGATGCAGGTATTGATGCGCTCGGGTGTGCCGGCGCGCGCCTTGGCGACCCACTGCGGATCGGCCAGCAGCGGCCGCGCCATCGACACCATGTCGGCATCGCCTCGGCTGAGGATGCGTTCGGCGACGTCGGGCATGTTGATGCGGTTGGTCGCGATCAGCGGCAGCGTCACGTGCGGGCGCAGCTTGGCGGTGACGCCGGCGAACGCGGCGCGCGGCACCGAGGTGGCGATCGTCGGCACGCGCGCCTCGTGCCAGCCGATGCCGGTGTTGATCAACGTCGCGCCGGCCGCTTCGACCGCGCGCGCCTGCTGCACGATGTCGTCCCAGGCCGAGCCGTCCGGCACCAGTTCCAGCATCGACAGGCGGTAGACGATGATGAAATCGTCGCCCGCCGCTGCGCGCACGCGGCGCACGATCTCGGTCGCGAAGCGCATGCGTTGCGCGGTGTCGCCGCCCCAGGCGTCGGCGCGTGCATTGGTGCGCCGGCTGAGGAACTGGTTGATCAGATAGCCCTCGCTACCCATCACTTCGACGCCGTCGTAGCCGGCCTCGCGGGCGAGCTTGGCGGCATGCGCGTAGGCGTCGATCGTGCGTTCGACGCCGCGCGCCGACAGCGCCCGCGGGGTGAATGGGTTGATCGGCGCCTTGATCCGGCTCGGCGCGACCTGCAGCGGGTGATAGCCGTAGCGGCCGGCGTGCAGCAGCTGCAGGCAGATCTTCGCGTCGTGGCCGTGCACGGCGTCGGTGACCTGCCGGTGCCGGCGCGTTTCCCAGCGCCACGACAGCTTGCCGCCGAAGGGTTTGAGCCAGCCGGCGATATCGGGCGAGAAGCCGCCGGTGACGATCAGGCCGACGCCGCCCTCTGCGCGCTCGGCGAAATAGCGCGCAAGCTTGGGGAAATCCGCCGCGCGATCTTCGAGGCCGGTGTGCATCGAGCCCATCAGCACGCGGTTGCGCAAGGTGGTGAAGCCCAGATCGAGCGGCGCCAGCAGATGCGGATAGGAAGCGGCGACGGGCTGGCCGGAGGCTGGCGTCATGATCAGGATACGCGTGCGTATGGATCGCCCAGCGTGCCGGGAAAGCCACGTCCGGGCAAGCGCGGCGGACTCAGGCGGCCACGCGCGGGCTGTCAAGAGTTGCCACTGCCGGGCCGCGCCCTGAACATGTCGCGCCCCGCACCAGGGACGGCTGCCATCCAACCTTTCCAGGACTACCTGCGCGACGGCATCGTCGCCGCCGATCTGCCGGACCTGCATCCGCTGCTGGCGGCGCGCGAACAGCTGCGCGCGTTCTCGACGCTGTTCCACGGCGGCGAGGAGATCGTGATGGTGCGCCTGATGGTGCTGCGCGCGATCGGCGAACGCGGCGACGCGCCGGACTGGTCGCCGCAGGAACTGCGCGAGCATTTCGCCTGGCTCGATCCGGTGAAGTTCGACACGGTGATCGGCCGACTGCGCGACAACGGCCTGCTGGCCTGGGACGCGCACAGCCATCGTTACCGCATCAGTCCGGTCGGCCGACAGGCGCTGTCGGCGCTGGGCCTGCTGGTGCAGTTCAATGCCGAAGGCGACGAGCTTGCCTACGTCACTGCACAGCTCGCCGCCGGCCAGGCCGTCGGCAAGGTCGGTGCGGCGGATTTGCAGCATCTGCTGTCGCGACTCAACGAACTGCGCGAGGATTTCGACCAGGCCGTGCTCAGCGGTTCGGAGCACCGCATCCGCCAGGCCGCGGACACGCTGCAGTCGGTGTGGCACTGGGTGGAGAAGGGCACCGAACTGATCCGCGCGATCGCGGCCGACGACGATCTCGACGTGGCCACGCATCGCGTCGCGCAGCAGATCGGCCGCGCGCAGAGCGCAATGCTGCGCCAGGCGTCGGTGTTCCAGCGCGCTTTGAACCAGCTCGACCGGCATCGCGTGCATCTGGGCGCGAGCGGCTTGTCGTCGTCGGACGTCAACCGCTTCCTGCGCGCCTGCGATCCGGCCGCGCTCGCCGACATGGCCAACGGCGCGCTGACCATCGCGCCGCAGCCGGCATTCGTGCTCGGGCCGATCGCGCTTGACGTCGCCGAGTACGAACTCGTCGAACGCGAACGCGAAGCCGCCGATGAGGCCGGCCTGCCGCCGCCGCGCGAGGCGCCCGAGGATCTGCAGGCGCCGGTCGCCGCCGACGACTACGCGCACGCCGCGCAATGGCTCGACCAGCTGCGCGCGCTCGACACGGCCGCGCCGCTCGGCGACTGGGTGCCGCAGGACAGCTTCGCGGTCAGTGCGTACCGCCTGTCGCTGCTGGGCCTGATCGGCGATGCCGGCGCGGAGCACCGCAGCGGCGTCAGCGCGCGGCTCGCGCAGTTGCCGATGCAGTGGCGCGTCGACGCCGCATTTGATCGTATCGACCGCGCCGGTGTCGCATTGATGAGCCGCGGGCGCCTGTTGCCCGCGGGCGTCGACGACGCGGCCGCGCCCGACATCCAGATGCCCGACATGACCGCGCACGGCATCACCGACGACGTCGACAGCGACGATGCCGTTGCGCCCGTCGCGCGCCGTCGCCGCGCCGCCACACCTTCCGCGGAGACCGGCACCTCGCCGGCACCCGCACGACGCAAGAAGACCGCATGACCGACTCCACCGCTTCCCTGATCGCGCGGCTGCTGGCCGAGCGCTGGCTGCCGCGCGAAGATCGCGCCGTGCGCCAGATGCTGGTCGATGCCGAGCTGCGCGAGGACATCGACCGCCGCCTCGCTGCCGCCGGGCTGCGCCTGCTCGAACATCCGTACGCGGCGCACGTTGCGGTCGGCATCGCGCGCCAGCACGAGGCCGACGTGTTCGGCCACGGCGATGCCTGGGCCGCGAGCAATCTGCAGCTCAGCCGCGATGCGCTCGCGTTGCTGGTGGTGTTGTGGTCGCTGCTGGTGCTGCCCAAGCGCCAGCGGCAGATCGCGCGCCAGCAGACCGATCTGTCGCAGGACCAGGAACAGATGTTCGCCGAGCTCAAGCCGGTGCCGGTCGGCGCTGAAGTCGTCGAGCCGGTCAACGAACGCACGCTGCTCGCGGACTTCGGCGCGCAGCTCGGCGGCAAGGGCCGCATCCACATGAATCTCGGCACGCTGCAGCGGCAGGGCTTCATCGCGCGGCGCAAGGAGCGGATCCACGAAGGCCCGCTGTTGGATCTCGCGTTCGACTACGAACGCATCGCCAGTCGCGTGATGGACGGCGCACTGGCGCACGTGATCGCCGAGAGCCGTGTCGGGCAGGGACTGGGCGCGGACGACGTCGACGATCCGGACGACACGATCCACGACGCCGACATGACCGAAGAGGCGCAGGCCGATGTTTGAGTTCCGCAGTCTCGAAGTCGTGCATTGGGATTACTGGCAGCGCTATGCCCTGCCGCTCGATGCCTCGATCATCACCGTTGTGGGCCCGAACGGTTCCGGCAAGACCACGCTGCTCGATGCGCTGCGTACGCTGCTGGCGATCGACGATCGCGACATGGCGCGCGACTACAAGACCTATCTGCGCCACAACGGCAAGCCGTTTGCGTGGCTGCGCGCGGTGGTCAGCAACCCCGTCGATCGACGCGGCCGGCGCGCGTTCTTCCCGTGCATGGACGAGCAGGTGACGATCGCCTGCCGCGTGCGCAAGCGCGGCGGCGACTGGACCCGCGATTACCAGATCGTCGCCGGCGATGTGCCGGTGGAAGCGCTCGATGCCGGCGGCGAATGGCTGGGCGTGCGCGACTATCGCGTGCGTCTCGCCGGCGCCGGCCTGAGCCGCGCGATCTGTCGCGTGCTGACGCTGGAGCAGGGCGCCACCGACAAGCTGTGCCAGCTGTCGCCACGCGAACTGCTGCAACTCGTCTTCGACGTGTTCGAGGACAAGGCGGTGATGGACGACTACCAGCGCGCCCGCGCCGAGCAGTTCGACATCGACAAGGAAATCGCCGAACTGCAGCAGGGACTCGCCGAGCTGCACATGCGGCTCGAATCGTCGCGCGCCGATGTGCGGTCCTACGAGGACGGCATGGCGCTGCGCAACCAGCGGCAGATTCTGGAAGCGGAAATCGCGCCGAAAGTCGAACTGGCCGACCTGCGCGCGACCATCGATGGCGCGAAGCCGCGACTCACCGGCCTGCGTCGTGGCCTGCGCGAACGCAGTCAGGCGTACGACGCACTGGAGGCCGAAGACGCGGCGTCGATCGATGCGCGCGCCGGCCTGCAGCAGTCGATCGCCGATGCGCGCGCGGCGTTGAAATCGGCCGAGACGCGGTTCACCGGCGCACGCGATCAGGCGCGTGACGCCGAGCAGCTGGTGCGGCGCCATGACGAACTCGCGCGCCTGCAGGCGGAACGCGGCGGCGCGGACGTCGATGCGCTCAGCCAGGAAGTCGAGCAGGGCCGGCGTCGCCAGGCCGAGCTGCGTCTGGAGGCCGAACGCGATCGCACCCGTGGTGGCGAGATCGCCGCTCAGGTGGCCGCGCTGCGTGGCGGCGGGCGTGTCGTCGAACCCTTCGAGCGCGAGTTCCGCGCTGCGCTCGATCGCGCCGACATCGGCCATGCGGTGCTGACCGAACTGGTCGAGATCGCCGATCCGCAATGGGCGGTCGCGCTCGAAGCCGTGCTCGCGCCGTACCGGCATCTGCTGGTGCTCGATTCGGCGAAGGACGCGCGCGCGGCCTGGCAGCTCGGCGAGCGCCTGCAGTACCGGCACTTCGTCGTTGCGGAACGCGCGCCGGCCGGTCCGGCGACGCGCGGCTCGCTGCTCGAGGTCGTGCGCTTCAATGCCGATCCGCCGGCGTGGCTGCCGCGTCAGCTCGATCGCGTACAGCGCGTCGCCGATGTCGAAGCCGGCCAGCGTCTGCCCAAGGGCCAGGACTGGATCACCGCGCAAGGCTATCTGCGCGAGCACCGCGGCGGTCGCCACATCGGCGGCGGCCAGCACCACTTCGGCACCGGCGCGCGCGAGGCGCGGCTTGCGTCGTTGCATGCCGAAGCCATCGCATTGCAGGAACGCGCGCAGGCACGCGAGGACGCGCTGACCGCGCTGGGTCGCGAGGTCGATGCGGCGCAGTCGCGCCTGCTCGGGCTCGATGCCGGGCAGGAACTGGTGACGCGCGCGGCCGAGTTCGCCGATGCGCAATCGCGCCTGCCGGCGCTGGCCGAGGCCGCACAGGCCGCCGCCGAAGCGCTGACCGTCGCGCGCGCTGCGCTCGATGCCGGCGAACGGCTGGACAAGGACGGCAGCATCGCCGCCGCCACGCGCGCGGGCGAACTGCGCACGCTGGCGCAGGAACTGCGCGATCGCGGCAGCCAGATCGCGCAGGAGCGCGTGGCGCTGGTGCAGCGTCTGGTCGATTTCCGCAAGCGCCGTGCACGAATGCCGGCTGCATGGCGCACGCGCGAAGCGCTGCGCGAGGCGCGCGAGGCCTACGAAAGCGCAGGTGCGGTGCGGCGCGAACTCGAGCGCATCGACGAGCGGCTCGCACGCGGCAGCTTCGTCGAGGACGCCGCCTGCGTGGCGATGCGCGACAAGTTCGCCGCTGACCACGACGCACTCGAAGCGGCGATCGGAAAGCGCGAGGCGCATCTGCACCGCGCGCGGCGCCTCACCGAGGACGCGCGCGGCGCCTACATCAACGTGCTGCGTGCGACCGTGCGTCGCTACCGCAAGAACCTCACCGCGCTCGGCGAACTCGCCGGCATCGGTGTCGATGTCGGCATGCCGGAACTGGCGAACGAGGATGTCGCGCTTGCGCAGGCCGGGCTCACCGTGCGGTTCGATTTCGACCGCAAGGGCTGGATCGGCCTCGACGACGGCGAGGCGTCCGGCGGCCAGCAGGTGATGAAATCGCTGCTGCTGCTGGTCGCACTGCTGCGCGACGAGGACCAGCCGGGCGGCTTCGTCTTCATCGACGAACCGTTCGCACATCTCGACGTCGCCAACATCGAGAAGGTCGGCCGCTTCCTGCGCAGCACGGATGCGCAGTACATCCTGACCACGCCGATCACCCACAACCTCAACGTGTTCGAGCCGTCGGATCTGGTGCTGGCCACCAGCAAGCGGCGCGCGGGCAGTGCGTGGGCGGAACCGGTCGCCGTGCTCAAGCGCGACCGGACGGAGGCGGCGCACGCCGCGGCGTGATCGCGGCCGCGTCGCCGCGGTGAAGACGCGTGGAAACGGCACGCGTCCATCACGGCTGAGTTCTGCGGAGAGCGGCTGGTTGAAGTCCTGCAGGTCGCGATGCAGACCGCACCGGAATTAAAGCGGTGCGATTGGCGGCGCCACGCTGCGCGGTGCGAACAGCGGCAGGGTGCGGCCGCACAGCGGGCCGATCAGCAACGCGAATGCCAGCGTGCCCCAGCCGACATTGCCGCCCAGCCACCAGCCGGTGGTCAGCACCAGCGCTTCGACGAGCGTTCTCGCGATCCAGATCGGCACGCCGGTCCGTGCGTGCAGGCCGGTCATGAGTCCATCGCGTGGCCCGGCGCCGAACTGCGCGCCGATGTAGAGCCCCGTCGCCAGTGCGAGCAGCAGCAGGCCTGCGGCGAACACGCAGACCTGCAGCACGACGCCATGTATGTCGGGCAGCAGCCACAGCCCGAGCTGCGCGCTCGGGCCGATCAGCAGAACATTCAGCAGCGTGCCGAGGCCCGGCTTCTGCCGAAGCGGCAGCCACAGCACGAGCACGCCGATGCCGATCAGGTTCGTCACCAGACCGAACGACAGGCCGCTCTGCACGGAGATGCCTTGGGTCAGCACGTCCCAGGGCGCGACGCCCGATGCCGGCACGGACCATCAGGCTGATGCCGATGCCGTAGAAGAACAGGCCGGTCAGCAAACGCACTAGGCGTTCGACGCGCGACGGAAGGACTGCGTGCATCCGGGGATCCAAAGGCGATTACGAGAAACGTCCGGCCCTGAGTGGACCGGACGTCTAATCGAAACGACAGTATTGCAGCATCAAACCGTGCGGGTCATGCCCAGCCGGCGACCACCACCTTGCCGATCGTGCTGCCGGATTCGAGACGGCGATGCGCTTCGCGCAGGGTCTCCGCGTTGATTGGCGAGAGCATGTCCGACAGCGTGCCGCGCAGCGAACCGGTGTCGATCAGTTCCGCGACACGCGCGAGAATCCTGCCCTGCTCGTCCATGTCGGCGGTACGGAAGCGCGGCCGCGCGAACATCATTTCCCAATGAATGCCGATGCTCTTGGCCTTGTAGGGATCGCCGATCTTCAGCGCGCCGGCCGGCTCCACGATCAGGCCGACATGACCCAGCGGCGCGAGCAGTTCGCCCAGCGCGGTCCAGTAGCGGTCGGTGTCGGCGAGATTGAGCGCAGCGTCGACGGTCTCGAATCCGAGCGCCTGGAGCTGCGGCGCGAGATCCTCGCGGTGGTCGATGACATGGTCGGCGCCCATGATCCGGCACCACGCGATGGTCTCCATGCGCGACGCGGTCGCGATCACGGTGAAGCCGGCCAGCTTCGCGAGCTGGATCGCGATCGACCCGACACCGCCGGCGCCGGCGATGACCAGCAGCGTCTTGCCGGCGCCGTCCCCGTCGATATCGAAAGGCATGCGCTGGAACAGCAGCTCCCACGCGGTGATCGCGGTCAGGGGCAGGGCGGCGGCCTGGGCGAAGTCCAGCGAATTCGGCTTCTTCGCGGCGATGCGCGCGTCGACGAGCTGGAATTCGGCGTTGCTGCCGGGACGGGTGATGTCGCCAGCGTAATAAACGGCGTCGCCCACCTCGAAACCGGTGACCTCGTTGCCGATGGCGTCGACCACGCCGGCCGCGTCGTAACCGAGCACCTTCGGATTCGCTTCGGTCTGCGGCTTCGGCGCACGCACCTTGGTGTCGACCGGATTCACTGAAACCGCCTCGACGCGCACGCGCAGGTCATGCGGGCCGGGCTCGGGCAGATCGAGTTCGACATCCTGCAGCGACTGCGGATCGTCGATCGGGAGATAGCGGGTCAGGGCGACGGCTTTCATGCGGAGTCCTTGAAGAGTGAAGCGGCCTGCGCATTGTCGACCCCACGCGTTCCGGTCGAACAGCGATAGGATCGCCAATCACCTTCAAGGGATTCTTTTGAATCGATGGACCGGATCGGCGACATCGCCCTGTTCCTGCGCGTGCTCGACACGGGGTCGATCAGCGCCGCCGCGCGCAGCCTCGATCTGTCGCCGGCCCTGGCGAGCCAGCGTCTGAAGCGGCTCGAGGACGCACTGGGCGTGCGGCTGCTGCACCGGACCATGCGGCGTCTGCATCCCACGCCTGAAGGCCTGCGACTGGCCGGCGAGGGACGCACGCTGGTCGAAGCACTCGACGGCCTCGCCGGCAGCCTGCGCGAAAGCGGCGGCCAGGCGGTCGGCGGCACGCTGCGGGTCACGATGTCGGCGTCGTTCGGCCGCCAGCACATCTCGCCGCGCCTGCCGCGCTTTCTCGCCGCGCATCCCGGCCTGCAACTCAGCGTGCACATGAGTGACCAGCAGGTCGATCTCGTGCGTGAAGGCTTCGATCTCGCGATCAGGATCGGCGATCTCGATGACTCGCAGCTCGTCGGACGTCAGATCGCAGCCAATCCGCGCGTCCTCGTCGCGTCGCCCGATTACCTGGCCCGTCGCGGCATCCCTGCAGCACCAGACGATCTCGCTGCGCACGATTGCCTGGTGCTCGTCGGCAGTCGTGGCCGTCAGGATCGTTGGCAACTGCTCGACGGCGCAGGCGGCGAGACGACCATTACCGTGACCGGGCCACTGGAAAGCAATCTCGGTGAAGTGCTGCGTGACGCAGCGCTGGAAGGGGCGGGCATCGCGATGCATGCGCTGTGGCATGTGGCGGGCGATCTAAGGGCAGGGCGCCTTGTGCGGGTGCTTCCGGGCCATGCGCCACCGGAAACCGGCATTCACGCGGTGATGCCCGATCGCATATTCGTGCCCCCGCGCACGCGTGTATTCGTTTCATTCCTGCAAACGGAATTCGGATCGACGCCGCACTGGCACACGTAACCAGCAGATAATCGTTAAGCCGCACGCAGGCGGGAATGCGGAAACGTCAATTCCACATAAAGCGACGGTTAAGAGCGCCGCACGTTCTTGACGCCACGCGCACATCGTCTTCACGACAATTCCGCCGCGTTGAGGTTCCTGACCAAACCAAAGCCAAGATGAATACCCGGCCAGGTTGGTGTAGGAAGCTCTCAACCGTTATGTTAGCGTTAACAACGTCTTCACGCTGCTGACTTTAGGCTATGTGCAAGGCGTTTGCGTTTGACGCCTCATCCGATGCCACGACGCATTCCCCCTTTTCTAGGAGCTGAAAAAACATGAACAAGAAACTCCTCTGCGCCGCGCTGCTCGGCGGTCTTGGTCTGGCGGGTCACGCCAGCGCCCAGGAGTTCGACGACCGTTGGTACCTCACCGGTTCGACGGGCTTCAACTTC
The DNA here is from genome assembly GCF_021233355.1 of Luteimonas fraxinea. Classification (NCBI taxonomy): domain Bacteria; kingdom Pseudomonadati; phylum Pseudomonadota; class Gammaproteobacteria; order Lysobacterales; family Lysobacteraceae; genus Luteimonas; species Luteimonas fraxinea. Next base: position 810,500 of record NZ_CP089507.1, on the reverse strand, counting down.
CAGGCAGAAGATCGCCGCACCGACGACACCCCGTTCGTCACGCTGGGCATGGGTAAGTTCATCAGCCCCAACTGGTCGATCGACGGTGAGCTGAACTACCAGAACCCGGGCTTCGACAGCTCGGTCGAAGGCGCCAACAACGATCTGAACTGGAGCCAGTACGGCATCTCGGTCGACTTCCGCTACCACTTCATCTCTGAAGGCCGTGGCTGGAATCCCTACCTGCTGGCCGGTGTCGGCTACCAGCGTTCGGAAGAAGAGTTCGACGCGTTCCCGAGCCCGAACTCGCCCGGCGAGCGTAAGGAAGGCAACCTGGCCGCGAAGGTCGGTGCCGGTCTGCAGACCACCTTCGACAAGCGCGTTGCCGTGCGTGCCGAAATCGCTTACCGCGCCGACTTCGACGACAACAGCGTCGCTGCGAACGGTTCGCGTGATTGGGCGGGCTACCCGCACAACGCTGAAGAAAGCTACTTCGGCGACGTGATGGCCTCGGTCGGTGTCGTGATTCCGCTCGGCCCGCCGCCGGCTCCCCCGGCTCCGCCGGCTCCGCCGCCGCCGCCGCCGGCTCCGGCACCGGCTCCGGCTCCGCCGGCTCCGATCACCATCGATCTGAATGGCGTCAACTTCGACTTCGACCGTGCGACGCTGCGTCCTGACGCGGTGGCAATCCTCAACGAAGCCGTCGAAATCCTGAAGCGTTACCCGGAGCTGCGCGTTGAAGTCGCCGGTCACACCGACTCGGTCGGTACCGATGCCTACAACCAGCGTCTGTCCGAGCGTCGCGCCAAGGCGGTCTATGACCACCTCGCCAGCAACGGCATCATGGCCGACCGTCTGGTGGGTCCGACCGGTTACGGCGAAAGCCGCCCGATCGCGCCGAACACCAATGCTGATGGTTCGGACAACCCGGAAGGCCGTGCGCGCAACCGCCGCACCGAGCTGAACGTTCAGAACTAAGAACGTCCGGTAGTGACACCAGAAAGCCCGGCCTCGTGCCGGGCCTTCTGTTTGTGGGGCCTGAGAATTTCTTGGTTTGCAGACCAATCGAGCGATCTAGGTCTGCAGGGGACAATGGTCGGCAAAACGGTGCGTCGAACGCGCGATAGCGTGAATGCGCGAATGTCCGGTTTTCCCTTGTATGGCGTGTACTTGCCGCCTACACTTCAGGCCAATTCGACCTCGGGGATTGCCTCTCATGCGTGCCTTGTTCCTGTTGCCTCTGCTGGTGCTGCCACTCGCCGGCCATGCCGCTGACTGCAGCACCCTCGATACCCGTACCGCGCGTCCCGTGCAGGCCACCGTGCTCGAGCCCGTGTCTCCGGAACTCGCCGCGCCGACGTATCGTCTGGGTACAAGCGCGGTGCTCGCGCGTGCCTATGACGAGGCGCAGTCAGCCGAGCAGGTCGTGCTGCGTCTCGAGATCGAGAAGTGCCAGAACGTCGCGATGGCCGCGCCGGCGGCGGGCGCGGTGAGCGCCAACGATCCTGCTGCCTACGTCAAGCAGACCGAGTTCGACAACACGCCGTACCGCTTCAACATGACCCAGGGCGGCAAGCGCATGACCGCCGACGATTTCGACGCGTGGATCAAGGCCAACGGCTACACGGTTGGCAGCCGTCGCGCTGATCCGAACGCGCCGGCTGCACCGGCCGCGGCGGAAACCGCACCGCCCGGCGAGACCCCGCCCGTCGAATGAGTGCTGCGCGTCTCAGCATCGACGGTATGACGACGGCCCGCGCAAGCGGGCCGTTCGCATGTCGAGGTGCCGCGTCTTGAAGCGTGTCGTGCGTCCGCCGCGGTATGGCCTCGCGCGGGTGCTGTCGAAGCGCGGGCTGTGCTCGCGCAGCGAAGCCGAGCGGCGTGTGCGCGATGGGCGCGTACGGGTTGCCGGCAAGATCGTGCGCGATCCGGAATTTCCGGTGGCACTGGACGCGTCGAACATCGTGCTCGATGGCGATGCGTCGCGCGCAACCGCGCATCAGTACCTCGTACTCAACAAGCCGCGCGGCCTGGTCACCACGGCGCGCGACGAACACGGCCGCGACACGGTCTATCGTTGTTTCGACGGTGCGGATCTGGGCTGGATTGCGCCGGTCGGCCGGCTCGACAAGGCCAGCGAAGGCCTGCTGTTGTTCACCAGTGATCCCGCGTGGGCTGCACGGGTGACCGATCCCGAGCAGGGGCCGCAGAAGACCTATCACGTGCAGGTCGACGGGCTGCCTGACGACGCCTTGCTCGAAGCGCTGGTGCTCGGCGTCGACGACGCGGGTGAGCGGCTGCAGGCCGCGTCTGCACGTCTTCTGCGTCAGGGCGAGCGCAACGCCTGGCTGGAAATCGTGCTCGACGAGGGTCGCAACCGGCAGATCCGCCGACTGCTCGCTGCGCATGATCTGGGTGTGCTGCGACTGGTGCGCGTCGCGATCGGCGATCTCGCGCTGGGCGATCTGGCCAAGGGCGCGTGGCGTCCCTTGGAGGCCGGCGAAATCAGCGCGCTGGCGCGTCCGTCGGATCCCGCCACCGGCTGAGGCGCGTCGCGAGCAGGGCTTCGACGACTTCGCGTGCGCGCACGTCGCCCGGCCCGCGCGCGTCGTGACCCTTACCCTTGTCGTGATTGCAGCGTGCGCAGGCAAGCGCGAGGTTGCGTGGATCGTCCGCATCGTCGCCGACCTGCGCCGTCAACACCGACGCCGCGCGTCGGCCGAACCAGGCTTGCGGCACCACGTGCTCCAGTGTCGCGAGACCGAGCGGCTCGCCGTCGTCGCGCACCTGCAACGCGCTCCGGCAGTGCAGGCAACGCGTCGACCAGATGCCGTCGTCGAGAGCGGCGAGGGCGTCAGTCTGCGCCGCGAGTAGCAGACGCCGTCGCAGCGCGGCGCGCATGGCTCAGGCCTTCAGCACGCCCAGCTCGTGACCGATGCGGGTGAACGCATCGATCGCGCGGTCCAGGTGTTCGCGCGTGTGCGCGGCGCTGATCTGGGTACGGATGCGCGCCTGCTCCTTCGCGACGACCGGGAAGAAGAAGCCGATCGCGTAGATGCCTTCCTCGAGCAGCCGCTCGGCGAAACGCTGCGCGAGCTTCGCGTCGTAGAGCATGACCGGACTGATCGGATGCACGCCGGGGCGCACGTCGAAACCGGCGGCGGTCATCTTCTCGCGGAAGTAGCGGGTGTTCTCGACCAGCTGCGTGCGCAGGTCGCCGGCGGCGTCGAGCATCTCGAACGCCTTGATGCCGGCCGCGACCACGTGCGGCGGCAGCGAGTTCGAGAACAGGTAGGGGCGTGAGCGCTGACGCAGCAGTTCGATGACTTCGCGCTTGGCCGTGGTGAAGCCGCCGAGCGCGCCGCCCATCGCTTTGCCGAGCGTGCCGGTGACGATGTCGATCTTCTCCAGCACGCCCTTGACTTCCGCAGAGCCGCGGCCGGTTTCACCGAGGAAGCCGGTCGCGTGGCACTCGTCGATGTGCACCAGTGCGTCGTACTTCGCGGCGAGCGTGGTGATTTCATCGAGCGGTGCGATGAAGCCGTCCATCGAGAACACGCCGTCGGTCGAGATCAGGATGGTGCGTGCGCCGTCGGCGCGTGCCTGCTGCAGCTGCTTCTCCAGATCCGCCATGTCGCAGTTGGCGTAGCGGTAGCGCTTCGCCTTGCACAGGCGGATGCCGTCGATGATCGAGGCGTGGTTGAGCGCATCGGAGATGATCGCGTCCGCTTCGCCGAGCAGCGGCTCGTACAGGCCACCGTTCGCATCGAAGCACGCGGCGTAGAGAATCGTGTCCTCCTTGCCGAAGAAGTCCGCGATGGTCTGCTCGAGCTGCTTGTGCAGATCCTGCGTGCCGCAGATGAAGCGCACCGACGCCATGCCGAAGCCGTGCGTATCGAGCGCATTCTTCGCGGCGGCAATGATGTCCGGATGGTCGGCGAGGCCCAGGTAATTGTTGGCGCAGAAGTTGAGCACCGTGCGGCCGTCTTCGAGGGTGATCTCGGCCGACTGCGGGCCGGTGATCACGCGCTCGGCCTTGAACAGCCCGGCGTCGCGGATCTCGTCGAGGGTGTCGGCGTAGCGCTGGGTCAGGGACATGCGAGGCGATCCGGAAGGCGGGTTACCCATTTTACCCGGCAGGATCGGACGCGGCTGTATCGCGTGCGTCGCACCAAGCATTCCACGCCTCCTGTAAGTCGGCCAGGTCGGTCGGCAGGCCGTGCTGCGCGCCAGTGGCCGCCAGCCAGTCGGTGAATTCGACGCCGCTGGCCACGGCGGCGCTGATCGTCGCCAGGATGTGTGGATCACTGCTGGCATCGATCAGGAAATCGGCGAACAGCAGCGATTGCGAATAGAACATGCCGCCGGCTTCTGCATCGGGGCCGCGCATCGTCATCACCTGTACGCCCGAGGCACTCTGGGTTCCGCCTTGCGCCTGCATCAACGCACGCTTCTGCGCGGTGACGGGATGCGCCATCGTCAGGAACTCGGCAAGCGGCCGGATCGCAGGCGAAGACTGACGCCAGGCTTCAAGGAAATGACGTTGGCGCGATGCGCGACCCGTGCTGCCCTCCATCAGTACGGCCGAGGCCTCGTCCAGCCAGTCGGGCGCGGGCGTTCCATATGCGTCTGGCGAAGGCGTCGCATCAGGCCAGAAGGCGGCGCGGTACTGCGCATGGCCGAGTTCGTGGCGCAGCAAGTCGACATGCTGGGCTTCGACCTGGGACAGGATCGTTTCGATCCTTGCCGCATCGGCATCGGGCGTAGCGCGACGGATGACGATTTCGATCTGCGCGCGCTTGTCGGCTGGCGACAGCCAGCTCTGGGCAAACCCCAGGTCATGGGTCTGCGCGAATCGTTCGGCATCGTCACCGCTGACGGTCGAACTCAGGACCAGCAGGCCCGGCGGCAGGCTTCGGCCGAAGACCTGCCCGAACTGGATGGCGGCGGCATCCAGTGCCGTCGCAGCCAATCGGGCGTCGTCCTGCGTGTCGGCGTAGGCCAGTCCATGCGCGGCTGCCAGACAGACCGCAGCGGGCGGTTCGGGCGCGTCCGGACACGCGGGCGCGCCGGCTGCGAACGCGGCGGGTATCGCCGCCGCGAGTCCAGACAGCAAGAAACCACGAAGAACCTCACGTCCGTTGCGCATACACCACCTCCTGTGGAATTCAGCAGGTGAGCCTAGGGCCGTGCGGCAGGTCTTTGGACGTGCCACACGTCATGCGGCGCGAACGCGTCAGCGGGTTCTCCGCGCCGCGCCAAGCTCAACGCCAGTCGAGGACGACCTTGCCCGACTTGCCCGATTCCATCAGGTCGAAGCCTTTCTGGAATTCGTCGGCCGGCAGCTGGTGGCTGAGCACCTTGCCGAGCGGGAAACCCGACAGCACGAGCTGGGTCATCTTGTACCAGGTCTCGTACATCTTCCGGCCGTAGATGCCCTGCACGGTGAGGCCCTTGAAGATGATGCGGTCCCAGTCGATACCGGCGCCCTTGGGCAGGATGCCGAGCAGCGCGACCTTGCCGCCGTGGTACATGCAATCGAGCATGTCGTTGAACGCGGCCGGGTTGCCGCTCATCTCCAGGCCCACGTCGAAGCCCTCCATGTGGAGGTCCTTCATGACGTCCTTGAGCGAGGTGTTGGACACGTTGACCACGCGCGTGGCGCCCATGTCGGCGGCCAGCTTGAGGCGGAAATCGTTGACGTCGGTGACCACCACGTTGCGCGCGCCGATGTGCTTGCAGATGCCCGCGGCCATCACGCCGATCGGACCGGCGCCGGTGATCAGCACGTCCTCGCCGACGACGTCGAATTCCAGCGCGCAGTGCGCGGCGTTGCCGTAGGGATCGAAGAACGCGGCCAGTTCGCTCGGAATCTGGTCGGGGATAGGCCACAGATTGGTTGCCGGCATCACCACGTATTCGGCGAACGCGCCGTTGCGGGTGACGCCGATGCCGACGGTGTTCGGACACAGGTGCGGCTTGCCGGCGCGGCAGTTGCGGCAATGGCCGCAGACCAGGTGACCCTCAGCCGAGACGCGCTGACCGACTTCATAGCCGGTGACCGCCGAGCCCAGCTCGACGATGCGTCCGACGAATTCATGGCCGATGACCAGACCCGGCGTGATCGTGCGCTGGCTCCACTCGTCCCACAGGTAGATGTGCAGGTCGGTGCCGCAGATCGCGGCCTTCTCGACGCGGATCAGCACGTCGTTCGGGCCGGGCGCCGGCACCGGCACTTCGGCCATCCAGATGCCTTTTGTCGCGTCGCGCTTGACCAGCGCCTTCATTGTCTGGGCCATGTGTCGTGTCTGCGGATGCCGGAAAGAGCCGGCGATTATACGGCGCGGCCCCGTCGCGGCCGTGCTGCACCCGCACGTCAGCCAGCCGGCGTTGGCCTGCGCCGGGCGGGCGGGTTGGCTAGACTTGGCCCCCCGTCACGATCCACAGGACCACCATGCGCCATCCGTTACTGGCCGCGACGCTGCTGGGCGTCTTCTTCAGTTGCAGTGCGCCAGGGGTGGTGGCGGGCGAGGGCATGTGGGTGCCGCAACAGTTGCCCGACATCGCGCCGGCGCTGCGCAAGGCCGGTTTGAAGCTGGATCCGAACCGCCTGGCCGATCTGACCGGCGACCCGCTGGGCGCCGTGGTCTCGCTCGGCGGCTGTACCGCGAGCTTCGTCTCGTCGCAGGGTCTGGTGCTGACCAACCACCACTGCGCCTACGGCGCGATCCAGCTGAATTCGACCCCCGAGAACAACCTGATGCGCGACGGCTTCAATGCCGCGGCGATCGGTGACGAGATCTCAGCCGGCCCGAATGCGCGCATCTACGCGCTCGACAGCATCCAGGACGTCACCGCCGAAGTCCGCGCCGCGATCGACGCCGCGCCCGACGGCCTGGCCCGTACGACCGCGCTCGACACGATCGAGAAGACCCTCGTTGCGCGTTGCGAAGCCGATGCCGCGTACCGCTGCCGTCTTTACAGCTTCCTCGGCGGCAACAGCTACCGGCTGTTCCGCAACCTCGAAATCCGCGACGTGCGCCTAGTCTACGCGCCGGCGGGCGGCATCGGCAGCTTCGGCGGCGATGTCGACAACTGGATGTGGCCGCGCCACACCGGTGACTTCGCGTTCTACCGCGCCTATGTCGGCCGCGATGGTCGCCCGGCCGAGTATGCGCAGGACAACATTCCCTACACCCCGCAGCGTTTCCTGCGCCTGGCCGACAAGCCGCTGCGCGAGAACGATTTCGTCATGGTCGCCGGCTATCCGGGCCGCACCAGCCGCTACGCGTTCGCCGACGAGTTCTCCGAAACCGTCGCCTGGCGCTACCCGCAGATCGGCCGTCATTACCGCGCGCTGATCGATCTGGTCGAAGCGCGTGGCAAGGAAGACCCCGAGATCGACGTGCGCTACGCCAGCGCGGTGCGCGGCTGGCAGAACACGCTGAAGAACTATGAAGGCCAGTTGCAGGGCTTCGAGCGCATCGGCGCGCTGGCGCGCAAGCAGTCCGAGGAAGCGGCAGTGCTCGAATGGCTGCGCAGCCGCGGCGGCGATGGCGCGGCCGCGCTCGATGCGCACGCGAAGATCGTCGCGCTCGATGCACAGGCCAAGGCCACGCGCGAGCGAGATCTGGTGCTGTCGCTGCTCGACAACAGCGGCCTGCTGTCGACCGCCAATCGTCTGTACCGGCTGTCGATGGAGAAGGAAAAGCCTGATTCGATGCGTGAGCAGGGCTACCAGCAGCGCGACCTGCCGTCGATCGAAGGCGGCCTCAAGCAGATGGACCGCCGCTTCGTGCCGGCGATGGACCGTGAACTCACGCGCTATGCGTTGCTGCAGTACATCCAGCTGCCGCCCGAGCAGCGCATCCAGGCGATCGACACCTGGCTGGGCGGCAACGACGCGGCGGCGATCGACCGCGCGTTGGACCGGCTGCAGCGCAGCACGCTGGCCAACAGCGATGAACGCCTGAAGTGGTTCGCTGCCGACCGCCACGAATTCCTGCGCAGTCGCGACCCGGCGTTGATGTACGCCGCCGCGGTGACGCAGGAACTGCTGCAGATCGAACTCGCGTCCAAGGCCCGTGCTGGCGATCTGCTGCAACTGCGCCCGACCTATCTGCAGGCCGTCGCCGATTACCGCGCCGGCCGCAAGGAAGCCGTGTATCCCGACGCGAATTCCTCGCTGCGCATCACCTTCGGCAACGTCGTGGGTTACACCAATCTTGCCGGCGCGCAGCAGACCCCGTTCACGCGTCTGGAAGAGATTCCGCCCAAGGCAACCGGCACCGAGCCCTTCGACGCGCCCAAGGCGCAGCTCGATGCGATCGCCGCCCGCCGTGACGGCGGTCTGGCCGATCGCCGCCTGCGCAGCGTGCCGGTGAACTTCCTGTCCGACCTCGACGTGACCGGCGGCAACTCCGGCTCGCCCGTGCTCGACGCCGACGGTCGCCTGACCGGCCTGCTGTTCGACATGACATGGGAAGCGGTGGTGTCGAACTGGGTGTTCGACCCGGCGATGACGCGCACGATTTCGGTCGACCAGCGCTACATCCGCTGGGTCATGCAGGAAGTCGATCCGGCGCCGCGTCTGCTGCAGGAAATGGGCGCGTCCGCGCGTTGAGCCGTCTGTCCGCGTGCCCCGGTCGTGTGTCCGGGGCGCGCTTGCATGCCCATGCTCGATCTCACTGGCCCGCATGCGAAGGCACTGTGCTTGCGGCGCCACCGCGATCGCCTCCCGTAAACTGACGCGCCGGCATCGCCGGAGCCCCCCATTCGAGGAACCGCGCGATGAGAATCCTGCTCGCCCGCCACGGCGAAACGCCGTGGAATGCCGAAGGCCGTTACCAGGGACAGGAAGACATCCCGCTGTCGGAGGTTGGTGAACGTCAGGCGACGCTGCTGGGCGCGCGTCTGGCCGATGTCCGCATCGATCGCGCAGTCGCCTCGCCGCTGTCGCGCGCCGATCGCACGGCGCGTCTGGCGCTTGGCGAAACACGCGCGTCCACACTGTTGACGGATCCCGGCCTCGCAGAAATCGCCCACGGCACCTGGGAAGGCCTGCTCGCCAGCGAGATCCGCGAGCGCGATCCCGAACGTCTGACTGCCTGGCGCGACGCGCCCGACACTGTGCAGATGCCCGGCGGCGAATCGCTGCAGCAGGTGTTCGACCGCGCTTGGCCCGCATTCGCGCGCGCCGTCGATGGCCTCGGCCCGAACGACACCGCGCTGATCGTCGCCCACGACGCCGTCAACCGCGTGATCCTGTGCCGCGTGCTCGGCATTCCGTTGTCGCGCCTGTGGACGTTCCGCCAGGCGCCGACGACGTTGAACCTGCTCGAAGGCCCGGATGTCGACCATCTCGACGTCGTGCGTCTCAACGATTGCGCGCACCACACCGCATTCTTCGGCGAGGCGGTCCACCGCGCGCTATGAGTGAACCCCGTTCGCTGGCCGACTGGCTGTCGGCGATCGAAGCGCGCCACCCGACCGAAATCGAGATGGGTCTCGACCGTGTCGGCGCGGTCTACGCGCGCATGGACTGCGGCCGTCCCGCGGCGCGGGTAATCACGATTGCCGGCACCAACGGCAAGGGTTCGACGGTGGCGTTCGTCGAATCGGTCGCACGCGCGGCGGGCTGGCGCGTCGGCGCGTACACCTCGCCGCATCTGCTGGCCTACAACGAGCGCGTGCGCATCGATGGCGTGGACGTCGACGACGCCGCGCTGGTCGAGGCGTTCGAGGCGGTCGAGGCCGCGCGCGGTGACACGCCGCTGACTTATTTCGAGACCGGCACGCTGGCCGCGCTGTGGCTGTTCGCGCGCGCTGAGCTGGATCTGGCCGTACTCGAGGTCGGGCTCGGTGGCCGGCTCGATGCGGTCAACATCGTCGAGCCCGACGTTGCGGTGATCACCACGGTCGGCCTCGATCATCAGGACTGGCTCGGGAACGACGTCGAGACGATCGGGCTGGAGAAAGCCGGCATCGCGCGCGCGTGGAAGCCGCTGATCGTCGGCGATACCGATCCGCCGGCCAGCGTGTTGCGGCACGCCTACCGAATCGGCGCGGTCGCGGTCCGGGGTGGCAGCGATTTCCTCTACGCGCCGACGGATTCGGGCACCTGGAACTGGCGCGAGGTCGGCTTCGAAGTCGAGCTGCCGATGCCGACGCTGGCCGCGCCGGTGCAGTTGCGTAATGCCGCCGTTGCGATCGCCGCGATCCGCGCGCTGGATCGCGATCTCGACGATGCCGCGCTCGCCGCCGGAATCGCTGGCGCCACGGTGGCTGGCCGCCTGCAGCGCTTCGAGCGCGACGGCGTGGACGTCGTCGTCGACGTCGCGCACAACCCGCAGGCGGCGCAGGCGCTGGCCGACTGGCTGATCGCCGCGCCGGCGGCTGGGCGCACGGTCGCGGTGTACGCCGCGCTTGCGGACAAGGACGCGCCGGGCGTGGTCGGCGCGCTGGCGCCCTCGATCGCGCACTGGCATCTGGCCGGGTCGACGGTCGCCGGTGCGCGCGGCCAGGACGCCGCCACGCTGCGCGCACGCCTGTCGGAGGTGTTGGACGACGACGTCACCGGGCATGTCGACGTTGCAACGGCGCTGTCTGCCGCGCTCGCCGAGGCCGCGCCCGGCGACCGCGTGCTGGTGTTCGGCACGTTCCACGCCGCGGCGGCCGCTCTACAGGTGTTGCAGGGCAGGCGTTAAGAAGCAGGGCGGGACGGCGCGTATAATTCGCGCGGCAACCCGTGTCCGGATCCCGCATGTCGCCTGCATTGAAACAACGCCTGATCGGCGCCGCCGTGCTGATCGCGCTCGCGGTCATTTTCCTGCCGATGCTGATCAAGGGCCCTGCGCCCGCGAGCGGCCTGCCGGACATGTCCCTCGACGTGCCCGATGCGCCGAATGCCGACTACAAGACCGTCGATCTGCCGCTGATCGCGCCGCCACCGGCGCGCGAAGGTGGCGCTCTCGCCGGTGCGCCGTTGTCGGAAGCCGCGCCTGCAGCGCCGGCGGCCACGCGCCCGGACGGCAGCGCGCTGCCGACCGTTGACACGTCCGAACAGGATAATCCGCTGCCTGCGACCGTCGCCGGCGGCGGTTACGCCGTGCATTACGCCGCGTTCGCCAGCGAAGCGGACGCCGAGGCGATCCTGCGCCAGCTCGGCGAGTCCGGCCTGCGCGGCTATCGCGAGAGCTTTACCCTCAACGGCAAGCCCGCCCAGCGCGTGCGCCTGGGGCCGTATGCCAACCGCGCCGATGCCGAGATCGTCCGCGTGCGCGCAGCGCAGGTCCGCGATGACGTGACCCCGCGGGTTGTCGCGCTCGACGCGGGCACCCGCCCGGACGTACCGCGCCCGGAAACGCCAGCGCCGACGCCGCCTGCACCCGCCGCATCACGCCCGGCAGCTGCACAGACGCCTGCCACGCCGAGCACCGAACAGCTGCCCGAAGAAGCGCCCGCCGCGCGGACGCCTGCACGCACGCCGCCTGCGCAGACGCCGCCGGCTGCCACTCCTGCGACGCCGCCACCGGCACCGCCCACAGCGGCGCCGACGTCCGGCACCGGCTTCATCGTGCAGCTGGGCGCCTTCAGTAATGCGGCCGAAGCCAATCGTCTGCGCGATCGTCTGCGCGGCGCCGGCATCACCGCGTTCACCGATTCGGTCGACACCGACAAGGGCCGCCTGACCCGGGTCAAGGCCGGCCCGGTCGCGTCACGCGGCGAAGCCGACCAGCTCAAGACGCGCGTCCGCAGCGCGGTGGGCGTCGACGGTCTGGTCCGTTCGCACCCCTGACCGGCGCCGAAAAGAAAGCCGTCCCACACTTCACACCGGCGCGTCCGCGCGCCTCAAGCAGAACTGGAAATCGAACATGTGCGGGATCGTCGGGATTGTCGGAACCTCTGAAGTCGCAGCCGCGTTGTACGACGGCCTGACGGTGCTCCAGCACCGCGGGCAGGATGCGGCCGGCATCGCCGTCTCCAGCGGCACGGTGATGCGCGTGCACAAGGGCAACGGCCTGGTGCGCGATGTGTTCGACACCAAGGCAATGGATCTGCTGCAGGGCCGCGTGGGCATCGCGCACTGCCGCTACCCGACGGCCGGCAGCGAAGGTCACGACGAAGCGCAGCCGTTCTACGTCAACTCGCCCTACGGCATCGCGCTCGCCCACAACGGCAACCTGGTCAACACCGACCAGCTGCGCCAGCAGGTGTTCGAGACCGACCGCCGCAACGTCAACACCGACTCGGATTCCGAAGTCCTGCTCAACGTGTTCGCGCATGAGCTCGACCGCGAGAAGGCGTTGACCCCCGAAGCCGCGTTCCGCGCCGTCGAAGGCGTCAATCGTCGCGCCAAGGGCGGTTACGCCGTGGTCGCGACGGTGCTGGGTCTGGGCCTGATCGCGTTCCGCGATCCGCACGGCATCCGCCCGCTGGTGCTGGGCAAGCGCGAGACCGCTGAAGGCACCGAGTACGCGGTGGCGTCGGAATCGGTCGCGCTCGACATCCTCGGTTTCGAACACCTGCGCGACGTCGAGCCGGGCGAGGGCATCGTGATCACGCCGCGTGGCGAACTGCACCACCGCCAGTGCGCGCCGCAGCAGCCGCACGCGCCGTGCATCTTCGAATACGTGTACTTCGCGCGTCCGGACTCGATGATCGAGAACATCTCGGTGCACAAGGCGCGCATGCGCATGGGCGTCACGCTGGGCGAGAAGATCCTGCGCCTGCGTCCCGATCACGACATCGACACGGTGATTCCGATTCCGGACACCTCGCGCGACGCCGCGCTGGAAATTTCCAACACGCTCGGCGTGAAGTACCGCGAGGGCTTCATCAAGAACCGTTACGTCGGCCGCACCTTCATCATGCCGGGGCAGGGCGAGCGCGCGAAGTCGGTCAAGCGCAAGCTCAACCCGATCCCGCTGGAATTCCGCAACCGCGTGGTGCTGCTGGTCGACGATTCGATCGTGCGCGGCACCACGTCCAAGCAGATCGTGCAGATGGCCCGCGACGCCGGCGCCAAGAAGGTCTATCTCGCTTCTGCCGCGCCGCCGGTGCGTCACCCGAACATCTACGGCATCGACATGCCGTCGGTCGACGAACTGGTCGCGCACAACCGCACCGAGAAGGAGATCGAGGAATTCCTCGGTTGCGACTGGCTGATCTACCAGGACCTCGCCGACCTCGAAAGCGCGGTCGCCGGCCCGAAGTTCCCCGAGCGCCGCTTCGACAGTTCCTGCTTCAGCGGTGAATACGTCACCGGCATCGAGGCGGGCTACTTCGAGCGACTGCAGCAGCTGCGCAGCGACGACGCGAAGAAGAAGCGCCGCGCGTGAGCACGGTAGTGGTCGCGGACGCCGCGGATCTGTTCGCGGCCGCGCGCCACTGCCTCGATGCGCGCGATCCCGATGACAAGATCGCGCTGACCGGCGCCTACGCGCGCCGGTTCCGCGAAGGCGCGTTGCCGCTCGACACGAACGCACGCGCCCCGGCGCCGATCGGCATGCCGGGACGCCCCGAGCGCCCGAAACTCGTGCATCCGCGCGAGCTGCCGCGGCGTGGTTTCGGCAGCGACGAAGGCCGTGCGGCTTTCATCCACGCGATCGCGCATATCGAACTCAACGCGATCGATCTCGGCTGGGACGCCGTCTACCGGTTCCGCGATCTGCCCGCCGACTACTACGCCGACTGGGTGTCGGTCGCTGCCGACGAGGCGCGTCATTTCGTGCTGCTGCGCGACCGGCTGCGTGCCCTCGGGTTCGACTACGGCGATTTCGACGCGCACAACGGCCTGTGGGAAATGTGCGAGAAGACCGCGCACGACGGCATGGCGCGCATGGCACTGGTGCCGCGTGTGCTCGAGGCGCGCGGGCTGGACGTCACGCCCGGCATGATCGTGAAGCTGCGCTCGCTCGGCGACCACGAGACCGTCGTCGTGCTCGAAGTGATCCTGCGCGAGGAAGTCGCGCACGTCGCCGCCGGCAGCCGCTGGTTCCGCTGGTTCTGCGCACGCCGCGGTGTGCAGCCCGAGTCGACGTTCCGCGATCTGCTGTCCGAGTACGCGCGCGCCGTGTTGCACGGCCCGTTCAATATCGACGCACGCGCCGCGGCGGGATTCAGCGAAGAGGAACTCGCATCGCTGCAGGCGATCGCCGAACGCTGATCGCTGCACTGCTCCAGCAAGCTGCGATCAGATCGTTGCGGGCAGCGCCGACAGTTCCAGCCGCCCGTCCGCATACGCACGCAACACCGATCCCTGTTCGAACCAGTCGCCGAGCACGATGCGGCGGCAATCGCGGCCGGCAACCTGCAGGTCGTGGATCGCAGGGCGGTGCGTATGGCCGTGGATCATCGTGTCGACGCCATACCGCGTGAACCAGTCCTCGACCGTTGCTGGCGCCACATCGGTGACCGTTTCCATGGTGCCGTCGCCACGCAGCGTGGCCGCGCGCGCCTGGCTGGCATCGCGTGCGTGCTGGGCGAATGCGAGCCGCGCCGGCAGCGGCTGCGCGAGCATGTGCGCCTGCCACGCCGGATTGCGCACCTGGTTGCGCACCGCCTGGTATTCGACATCGCCGGTGCACAGCAGATCGCCGTGGGTCAGCAGCACCGGGCGGCCGTAGAGCGTGATCACCGCAGGGTCGGGCAGCAGTGACATGCCAGCGCGTCGCGCATAGTCGTGGCCGACGAGGAAATCCCGATTGCCGTGCATGAAGGCGACCGGCACGCCGGCGTTCGACAGCGCGGTCAGACGCTCGGCGACCTGCGCGCCGGCCTCGGACGGATCGTCATCGCCGACCCACGACTCGAACAGATCGCCGAGCACGTACAGCGCATCGGCGCCGCGCGCCTCGCCGTCGAGAAACGCGAGGAACAGCGCGGTGATCTCCGGACGCGCCGGATCCAGATGCAGGTCGGAGATGAAAAGCGTCGTCATGGCGCCATTGTAATCCGGCCGCCGGGGCCGGCTGGGCGTGCCGGTTAGAATGCGCGCTGTCCCCGCACCGAGTCCCGCGCATGTCCTGCCGCACCCGTTTCGCCCCCAGTCCCACCGGCTATCTGCACATCGGCGGCGCGCGCACCGCGCTGTACTGCTGGCTGGAGGCGCGGCGTCGCGGCGGCGAGTTCGTGCTGCGCATCGAAGACACCGACCGCGAGCGCAGCACCCAGGCCGCGATCGACGCAATTCTCGAGGCGATGGAGTGGCTGGGCCTGGGTTACGACGAAGGTCCGATCTACCAGACGCACCGTCTGGACCGCTACGCCGAAGTCGCCGAGCAACTGGTCGCCGACGGCAAGGCCTACTACGCCTACGAGTCGAAGGCCGAACTCGATGCGATGCGTGAAGCGGCGATGGCCGCGGGCGACAAGCCCCGCTACAACGGCGCGTATCGCGAACGCAACGAGCCGAAGCGCGACGATTCCAACCGCGTGATCCGCCTGAAGAATCCGCTCGAAGGCACCGTGGTCTGGGAGGACAAGGTCAAGGGCCGCATCGAGATCGCCAACAGCGAACTCGACGACCTGGTGATCTTCCGCCCCGACGGCTACGCGACCTACAACTTCGCCGTCGTCGTCGATGATCTGGACATGGGCATCACCGACGTCGTCCGCGGCGATGACCACGTCAACAACACCCCGCGGCAGATCAACATCTACCGCGCGCTCGGCGCGGAAGTCCCCGCGTTCTCGCACCTGCCGATGATTCTCGACGAGCAGGGCGCGAAGCTGTCCAAGCGCACCGGTGCCGCCGACGTCATGCAGTACCGCGATGCGGGCTATCTGCCGCACGCGTTGCTGAACTATCTCGTGCGTCTGGGCTGGTCGCATGGTGATCAGGAAATCTTCTCGATCACCGAGATGCAGCAGCTGTTCGACCTCAAGGACGTCAACGCCAAGGCCGCGCGCCTCGACATGGCCAAGCTGGGCTGGCTCAACCAGCAGTACCTGAAATCCGATGACCCGGTTGCAGTCGCCGCGCATCTGGAATGGCATCTGCGCAATGACGGCTACGACCTGTCGGCAGGCCCGGCGCCGGCCGATGTCGTCGTCGCGCTGCGCGACCGCGTGCAGACGCTCAAGGAAATGTCCGAGCGCGCGGCGGTCTGGTATCGCCCGATTGCCGCGTATGACGAGAAGGCGGTCGCCAAGCATCTGAAGGTGGAAGCCCGCGCACCGCTGGCCGATGTCCGCGCGCGTTTCGCCGCATTGCCGGACTGGAACGTCGAGGCCATCGACGCGGCGTTCCGCGAGACGGTCGAAACGCTGGGTCTCGGCATGGGCAAGGTCGCGCAGCCGTTGCGTGTCGCGATCACGGGCACGCAGGTGAGTCCGGATATCGGGCATACGGTGTATCTGGCGGGACGCGAGGAAGCGCTGGCGCGGATCGATGTGGTGATCGGGATGATTCCGGAGGGGGACGCGGCCTGAGCCGCGTCGCTCTGGATTCTGTTTCGCGGGTTGCTCTGCTCTTGCGATCGCGCCTGATTACCCATTGCCGACAGTGCTCTGCTTTTCATGAGCCTTGACGTGGCAACGCTGCATAGAAACCCGTAGGGCGCCGCCCATGGATGGGCGGCGTTTTCCGACCGAGGCAGGATGCCGAGTCGGAAAATCCCGGTACGCGTAACGCCGCGGGCTTCGGACGTGTCGGGGAGGCCGTTTTCTTTGGTTCCGTTTCTTTTGGGCCAGCAAAAGAAATGAACCCGCTCGCCGCAAGGCGAGTGGAAGCTGTGGACTTTGCTTCTCGCCGAAGGCGAAGCGCCAACACGCGCAGGCGAAGATCAAACGCTTTCGTCCGCTGACGCGGCCGAGTTCATTTCTTTTGGTGGACGCCAAAAGAAACGGAACCAAAGAAAAACGTCTCCCCGACAAGTCCACAGCCCGCGGCTTGTCGTGCACAGGGATTTTCCGACTCGGCATCCTGCCTCGGTCGGAAAACGCCGCACATCCATGTGCGGCGCCCTCCGGGTTAGCAAGTGCTGCGTGCCGTCGTGGAACAGCAGCGGTCAGCAAGCGTACGGATTCCTGGCGAGTCCCACGCGCGGGGGGCATCGCGAGTCGGACACTGGCCTGAAGCAACCACGTCGAACCTCGCGCGAAGACACCGCCACGCTTGAGTCAGTGCCCCCTCGCACCCATCATGGACGGATGGCCAAGCACGACCACACCTGCACGGATCCGCACCACCACGTCGATGACGCCGCGAGCTTCATCCGGGCGGTGGAGCACGCCTCCAGTGAGCGCGGCCTGCGGCTGACGCCGATCCGCGCGTATGTGCTCGGGTTGATCGCCAAGGCCGGCAAGCCGCTCAAGGCCTACGATCTGCTCGACCAGGTCCGCGAAGGCGACGGTCCTGGCGCGGCTGCGCCCCCGACGGTGTACCGCGCGCTGGATTTCCTGCTGGCCAACGGCTTCATCCACAAGCTGCAGTCGGTCAATGCCTTCGTGGCCTGCCACCACCCCAGCACCGCGCAGCATTCGGTGCCGTTCCTGATCTGCGACCGCTGCCACAGCGCCGTGGAACTGGAAGACGAGGCGGTCGTCGCTTCGCTCGACGAGCGCGCCCGCGCGCTGGGGTTCGTGCCGCAGGCGCAGACGCTGGAAGTGCACGGTCTCTGCGCGCAATGCGCGGACGCTGCCGCGGACTGACCGCAGCGGTCGGAATCGGGTCGCTCAGGCCGCGACAGGCGCGCGGGCATGCAGAGGGGCCTCGCGGATCGGCAGATTGGACGCGGCCGCCAGCAGGGCCAGCGCCATGTCGGCGTACCAGACCCACAGATAGGATCCGGTCTTCGCGACCGCGACGCCGCCCAGCCACGCGCCGAAGAAGGCGCCGGTCTGGTGCGAGAGCAGGGTCAGGCCGAACAGCGTCGCCAGATAGCGCGGCCCGAACAGCTTGCCGACGAGGCCGGCGGTCGGCGGCACGGTCGCCAGCCAGCTCATGCCCAGGCCGATCGCGAACAGCATGAAGGTGGTCGGCGTCGGTGGCGACAGCACGTAGATGAAGATCATCACCGCGCGGCTGATGTAGATCGCGGTCAGCAGCCACTTCATGCGGTAGCGCTGGCCGAGCCAGCCGGCGCCGATGCTGCCGACGATGTTGAACAGACCGATCAGAGACAGCGCCATTGCCGACACACCGGCCGACAGGCCGCACATCGCGATCTCGGTCGGCAGGTGGGTGACCAGAAACGCGATGTGGAAGCCACAGGTGAAGAAGCCCAGGTGCAGCAACCAGTAGCTGCGATCGCGCAGGGCGATGCGCAGTTGCGCGCGTAGGCCGATGTCGTCCGCAATCGGCAGGACAGTCGCACCGGGCGCCGGGGGCGGCAGTTTGCGCCGACGCAAAGGCCAGGCCAGCGGCAGCGTCGCCAGCGCGGTGGCCGCCATCGCCCATGCAGCGGCAGCCCAACCGAATGCACCGATCATCGTGGTCGCGAATGGCGCGTAGAGGAACTGCCCGAACGAGCCGCCGGCATTGACCACGCCCGACGCCATCGAGCGCTTCTCGGCGGGAATCACCCGCGCGGTGCTGCCGATCAGGATCGAGAAACTGCCTGCGCCCGCGCCAGCTGCGCTGATCAGACCGAGCGTCAGCAGCAGGCCCCATTCGGACGCGAAGAACGGCGCGGCCGCCATGCCGGTGATCAGCAGCACGCCGCCGAATACCAGCACGCGGCCACTGCCGCGCTGGTCGGCGATCGCGCCGAACACCGGCTGCACCGCGCCCCAGACGAACTGGCCGACGGCCAGCGCGAAACTGATCGCGGCGATGCCGAGGCCCGTATCCGCGGCAATCGGTTGCACGAACAGGCCCAGCGACTGCCGGATGCCCATCGTGATCATCATCATTGCGGTGGCGGCCAGCACCAGCGGCCACCAGCGCGAGCTGACGGGCGCGCTCATGCCGCGATTTTCCGGGTGACGCGGTCGAGCACCGCGTGCAAACGGCCGACCTCGTCGACACCCATCAGCGCTTCGACCTGCACCTGCGTTGCGCGCCACAACGGCTCGGCCTGTTCGATCACCGCGGCGCCCGGGGCCAGAACTTCGATCCGGCGCTGGCGTGCATCGTCGGGATCGCGCTGCAGGCGTACCCAGCCGGCGGCGACCAGATGCTTGAGGTCGCGGCTGAGCGTGCTGCGCTCCATGCCGAGCGTGGTGGCAAGCTCGCCGACGGTGCGCGGCTGGATCTGCGCACGGCGCAGGATCGCGTACTGGTTGACGTTGAGCCCGGCCGGGGCAAGCGCCTGGTCGTAGCGCTGGGTCATCATCCGGCTCAGCTTGCGCAGCCGGTGGCAGCTGCAGCCGAAGGTGGGGGAATCGAGCGGGTCGGGCGCGGCGTCGGCCATTGCGTGTATCTGCATCGGGTTTTGGATGTATATACACCTAATCCATCGCGAGCGCCGAGGCTGGCGATGCGAGCACGCGACAAGCCCATAAAAAAGCCCCGCACCGGAGACCGGGGCGGGGCGGTGACGCACGCGTCACTGGAGAGAACGGGGACCAGTCAGCGCACGCTGATCAGAAATAGACGCGGATGCCGCCGGCGATGGTGCGACCCGGCAACGGCGCGAAGTCGCGCAGCAGCGAGGTGTGCGGGCGGGCTTCTTCGTCGGTCAGGTTGCGGCCGTCGAGGAACAGTTCCCACTGCGTGCCGTCTGCTTCGCCGACTCGCCAGGCGACACCGGCATTGACCAACGTGTAGCCGGGGCTCGGGTCTTCGAGCGCGGCCACGCGGTCCTGCTTCTGGTAGCGCACCGCGCCGACGTTTGCGCGCCAGCCGCCCAGGGTCCAGTTGATGTCGGCGCCGATACGCGACGGTGCGATGCGCGGGAGGTCGCCGCCCAGCGCGATATCGGTTTCGTAGTTGTGCGCATGGTCGCCATGCGGCACCGCAAACTGCACCGTGCGCGTGCC
The DNA here is from genome assembly GCF_021233355.1 of Luteimonas fraxinea. NCBI lineage: Bacteria > Pseudomonadati > Pseudomonadota > Gammaproteobacteria > Lysobacterales > Lysobacteraceae > Luteimonas > Luteimonas fraxinea. The sequence goes on along the minus strand of NZ_CP089507.1, from coordinate 790,595 downwards.
GCTGCCGTCGAGCTCGGCGCGCACCACATCACCGAACACGCGCAGGTCGAAATCACCGGCGTCGGATTCGAGCAGGTGAAATTTCGCTTCGGCTTCGGCGCCGCGGAAGGTCGCATCGCCCTGTGTCCACAGCCGCACCGGAAAGCTCTGTTCGGCGATGCCGGTATCGGTGAGGTAGGTGAAGCGCTTGAACTGCGTCTGGTAGACGGCGGCCTTGAACTCGACGCGATCGGTGTGCGCGTGCAGGCCGATTTCGAGGCGCTGGCCGCGCTCGGTGTCGAGATCCGCATCGCCGATTTCGATCGAGCGCGTGGCGATGTGTGGGCCGGCCGCGAACAGTTCCTCGTTGGTCGGTGCGCGCTCGGAGACGTCGGCGCCGAAGCGCAGGTCGAACACGTCCGACAGGTGCCAGATCGCCGCGCCCGACAGGCTGCTGGCATCGAACTTGCGCGAATTCCCCGTGATCGGGTCGATCTCCACCCGCTCGTGACGGCCGCCGAGCTCGAGCTTCACCGGGCCGAATTCCTTCTCCTGCACGACGAACAGGCCGAGGGTGTCGGTCACGCTCGGCGGCACGAAGGCTTCTTCGCCGACGGCACTGAAATCGACATGGCCGATCTGCAGGCCGAACGCGCCGTCCCAACCGTTGAACGTCTTCTGCACCGCTTCGATGCGCGCCTCGGTGCCCTTGTTGGTGAAGCGGGTCGCGGCGGTGCCGCCTTCGAGTTCGACGTGCTCGTAGTCGTTGTAGGCCGCACGCACATTCAATGCGCTCAGGAACGGCAGTGGATCGTAGAGGCCGCCCTTCAGATCGACGCGGTTCTGCACCATGTCGATGCGCACCGAGCCGTGTTCGTCATGACCTTCTTCTTCGTGGTCATGGTCGTGATCGTGGTCATGGCCGCCTTCTTCGGCATGCACGTGCGCGCCGTCGGGCAGGCCGTAGTTGGTGCGGTAGGTGCTGACCGCGACGCCAAGATGACCGCGCTCGCCGAAGTAGGTCGCGCCGACGGCGCCGGCGCGCGTGCGGATCGAACTGTTGGGCAGCGTGCCGAAGGCGTTTTCTTCTTCCGCGTGTTCGTGGTCGTGATCATGGTCGTGATCGTGGTCTTCGGGCACCTGGGCGAAGCCGGGGATGTCGAAGTCACCGGTGTTGCGGATCAGGCCGTCGACATGCAGCACGAGGTTTTCGCCACTCACGCCGTCGAGGCGGAACATGCCACTGCGCTCGTCGTTGCCGCTGGCGGCGCGCAGCTCGGCGCGGCCGCTGATCGGACGGTCGGGGACTTCGCGCGCGATGCGACCGTCGACCACATTGACCGCGCCGCCGATCGCGCCGCTGCCATACAGCAGGTTGGCCGGGCCCTTGAGCACTTCGATCTGGTCGGCGAGGAAGGGTTCGATGCTGACCGCGTGGTCGGCGCTGACCGTTGAGGCGTCCATGCTGCCGATGCCACCCGAGAGCACCTGCACGCGCGGGCCCTCCTGGCCACGGATGATCGGTCGGCCGACGCCGGTGCCGAACGAGCCGCTCTGCACACCGGGCAGCGAGGACACGGTGTCGCCGAGGTTGCCGGCCTTGCGATCCTCCAGCGCGTCGCCATACAGCACCTCTACCGGGTGGGCGAGATTCTCGGCGTCGCCGCCGAGTGGGGTGGCGGTGACCTGCACGCGGTCGAGCGTGGTCGGATGCGCATGGGTCTGGCTGGTGGACTGGGCGAACGCGGCGGCCGGCAGCAGCAGGGCCACGGCGATGGCGAGACGGGTCGGGACGAGGGCGGAACGGCGGCTTCTGGTCATTGCGGATGCAGTACACTGGTGGGCGAAGAGTGAATGTTATAATGTTACGCAAATCCTCGCACCCCCCAAAAGACATGCCTGCACACAATTCCACCCTGCAGCGCGCAGACCGCGTCGGCTTCGCCGCGTCGTTCCTGTGTGCAGTCCATTGCGCGCTGCTGCCCGTCGCGCTGGCGCTGCTACCGGCGTTCGGTCTCAACGTGGGCGGCTGGGTCGATATCGACCAGGCCTTCGTCGTGTTCGCCACGCTGCTGGGCGCGACCACGCTGACGCTCGGTTGGCGCCGCCATCGCGCGTTCCACGCCTGGATGCTGCTGATTCCGGGTCTGGCGCTGGTCTGGGCGGGCTCGTTCACGCATCTGCACGACCACACCATCACCCATGCCGTCGTGATGACCATCGGCGGCCTGCTGCTGGCCGGCGCGCATCTGCTGAACCTGCGCCTGACCCACGCCCGCGCGGGGCGCTGAGCGGCTTCACAGATCGGGCCGCGTGCTAGAATCCGCGGTCCTGTGCGCCCTGGCGGCGCACGTACGCGCCAAACGAATTCAACACGCAGCACTCCAGGAGCACAGTAATGGGCAAGGGCGACCGCAAGACCCTCAAGGGCAAGCGCTACAACTCGAGCTACGGCAACAGCCGCTCGAAGGGCCTCATCAAGGCCACCGGCACCGCGACCGCACCGGTCGTGAAGAAGGCCGCCGGCAGCAAGACCGTCGCCAAGGCACCGGCGAAGAAGGCCGTCGCGAAGAAGGCCTGAGTTTCAGGTCCCGCCGCGCGTCGAAAGCCCCGCATCCGCGGGGCTTTCGCGTTTCAGGGGAGGGCGATCGGCCTCAGGCCAGGCGCTTACCACCGGCGAACGACATCGCCAGCAACGGGCCGCCGAGCCAGTAGACGAGTTCGGCCGGCTGCGCGACCTGCCAGCAGGCGAAATCCGCGCGCTGACCCACGGCCAGCGTGCCGCGATCGGACAGGCCGAGCGCGCGTGCTGCATGTACGGTCGCGCCGCGCAGGGCCTCTTCCGGCGTCAGCCGGAAATGCGTGCACGACAGCTGCATTGCCTGGCGCAGCGACAGCAGTGGCGACGTGCCTGGATTGCAGTCGGTCGCGACCGCCATCGGCACGCCGGCCGCGCGGAATGCATCGAGCGGCGGCAGTGTGGTTTCGCGCAGTACATGGAACGCGCCCGGCAGCAGCACCGCGACCGTGCCCGCCGCCGCCATCGCGGCGACACCGGCGGGCGAGGTGTGTTCGACATGGTCGGCCGACAGGCCACCGAACTCCGCCACCAGCCCAGCACCTGCGCCATCGCTGAGCTGGTCGGCGTGCAGTTTCACCGGCAGGCCGAGCGTGCGCGCCACCTCGAACACGCGGCGCGTCTGATCGACGCTGAAGGCGATGCGTTCGGCGAATGCGTCGACGGCATCGACCAGGCCTTCCTCATGCAGACGCGGCAACCACTCGCAGACCGCGTCGATGTAGGCATCACCGCGGCCGGCGAATTCCGGCGGCAGGGCGTGCGCGCCGAGGAACGTGGTGCGCACGGTGATGCCGAGCACCTCGCCGATCCGCCGGGCGACGCGCAGCATCTTGCGTTCGTTGTCGAAGTCGAGGCCGTAGCCGGACTTGATCTCCAGCGTCGTTGTGCCATCGGCGACCAGCGCACGCGCGCGCGGCAACGACTGCGCGAGCAGTGTGTCCTCGTCGGCATCGCGCACTGCGCGCACCGTCGAGACGATACCGCCACCGGCGCGCGCGATGTCTTCATAGCTCGCGCCCTGCAGGCGCTGTTCGAACTCGGCAGCGCGGTTGCCCGCGAACACCGCATGCGTGTGGCAGTCGATGAGCCCGGGCGTGACCAGGCCAGTGGTCTCGACGACGAGATCGGCGTTGGCTTCCGCGTCCGCGGGCAGTCCGCTGCGCGGACCGGCGTAGACGATCACATCGTCGCGCCAGCCGAGCGCACCGTCTTCGATCAGCCCGTAGCCGCTGTCGTCCGACAATGTGGCAAGCGTCGCGCCCAGCAGCAGTCCGTCCCAGGATTCAGTCGCCATCGTTGCCGCCACCGTCGTTGTAATCGGCGCGGTCGTGCTGCTTGCGCGGGCGGTGGCGGTCCACCGGAAGATCGTCGGCCGAGCGGCGCCTCCCGAGCATCCGGACGCCGATCCAGCCCACGATCCCGCCGATTACGAGGCTTACAGCGACCAGCTGCATGATGTTTGTCGAGGACATCGGATGTTCCCGGGCGGAAGACCGGCTAGCCTACCGCACACGTTTTCGAGGAGCCGGCCCGATGCACGATGTTCCCGCGATCCACGCCGCGCGCACGCCCGCAGGCTGGCGTCTGCCCGGTATCGCGAACCTCCATTCGCATGCGTTCCAGCGGGCGATGGCCGGCCTGGCGGAAGTGCAGACCGATCCCGCCGACTCGTTCTGGACCTGGCGCGAGACCATGTACCGGATAGCCGGGCGCTTCGATCCTGACAGCCTGCGCGCTGTCGCCACGCAGCTGTATGTCGAGATGCTGGAAGCCGGTTACACGACGGTCTGCGAATTCCATTACGTCCATCACGCGCCCCACGGTGCGCCGTACGCGCCTGCGAGCGCGATGGCCGATGCGTTGATCGACGCCGCGCGCGCGACCGGCATCCGGCTGACGCTGCTGCCGGTGCTGTACATGACCGGCGGTTTCGACGGGCGGCCGCTCGGCGAACGCCAGCGACGCTTCGGCCATGACGTCGACGGCTATCTGCGGCTGTTCGCCGATCTGCACGCGCGCCAGGACGACACGCTGCGCGTCGGCTGCGCGCTGCACAGCCTGCGCGCGGTGCCGGCCGATGCGATGCACGCGGTGCTGGCCGCACTGCCGGCGGATGCACGCCTGCACATCCATATCGCCGAACAGATGCCCGAAGTCGACGAGTGCATCGCAGTGCGTGGAGCGCGACCGGTCGCATGGCTGCTCGACAACGCGCCGGTCGACGCGCGCTGGACGCTGGTGCACGCGACGCATCTCGATGCTGCGGAAGTCGCCGGCATCGCCCGCAGCGGCGCGACGGTCGTGCTGTGTCCCACGACCGAAGCCAATCTCGGCGACGGTCTGTTTCCGCTGCGCGATTACCTCGACGCCGGCGGCGCCTGGGGCATCGGTTCGGACTCGCACATCTCGGTCTCTCCGGTCGAGGAACTGCGCTGGCTCGAGTACGGCCAGCGTCTCGTCACGCATCGCCGCAACATCGCGGTCGCAGCGGCGACACCCAGCGTCGGCGCGACGCTGTTCGCAGGTGTGCAGGCGAGCGCCACAGCATCGACCGGTTTCAACGCGCTCGACGACGCAGTCGTGCTGGACGCGGATGCGCCGCAGCTGGCCGGCGCGACGGAGCGTGACGTACTCGATCGCTGGCTGTTCGCCGGCAACCGCCCGCTGGTGCGCGAGGTGCACGTGGCCGGGCGGCAGGTCGTTGCGAACGGACATCACGCGTTGCATGAGACCACCGCGCGCGGGTACGCGAACGCGATGCGGGGGTTGCTGGCGTAGACGCGCCGGTGGTGTGGGAGCGCGCTTGCGCGCGATGGGGCTTCCCAAGCAAGCCCATCGCGCGCAAGCGCGCTCTCACAGCCAGTCCGCGTGTGCCTCGGCTCCGGCGACGAACCACAAAAAGGCCGATCCATCCGCCGGATCGGGCGTTTCATCGCACACCCGTGCACAGGCCGCGTCGCCGCCGCAGCATGGCGACGTTCCCATGGACAGGAGATCCGCATGTTGCCCAACACTTTGACCCTCGCCGCGATGCTCGCCATCAGCGGCAGCGCATCCGCGACGACCGACGCCGCACTCGCCGGCATCGTCGACCAGCGTCTGGCTGGTGACCGCACCGGCGCCTGCTTCTCCGTCGCGCTCATCGATGGCGACAGCGTGGCGCGGACGTATCGCTGCGCCGATGGCACGGCGACGCCGCGCATCGGCACCGACAGCGCGTTCGAGATCGGCTCGGTCAGCAAGACGATGACCGCGGCGCTGCTCGCGCAGTTGATCGCCGACGGCCAGGCCTCGCTCGACGATCCGCTGTCGGCCTATCTGCCTGCGGGTACCGCGGTACCGACGTTCGAGGGGCAGCCGATCCTGCTGCGCCACGTCGTCACCCACACGTCCGGCCTGCCCGCATTGCCGGCGCGCATGCAGATCACCAATCCCGCCGATCCCTACGCCGCGCTGACGCCGGAGGCGCTGCTGGCCTCGCTGGGCGACGTCACCCTGACGCGCGCGCCCGGCACGCAGTTCGAGTACTCCAACTTCGCGTCGATGCTGCTGTCGTATGCGGTCGCGCAGCGCGCCGGCCAGCCGTTCGAGGCGCTGATCGACGCGCAGCTGTTCGCACCACTCGGCATGACGCACGCCTACATCGCGCAGCGACCCGATGGCGTGCGCGCCGCGGTGGGACATCTGCCCAACGGCAGCGAGACGCCGGCGTGGACGATTCCCGGCGACATGGCCGGAGTCGGCGGCGTGCGGGCCACGCTCGATGACATGGTGCGTTACGTGCAGGGCCAGCTTGGTCATGCGGACGGCTCGGCCGCCGCACCGTTGCTTGCTGCCCTGCAGACGACGCAGCAGCCTGTCTCAGAACAGCCGCCAATGGCGATGAACTGGATGATCGCGCCGCTGGCCGGTCGCAGTGTGCTGATGCACGAAGGCGGCACGGGCGGCTTCTCGTCGCTGGTCGGATTCGATCCTGAGCGCAGGCGCGGTGTTGTGATTCTGTCGGACACGTCGCTGACCGCGCTGGGCGGTCTCGGCAGCCTTGGGGCACATCTGCTGGATCCGTCGGCGCCGGTCGGCAAGCCGCGCAAGCTGGCGACACCGCCGTCGGAACTCGTCGACGGTCTGGTGGGCACCTGGCAACTCAGCGCCGGCATGCAGGTCGAGCTGGCGCGCAAGGGCGACGCGCTGACGATCCATCCCGCCGGCCAGCCAATCTTCGAACTGGGTTACGACGATGCAGGTGATTTCTTTCCCGTGCAGTTCGACGCACTGCTGTCGCCGAAGCGCGCAGCGGATGGCAGCTACAGCTTCGTCTGGCACCAGGGCGGCGGCGCGATGGCGGCGACACGTGCGACCGATGCCGCGCCAACGGCAGCGCAGGCGCCCGATGTGCCACTTGCCGATTACGCCGGCGACTACACGCTGATGCCGGGTTTCGCGCTGAAGGTCGACAGTGCCGATGGCCGCCTGCGGGCGCAGGCGACCGGGCAGGGCGCGTTCCCGCTCGATGCGACCGGGGCCGACACCTTCGCTGCGCCGGCATTCGGCATCGAGCTGCGCTTCCAGCGCGGCACCGATGGCGAGGTGACTGCGCTCGAACTGCATCAGGCCGGACAGGTGCTGCGTGGCGCGCGTGGCTGAGCACACGCCGATGCAGGCATCTTCCGTGTCGCTGCGCCAGCCGCTCCCGGACGATGTCGTCGTCGGCGGCGAGTTCCCGTGGACGCGCTATCGCCGCTATCCCGTCTTCAGTGCGCGCTGGCTCGCCGGACGCACGCTGCTGTTCGGCAGCGTGATCCTCGGGTTTTCACTGCTGACGCTGCTGGGCGCGCTGGTCGGCCCGGTCAGCCGGGCCGGCGCGTTCACCGCGTCCGGCTACATGTTCGTCGCGTTTCTGCTGATGACCACCGCCGGCCCGTTGCTGGCGACCTGGGTGCGTCATCGCGGTCTGTCGCTGCCACGCGAGCGGACCTGGGTCGTGCTGTCGTTGTGCCTCGGCATCGTGCTGTCCTGGAGCGTCGACAGCTGGGCGAGCGCGCAGATCGAGCACTTCATGGTCAACGAGATGGGCACGGGGCCTTACGACGTCGACACGATGCGCGCGCACTACGAGGGCGGCGCGGCGAAAGCCGGTGCGGTCTTCATCAAGATCCTGACGCTGGCCGTCATCTACGGTCTGCTGGGCGGTGGCACAGCGCTGCGCGCCTACTTCAGCGAACAGCGTCGCATTGCCGAAAGCCGGCACCGGATCGAACTCGTCGCCCTTCAATCGCAGAAGCGCGAATCGGACCTGCGACTGGGCGCTTTGCAGGCGCAGGTCGAGCCGCATTTCCTGTTCAACACGCTGGCCTCGGTGCGTGCGCTGGTGCGCCAGGACGCGTCGCGCGCGGAGGCCACGCTCGACGCACTGGTCGATTACCTGCGCGCGACCATTCCGCGCCTGCGCGATGGCGAAGCGGCGTTGCGGTCGACGCTCGGCGAACAGCTCGACCTGTGCGCGCACTATCTGGAACTGATGCGTCTGCGCACCGCCGATCGCCTGCGTTACGACATCGAGGCCGACGCCACGCTGCGCGCGCTGCCGTATCCGCCGCTGTTGCTGATCACGCTGGTCGAGAACGCGATCAAGCACGGCATCGAGCCGAAGCCCGGCGCGGGGCGCGTCGTCATCCGTGCGTGGGCGACGGACGGCACGCTGCATGTGGCGGTCACCGATGACGGCGCGGGCCTGCAGCCGGGTGTCGGTGGCGGCATGGGGCTGGCGAATGTGCGCGATCAGCTCGCCACGCGCTTCGGTCCACGCGCGTCGCTGCGTCTGACCGGTGCTCCCGATGGCGGCGCGCAGGCCGAACTCCGCACCCCGATGGACGGACCCGCATGAACGACGCTGCCATTACCGCCCTGATCGCTGAGGACGAAGCGCCGCAACGCGCGGCGCTGCTGGAGATGCTCGAAACCGCCTGGCCGGCGCTGGAGGTCATTGCCGCCTGCGAAGACGGCATCGCGGCGCTGCAGGCTGCCGCCGAGCACCGTCCGCAGGTCGCGTTCCTCGACATCCGCATGCCCGGCGTCGGCGGGCTCGATGTCGCGCGCGCGGTCGTCGCCGGCGACGGGCTGGTGGTGTTCACCACGGCGTACGACGAATACGCGATCCGCGCGTTCGAGGCGGGCGCCGTCAACTACCTGCTCAAGCCGGTAACGAAAGCACGGCTGCGTGTCGCGATCGAGCGTCTGCAGGCACGCCTCGCGCAGCCCGCAGCGGATGATCTGCAGGCGCTGGTCGAGGATCTCGAGGCGCGTCTGCGCCCGCAGGGAGAACGCCAGATCCGCTGGATCAGCGCGAGCGTCGGCGATCACGTGCGCATGATCGGCATCGACGAGGTGCTGTTCTTCCAGGCGCAGGACAAATACGTGCGCGTGGTCACCGCCGATGGCGAGGCGCTGATCCGCACGCCGGTGAAAGAGCTGCTGGCGGGGCTCGACCCCGACGTGTTCTGGCAGGTGCATCGCGGCACCGTGGTCCGCGTGTCGACGATCGACCGCGTGCGCCGCGACGAACTCGGCAAGGCGCGTATAGAATTGCGCGGTCATCGTGAATCGCTGCCGGTGAGTGCGGCGTTCGTGCATCGCTTCCGGAAAATGTAGGCGCGCAGCGCACCGGTGCGTGGACGGCCGCGCCCACCGCATCCGCAACGCCCCGACCACTATCCTGTGCGCATCCAGTCGGGAGTCGCACATGCAGGTCGACATCGCCATCGTCGGGGCCGGGCCGGTCGGGCTGTGCTTCGCACGCGCGCTGGCGGGCAGCGGGTTGAAGGTCGCGCTGTACGAGCGGCAGGCGCACGCGGCCATCGCGCAGCCGGCATTCGACGGGCGCGAGATCGCATTGACGCATGCCTCGCGCGAGATCCTCGAGCGCCTCGGGTTATGGGCGAAGTTCGACCCTTTCGACATCTCCGAACTGCGCGATGCGCGCATCTTCGATGGCGAGCGCACGGACGGGCTCACGATCACCGCACGCGACGGCCGCAGCGCGCAGCTCGGGTGGCTGGTGCCGAACCAGCGCATCCGCCAGGCCGCGTTCGACGTGGTGGCCGATGCGCCCGACATCACCGTGCAGGGCGCGTCATCGGTGCGCGACGTTGTCCAGCATGCCAATGGCGTGACGCTCGCATTGGAGGACGGCGTGCGCGTCGAAGCGCGTCTGTTGATCGCGGCCGACAGCCGGTTCGCGGGCGTACGGCGCCTGCTCGGCATCGGCGTGCGGACGCGCGATTTCGGCATGCGCATGCTGGTGTGTCGCGTCGCGCATACGCAGCCGCACCATCATGCGGCCTGGGAGTGGTTCGATCAGGGGCAGACGCTGGCGCTGCTGCCGCTCAACGGGAATCGCGCCTCCGTCGTACTGACGCTGCCGCCACAGCAGATGGCCGAAGTGGAAGCGCTCGACGATGCCGCGTTCGCCGTCGACATGCAGCGCCGTTTCCGCGACCGGCTCGGCACGATGACGACGATCGGCACGCGGCATGTCTATCCGCTGGTCGGCGTCTACGCGGATCGTTTCGTCGCCGGTCGCGCGGCACTGCTGGGCGATGCCGCCGTCGGCATGCATCCGGTCACCGCGCACGGATTCAATCTGGGCCTGCAGGGTGCCGATCGGCTGGCGCACGCGATCCGAGAAGCGCATGTAGCCGGCCGCGACATCGCCGGTGCCGGATTGCTGGAACGCTGGGCGCGGACACATCGCGCGTCGAGCTGGCCGATGTATACGGCGACCGGCCTCGTCGCGAGCCTCTACACCGACGACCGCGCGCCGGCACGATTGCTGCGGGGTGCGACGCTCCGCATCGCCCAGCGCATCGCGCCATTCCGGCGCCTGATCGCCGGACATCTCACCCAGGCGCGCTGAGCTACAGAAGCCGATCCGCGCGTGGCCATGCGCCTTCCAGCGTCAGCAGGAATTCCTTGGTCGGCAGGCCACCGCCGAAGCCGGTAAGCGCGCCGCTGGCGCCGATGACGCGGTGGCAGGGCACGACGATTGACAACGGATTGCGGCCGTTCGCCGCGCCCACCGCGCGACTCGCTCTGGGTTTCTCGACCATGCGCGCGAGTTCGACGTAGCTGGCGGTCTTGCCGTAGGGAATGCGGGTCAGCGCGTCCCAGACCTGTCGTTGGAACGGCGTGCCGCGTGCGGCGAACGGCAGGTCGAAGGTCTGACGTGTGCCGGCGAAGTACTCGGCAAGCTGCTGCGCGGTCGCATCGAGCACGGCATGCGCGCCGTCGCGCCAGTCGTTACCGCGCGGCACCGGATGGCGGTGTTCGGCAAATTCGACGGCGTGCAGGCCGGCATCGGAGGCGGCCAGAAACAATGGGCCAACCGGGCTGTCGATGGTGCGGGTGAATACCGTGGTCGTGACTGGGCTCATGGCGATGGACTCCGGGTGGAACGGACGCGCGGACGCGTCGATGGCGCAGTGCGCGCGGGTATGGATGCAGACGCTTCGCGCCACAGATGGAAGACCGCGTAGCCGCGCCAGGGCCGCCAGGCTTCTGCGTGCGCACGCAGCGCCTTCGCCGACATACGTGTGCCATCGGTCGGCAGCATCTTCTGCAGCACGAGATCCTCGGCGGGGAACGCATCGGGGTGGCCGAGCGCACGCAGCGCGATGTACTGCGCGGTCCACGGACCGATGCCGGGCAGGGCGACCCAGCGTTCGACGAAGTCGTCGAGCGTGCGTGCGCGGTCGAAATCCACGCGGCCGTCAAGCAGCGCGGCGGCGATGCCACGGATCGTCGCAATGCGGCTGCCGATCAGGCCGAGGCCGTCGAAGTCGGCATCGACGAGTGCGTCCGGCGTCGGAAACAGATGGGCGAAGCCCTGCGCGGCGATGGTCTCCGGCAATGGCGTACCGAAGCGCTGCGACAGCCGTGCGGTCAACGTGCGCGCGGCGGCGACGCTGACCTGCTGGCCGATCACCGCGCGTACCGCGATCTCGAAACCGTCCCAGCCGCTGGGCAGGCGCAGGCCGGGCCGCGCGCGCAGCAGAGGCGCCAGGCGCGCGTCGTGGCCGAGATGCGCGGCGATCGTGTCGGGATCTGCGTCGAGATCGAACATGCGGCGCACGCGTTGCACGGTGTCCTGCAGGTGCGACGGTGCACAGCCATGTAACTGCAGTCGCACTGCGGTCGGCGCCGCGTCGCTCCGCGTGCCCGGCCATGCGTCGACACGCAGCCAGCCGGACGTGTCCGCATTACCGATCACGCGGGTGTAGGCGATTTCGTCGACGACCTCGATGCCGGGCAGCGCACGGCCACGCAGGAAGTCGAGCATCGCCGGAAAATCATACGGCGGGCGGTAGCCGAGGCGCAGCGTCAACGCGTCGCCGGTCGCTTCGCGCGGCTCCTTGCGCAGATCGCGCGGCGGCATGCGGTAGGCGTCCTGGAACACGGCGTTGAAGCGCCGCACGCTATTGAAGCCGGCCGCGAGCGCGACTTCGGTGATCGGCAGCGCCGTTTCGGTCAGCAACTGCTTGGCGAACAGCAGACGCCGCGTGCCGTGTACGCCGACCGGCGCGGCGCCGAGCCGTTCGACGAACAACCGCCGCAACTGTCGCTCGCCGATATGCAGGCGCTCGGCGAGTGCCGAAAGCGGTGCTTCGTTCAAGGCACCCTGTTCGATCAAGGCCAATGCACGCGCAACGATGTCGTCGCCGCGATGCCAGTGACCGTTGGACGGTGCGAGTTCCGGCCGGCAGCGCAGGCAGGGGCGAAAGCCCGCGGCCTCGGCTGCGGCGGCGTTCGGGTAGTAGGTGACGTTGACGGCTTTCGGCGCGGGTGCGGGACAGACCGGCCGGCAGTAGATGCGGGTCGTGCGCACCGCGGTAAAGAACAGGCCGTCGAAACGCGCGTCCCGGCTCAGGCGCGCCTGTTCGCAGATGTCGGTCGCGGGCAGGGGTGGGGGCATGCGATGCAGGCTAGCACCGGGGGTGGGTGGCGACTGGCCGGATTCGGACATGGATGTTGGATGTGTCGCGAGGGTCTTCCCTCACCCCAACCCCTCTCCCGGAGGGAGAGGGGCTCAAGCGCTTCGTGATCGGACGGTCTCCTGCGGAAAGCTTCAGACACATGACGCGGCGACTATGCAAAGCCCCTCTCCCCTTGGGAGAGGGGTTGGGGTGAGGGCAACCGGTCGCATCCAACCCGAACCCGGAACTCCAAATTTCTACTCTCCGAAACGCAGCGGCACTCTCCGCGAATCCAACGCCGCGCAATCAACCCAGCCTCACCTCACCCCATCCCGCAACGCCGGCACCAGCGTCTCCGCATTCCCGTCATTCTTGGCAGGCGTCACTCCGATCAGCCGCGCGAGCATCGGATACAGGTCCACATTGTCAAAGCCCTCCAGCGTCACGCCGCGACGGAACGCCGGTCCATTCGCAATGAACACCGCACGCATTTCCGGCAGGTCGGGGTCGTAGCCGTGCGAGCCGCGGGTATGCGTCGGACGTCGGGCCAATGCGTCGCGCGGGACGGCATCCCAGCCCTTGTGCATCTGACAGACGATCGGCGGCACGCGCGGATGGGTACCGAATTTCCAGCGCGCCGGCATCTCGCCCTTGCGCCAGCAGTCGTACTGCGCGTGCGCGCCAAGCAGCTTGCGTTCCACCTGCGCTTCAAGGCCGGCGTTGGGCATGATGCCGATGACCTGGCCGGTCGAGGTCACGCGCGCTTCTTCCATCGTGACGATGTCCTCGACTGCGATCGCCTGGCCCGGCGGCACTTCGGCCATGCCGTGGTCGGACACCACGACCAGGTTCACGCGGTCCTGCAGGCCGCGCGTGCGCAGGCCGTCGACCAGTCGTCCCAGCGCCGCGTCGACCGCCTGCAGCGCGGCGTGCAGCTGCGGCGAATCCGGGCCGTAATTGTGTCCGGCCGAGTCGGTGTGTTCGAAATACAGCGTCGCGAATGCGGGGCGCGTGGCGGCGGGTTCGGACAGCCAGTCGAGCACCATGTCGACGCGCGTATCGAGCGGGCGTGTGTCGTCGAAGGGATACCAGCGCGTCGGACGGACACCGTGCACCGGCGCTTCGCTGCCCGGCCACGACAGCGTCGCGGTGCGCAGGCCGGCGTTCTCGGCTGTCACCCACAGCGGCTCGCCGTCGCCGTACCAAGCGCCGTTGCCGACGGCCTCGCGATCCGACAGGCGGAAGTCACCAAGCGTCGAATCCACCATCGAGTTGTGAATCAGGCCGTGGTGGTCGGGCCGCAGACCGGTGACCAGCGTGTAGTGGTTGGGGAACGTGAGTGATGGATACGACGGCCGCATCCAGGCCTGCACGCCGTCGCGCGCCAGTGCATCGAGATGCGGGGTTTCGCCGCGGCCGAGATAGTCGGGGCGCAGGCCGTCGAGCGAGACCAGCAGCAGGGTGGGGCGCGCATCCGCGACGGGCGTCGAGGCGGACATAGCGTCGGAATCCGACGGCGGCGCGACTGTGGCACAGGCGGTCAGCAGCAACAGCGGAAGCAGCGCAAACGCGCGCAGACAGGTCGATCGAGGCATCCGCATAGGATACCGGCGCGACATGACGGCTCGCAGTCAGCCGCATGAAGCGATGCCCAACGCTGTCGACACGCGGGCTGAACATTCATCGCCTGCAGACCACGGCGCGGTGCATCGCGCGTATCGTGTCGCCACCGATGGACTGCACCGGGAGGTGCCTCATGAAGCATGCATGGTGGACGGCGGCGATCTTCGCCGGCCTCGCGTTCGGTGCGGTCTCACAGGTCGCCCACGCGCAGCAGCAACAGGAAGAGGAAGAGGAATCCGCACGTGATCGTGGCCAGCGCGCCAGTCCGTCGGATCGCTTCTGCATCCGCGAAACCGGTTCGCGCGTCACCGCGGCCCGTAATGCGCGCTCCAAGCGTGCCGAGCAGGAATGCACCACCGGCGGCGGCCGCGTCTACACGCGCGAGGACATCGACCGCACCGGTTCGGTGGACGTCAAGGACGCGCTGCGCAGGCTCGACCCGTCGATCAACTGATTCCGATCAATTGCGGCACGCAGGCGCCCGGCTCCGGCCGGGCGTTTGCATGTCCGGCGTCAGCAGGCGTCGCTGCGTCCCGTGGTCCACAGCAGGCCGCGCAGCAGTTGCGCGCGAAACACCGAATCGGCATACAGCGCCGGGTCGTGGCCGAAGCCGGTGTACCAGGCGCGGCCGCCGGCGTTGGTATGGCACCAGGCGATGGGATGGTCGTCGCCCATGCGCCCGGCGGGATGCGAGGCGGGATCGATCGACGCGGTCACCTGGACGAACGATCGCGGATTGCGCCGGTAGTCGTAGATCTCGTCGGTGACGCGCCAGTCGCGCAGGCCGTCCGGCCCGGCGTTATGTTCGAACACCACACGCACCGACTGCAGGCCTTCGGGATGGCGTGCGAACCACGCGCCGACCAGATCGCCGTACCAGGGCCAGGTGTAGCCGCTGTCGGCGGCGGCGTGCACGCCCATGAAGCCGCCACCTGCGGCGACGTAGCGTTCGAACGCGGCCTGCTGCGTGGGGTCAAGCACTTCTCGCGTCGTGCTGACGAACACCACCGCGTCGTAGCGCGCGAGCTCCGCATCCGTGAACAGCGCCGCGTCCTCGGTCGCATCGATCGCGAATCCGGACTGCGCACCCAGCGCCTGCAAGGTATCCAATGCGACGGGGATCGAGTCGTGGCGGAAGCCGGCAGTGCGTGAGAACAGGAGCACACGTGTCGCCGTTTCGCTTGAGGCGGACGTGGTGAGCTGCGTCGATCCGGCCTGCGTGGCGCAGCCGGCGAGGGCCACCGCGCAGACGGCGGCGAATACGGAGCGAGGATTCATGGCGCGAGGATAGGGCGACGGTGCACCCGCGCTCACGCCGCAGCGCACCAGTCGGCGCCGGGATGCGATGCGATAATCGCCGCATCGACTTCAACGGAATGCCGCAATGACCGACGCTTCGCGCCACGACCCGTCCCGCACGATCCGCGCCCCGCGCGGCAGCGAGCTGACCTGCCGGTCGTGGCTCACCGAAGCGCCGTTCCGCATGCTGCAGAACAATCTCGATCCCGACGTCGCCGAGCGCCCGGAAGACCTCGTCGTCTACGGCGGCATCGGCCGCGCCGCGCGTGACTGGGCCTGCTACGACGCGATCCTCGAATCGCTCAAAACCCTCGGCGATGACGAAACACTGCTGGTGCAGTCCGGCAAGCCGGTCGGCGTGTTCCGCACGCACAGCGATGCGCCGCGCGTGCTGATCGCCAACTCCAATCTGGTGCCGCACTGGGCGACGTGGGAGCACTTTCACGAACTCGATCGCAAGGGCCTGGCGATGTACGGCCAGATGACCGCGGGTTCGTGGATCTACATCGGCAGCCAAGGGATCGTGCAGGGCACGTACGAGACCTTCGTCGAGATGGGGCGCCAGCACTACGGCGGCGACCTGACCGGCAAGTGGATCCTCACCGCGGGTCTCGGCGGCATGGGCGGTGCACAGCCGCTGGCCGCGAGTCTCGCCGGCGCGTGTTCGCTGACCATCGAGTGCCAGCAGAGCCGGATCGATTTCCGCATCAAGACGCGCTACGTCGATGAGCAGGCCACTGACCTCGACGACGCACTTGCGCGCATCGAGAAGTACACGCAGGCAGGCGAAGCGAAATCCATCGCGCTGCTGGGCAACGCCGCCGAGGTGCTGCCGGAGCTGGTGAAGCGCGGCGTGCGTCCCGACTGTGTCACCGACCAGACCAGCGCGCACGATCCCGTTCACGGTTACTTGCCGATCGGCTGGAGCGTCGAGCGCTGGCTCACTGAGCAGTCCGCGAATCCCGAGGCCGTGCGCGATGCTGCCAAAGCCTCGATGCGCGTGCACGTTGAAGCGATGCTCGCGTTCCACGCTGCTGGCATTCCGACCGTCGACTACGGCAACAACATCCGTCAGATGGCGCAGGACGAAGGCTGCACAAATGCCTTCGATTTCCCGGGCTTCGTGCCGGCCTACGTGCGCCCGCTGTTCTGCCGCGGCATCGGCCCGTTCCGCTGGGTCGCGCTGAGCGGCGATCCCGAAGACATCGCCAAGACCGATGCCAAGGTCAAGGAACTGATTCCCGACGACGCGCATCTGCACCGCTGGCTCGACATGGCCGCCGAGCGCATCGCCTACCAGGGCCTGCCTGCGCGAATCTGCTGGGTGGGCCTGGGCGTGCGCGACAAGCTGGGCCTCGCGTTCAACGAGATGGTGCGCAACGGCGAACTCAAGGCGCCGATCGTGATCGGCCGCGACCATCTCGATTCCGGCTCCGTTGCCTCGCCCAATCGCGAGACCGAAGCGATGCAGGATGGTTCCGATGCTGTCAGCGACTGGCCACTGCTCAACGCGATGCTCAACGTTGCCGGCGGCGCGACCTGGGTGTCGCTGCATCACGGTGGTGGCGTGGGCATGGGCTACTCGCAGCATTCCGGCGTGGTCATCGTCTGCGACGGCACCGCGGAAGCTGACACGCGCATCGCCCGCGTGTTGTGGAACGACCCCGGCACCGGCGTGATGCGCCATGCGGACGCGGGCTACGACATCGCGAAGGACTGCGCGAAGGCGCAGGGTCTGAATCTGCCGATGGCGCGCTGAGGCGCGAACGCCTTTGGGCAAACGCCGATGTCGATCGCGCGCGTGTGCAGGCGACCCATGGTCGCGGCCCGCGCCCGGTCGACGACGTTGCAGGCGGGTGTGACAGCAAGCATCCAATTTCCGGGGAGCGGTGCGATGAAGTGCGTTGAACGTCTGGCCGCGTGCGCGGTGTTGTGGCTCTCGATCGCCCCATCCACGTTGGCCGCGCCGCTCTTGCGTGGCGACGCGCTGCACGTCTGCAACGCGCTGAGTGGCTTCACCAATCTGCGCGACGGACCTGGCGCCAGCAGGTCCGACGTCGTGACCCGGATGCCGAACGGCCAACGGCTCAGATTCGCGAACGCCGAGCGGACGCCCGAGGGGCATGTCTACTACCGCGTCGCCATGCTGGATGCGGAGGGCGACGCGATGCGCAGTGGCTATGTGCACCACGAGGCCGTGCGCGCGACGTGCGACATGCCGGCCACGCAGAACGATGCGCTCGCGCGGCTGGCGGCCAGCATCGCCGCGGACAATCCTGAGCTCGCTGCGTCCGACATCGTGGCCGTCAATGCGGACTTCGATGGCACTTCGATCGACCTCAAGCATTTGCTGCAACTGCAGAACCTCTCCGCACTGGCGGCGTGGAAGACGCTCGAATTCATCGACCTCACCGGGTCGGGTGTCACCGATCTGGCGCCGCTGTCCGGCCTGCAGGCGCTGAAGACGTTGAGCCTGTACGAAACGGCAGTGCGCGACATCACGCCGCTGTCGAAGGTGCGTGCTTTGGAGACGCTGAATCTCCACGGTACGCAGATCGCCGATGTGGACGCGCTGTCGGGCCTGCAGAGCCTGCACACGCTGTATCTGTCGACGAGTCGCGTGCGCGACATCGGCGGGCTCGGCGGTCTGCCCGATCTGCGTGTGCTGACGCTGTCGGAGACGCAGATCGACGATCTGTCGCCGCTCGCATCCTTGTCGTCGCTGCGCAATCTCACCCTGTCGAGTGCAGGGGTGCGCGACACCGCTTTCCTGCGCGATAAGCCGCTGCTGAAGACGCTGGATCTCGACGGCAACGACATCGATGATCTGTCCGTGATCGCAGCGCTGCCGGCGCTGGAAAGCGCGATGCTCAGCACTAATCCGTTCACCGACATCGCGCCACTGGCGCAGATGACGACGCTGCGCACGCTGTCGCTGGCCAACAGCACCGCGGCGGACTACAGGCCGCTGGCGAAGCTGACGGGTCTGACCCGTCTGGAACTCGCCGGTAGCGGCATCGTCGATCTCGCGCCGCTCGCCACGCTCACCCGGCTCGAATCGCTTGCGCTGGGCGGCACACGCGTTGCGCGCATCGATGCCGTCGCCCGGATGCCGTCGTTGCGCATGCTGTATCTGTTCGACACGCAGGTCGACGATCTCGCGCCGCTGGCGGGTCTGCGGCAGCTGGAACGGTTGTCGCTCGGCAGCACGCCCGTCGCCGATCTGTCGCCGCTCGCCGGCCATCGCGCGATGCGCGTGCTCGATCTGCGACGGACGCGTGTCACGGACTTTTCGGCGATCGCGCCGATGACTTCACTCGTGGAGCTGGATCTGGCCGGCACCTCGTTCACTGCGATGTCGACGCTGGCGCCACTGAAAGCGCTGCAGACACTGGATCTGTCGGAGACCGCCGTCGACGACGTCTCGGTGCTCGCAACCCTGCCCGAACTGCGCTGGGTGCGCTTGGAAAAAACGAACGTGCGCGACGTGTCACCGCTGCGGTCGATGACCACGCTGCGTTCCCTGCGGCTGACCGGATCGCCGGTCGGGAATGTGGACGTGCTGTCGGCGCTGGCTGACGCGGGGCTCGATATCCGCACCGACTAGTGCGATCGGGAGATGACGGGTCCAGGGTCAATTCCGGGACTGCACCTCTTTCCAAGGTCCACCAGACGCTGGTGTTGTGTGGTGAACTGGTGCCGCGATGGCGGCCCTATCCCTCTTTTAGTGACACACCGGGTGATGACCATGAACGCTTGTGCGCGCGGGGCGATCGCCATGCTGGTGCTGTGCCTTGCATGCGTCTCCCATGCGCAGGAGCAGCGACCGCTACTGGACGCCCTGCAGGCAATGGGTGTGGGAACAGCAGCGGTCGATTCGAAAGCCGGACGCGGTGATTCGACGTTCAACGGACCCGAGTTCGACGAGGCCAGCAACGAGTGGCGGATGATGATCGAACGCGGCGACGGTGCCATGTACCGGCGATTCTTCGTGTCGCTCAACGAGTCTTCCGGCGTGGTCTGCGTCCATGAGCTGGCCAGCGAGTGCGCGCAGCGCGACGACGCCGTCTTGGCATTGCAGGCTGCCCGAGACAAGCGCCGAGGCCTTGCCGATGCGGCGCTGAATCCACCGCCCGATCTTCAGGGCGTCATGATCGCGGTGATACGTCACCAGCGGAGCGCCGGCGGTTACCTGGCCGGCACCCGCATGCCGCTGTACGTAACGCTGCATTTACCTGGTGGCGATCGCCCGATCGACCTCTCCGCGGAATCGATTCGATCGCTGGGCGATACGGGCCTGCAGCTGCGGGCGGGCTCAGACTGGAAAGCGCCGGAGAGTGGTGCGCAAGAGCACGTTGCAATGACGATGAGCGTCGGCACGCCGACGCGACGGGCGGACGGGGACTACGACATCACGTTCGGATTCTGGTGCGGTCCGCTCTGCGCCTCCAGCCATAGGGCGGTCTTGCGCCATGGAGCGTCGGGATGGCGTGTGATCTCCTCGCAGATGGACTGGATCTCGTGATCAGCAGCGAACGCTTCCAGGTTCGCTTGCCGAGCGGAAGAAGCGCTTTCAGCTTCGGTTGAATGCCTGCATGTGAGTCGGGCTGGTCTGGTCAGAACCCGATGACGATGCTGCACCGTCGTCGCAGGTGCTCCCTGCGAAGCCTTCAACCAGACACGCGTTGTACGAGCCATTCGACGATCGCATCGAACCGCTCCTGCTCGAGCGCGTGTCCACGCTCGACGCGCAGCGCGGTGATGAAGTCACCAGCGGCCCGCGCTACGACCTGATCGGCGTCGCGCGAATATTTGTCTTCGGTCCCCGACACCACCAGCGTCGGGCGCGGGCCGATGGCCGCCAGCACGTCGTGCGTGTCGATCAGCTGCGCCAGGCCCGGTACGGCTTCGAACAGGGTGATGCCAGTCTCTTCGCGGCGGCGGGTGTCGAAGCTGCAGACCGCGCCACTGATGCAGGCGAAGCGGCAGCGCGGGTCGACGGCAGCGTGGTACAGCGCGGTGTAGCCGCCGTACGAATGGCCCGCGATGCCGACGCGGCGTGCGTCGAGTCCGGCGGCGTCAATCAGCACGCTCAACGCACGCTGGGCGTCGTCGAGGCCCTTGCGCATCAGCGTGTCGCCGTCGAGCAGGCGGTAGCTCATGGCGCTGTAGTGCTGCAGCCAATCGTAATAGTGCGGCTCCACGCCGTGCACGTTGCCGCGGCGATCCTCGAACGTGAGGGCGTCCGGCGCCAGCACTGCGAGGCCGCGACGCGCGAGCGCCGGGCCGAAGGCCTGGAACGGGCTGCCGACATCGCCGGCGATTTCGCTCTTGCCGAAGTGGAACTCGCCGTTGTGCTGGTGGAAGACCACCACGCCGCCTCGGGCGCGCTGCGCCGTGGGCATGAAGAGGAACGCTGGAATGATGTCGCCTTCCAGGCCGCGGTATTCAATCCGTTCCCGGGTGAATCCGTCGAACGTATCGACGTCGCCATGTTCGAATGCGACGGACACAGGCGCCGCAAGCCGGAGGCGTTCTCGAAGCATTGCGCCGATGTCGTTGGTCATGACGTTCCCCGGAGAAGGTGTGCCGATTCCCGATGTTCGAGTCGCGTTCCTGATGCCCGCGCATGTGTCGAATGCACGAGCGCTCAATGATGCGTGTGCGCGTCGGCATCCGAAGCAGGCGCGTCAGCAGGAAGGCCGCGGTCCTGCAGCCAACGCTGCATCTGCGCGATCTCGGTTTCCTGCGCGGCGATGACCTGCTGCGCGAGGGCGCGCACCTCCGGGTCGGTGCCGTGTTCGAGCACGACATGGGCCATGTCGATGGCGCCCTGGTGGTGCGGAATCATGCCGCGCATGAAGTCGACATCGGCATCGCCGGTGAAGCCGGCGCCCATGCCGGCGTGCATGGCGTCATTGACGCGCTGGTAGGCCAATGTGGATGCGCTCGCGGTGTCGCCTTCGGCCGCGGTGGTCGCGGGCACGGATTCGACAGCGGCAGGCGGCGTTGCGTCGGCCTCGGCCGTGGATGCGGTGTCGGGCGCATCAGGCGCACAGGCGGCGAGCAGGGCGGTCATCGCCATCAACGGGATCAGGCGCATGCGGGCGGTCCTCGGGGTTGCGTGGAGCGCGACACCATGCCCGGTCGACTCGGGGCCTGTCCAATGGATGCGTTCGAACCCGGAGTCGCCTCGCCGGCCGGCAACTGGGAGAATGCCGGGAACCGCCCCGTTCCCGCCCGAGACCACCTTGAACCAGTCGGACCCCAACACGTTGCACGGCGCGCGCGACACCGAACGCGTCGAACTGGCGCTCGCC
This sequence comes from Luteimonas fraxinea, assembly GCF_021233355.1. Taxonomy (NCBI): domain Bacteria; kingdom Pseudomonadati; phylum Pseudomonadota; class Gammaproteobacteria; order Lysobacterales; family Lysobacteraceae; genus Luteimonas; species Luteimonas fraxinea. Next base: position 768,825 of record NZ_CP089507.1, on the reverse strand, counting down.
GCCGGGGCGATCGTCGGTACGTGGTTCTGGGACATCGCGCGCGACAACGTGACGATCGACGATGCGCTCGCCGAAGCCTTCGGGCTCGATCCGAAGGCGGCGCGTGGAGACCTGCGTCTCGACGAGATCGTCGCCTATGTGCATCCCGAGGATCGCGCAGGGCTGCAGGCGGCGATCGAGGACGCCGTGCGGCGGGGCGGCCGCTACGCGCACGCCTATCGCACCCTGGGCAAGGACCGCGAGTACCGCTGGATCGAAGCGATCGGCCGGGTCGATCACGACGCGGACGGAGAAGCGGTCGGCTTTCCCGGTGTGCTGATCGACATCGAGGAACGCCGGCGCATCGAAGCCGAGCGCGACGAGGCGCAGACGCTGCTGCGGTCGTTCGTCGAAAGCGCGCCGGGCGTGATGTACGCCAAGGACCGGCAGGGTCGCATTCTGATCGGCAATCACGGCACGACCGAACTGATCGGGCGCCCGCCCGAGGCCTACATCGGCCGCACCGATGCCGAGCTGCTCGGCGACGCCGCGCAGGCCGCCGCGGTGATGGAAACCGACGAACGGATCATGTCCAGCGGTCGCGCGGAACAGGTCGAGGAGGACGTGAGTTTTCCCGACGGACGACGCGCCTGGTGGCTGTCGACCAAGGCGCCGCTGCGCGATGCCGACGGCACGGTCACCGGGCTGGTCGGCACCTCGCTCGACATCACCGATCGCAAAGCGGCCGAGGCGCGGCATCAGGAGATCGAGGGGCGCTACCGGCTCGCGGCGCGCGCGACCAACGATGCGATCTGGGACTGGCGCATGGACGACGGTCACGTCGTCTGGAACGAGGCGCTGACCACGCTGTTCGGGCATGCGGAGACGGAGACCGGTGCGCAGTGGTGGATCGACCACATCCATCCCGACGACCGTGCGCGGATCGATACGCAGATCCACGCCGTCATCGAAGGCGACGGCTCGGTCTGGACAGGCGAATACCGGTTCCAGCGGGCCGATGGCAGTTATGCGGCCGTGCTCGATCGCGGCACCGTGCTGCGCAATGTCGCCGGCGAACCGGTGCGCATGATCGGCGCGATGCTGGACCTGTCGGCGAGCAAGGCCGCCGAGGCCGCGCTCGCGCAAAGCGAGGAACGTCTGCGCCTGGCGACCGATGCGGGTGACATGGGCTTCTGGGATGTCGACCTCGTCCACAACGCGCTGATCTGGCCGCCCCGCACGAAGGCCATGTTCGGCATCTCGGCAGATGCCCCGGTGACGCTGCGCGATTTCTATGACGGCCTGCATCCGCAGGATCTCGAGGCCACGAGCGCCGCCTTCGACGCGGCGGCCGATCCCGCCCGGCGCGCGCTCTACGACGTGGAGTACCGCACCATCGGCAAGGAGGATGGCGTCGTGCGCTGGGTCGCGGCCAAGGGGCGCGGCCTGTTCGAAGGCGAGCGCTGTCTGCGCGTGCTCGGTGTCGTCATCGACGTGACCGAACGCAAGCGCGCCGACGCGCGCCTGCAGGAATTGAACGAGCGGCTGGAAAGCCGCGTGCTGGCGGAAGTCGCCGAGCGCACCCGTGTCGAAGATGCGCTGCGTCAGAGCCAGAAGATGGAAGCAGTGGGCCAGCTGACCGGCGGCATCGCGCACGACTTCAACAACATGCTCGCGGCCGTGGTCGGACCGCTGGATCTGCTGGCCTCGCGCCTGAAGGACCATCCCGATCCACGCACCAAGCGCTACATCGACATGGCGATCGACGGTGCGAACCGTGCCGCGCAACTCACCCAGCGCCTGCTCGCGTTCTCGCGGCAGCAACCGCTGCAGCCGGTGCCGGTGGATGCGAACCGCCTGATCGCGGGCATGTCGGATCTGCTCGCGCATTCGCTGGGCAGCAGCGTGCGGTTGCAGACCGATCTCGCCGCGGACCTGTGGTCCACGCACGTCGATGCCAACCAGCTCGAGAATGTGGTCCTCAATCTCGCGGTCAACGCACGCGACGCGATGCCCGGCGGTGGGCGATTGACGATCGCAACCTCGAACTGCGAGATCGCGCGTGGCAGCGCTGCCGATCCGCAGGACGTGCCGCCCGGCCAGTACATGCTGATCACCGTGTCCGACGACGGCAGCGGCATGCCGCCGGACGTGATGGCCAAAGCCTTCGATCCGTTCTATACGACCAAGAAGGTCGGCAAGGGCACCGGGCTCGGGTTGTCGCAGGTCTACGGCTTCGTACTGCAGTCGGCCGGCCATGTGCGGATGACGTCGGACGTCGGGCAGGGTACGGTCGTGCGGATCTGGCTGCCGCGACTCGAAGGTCAGGTCGATGTGGCCGCGTTGGCCGATGTGGACGCCACCACGCCGCTCCGCGGTCATCAGGAATTGGTGCTGGTCGTCGACGACGAACCGGCGGTGCGGCAGTTCTCCACCGATGCCTTGAACGAACTCGGCTACCGCGTGCTCGCCGCGGATGGCGCCGCCAAGGCGCTGCAACTGCTGGAGACGCATCCCGACATCGTGCTGCTGTTCACCGACGTGGTGATGCCCGAGGTCAACGGCCGCCAGCTGGCCGACGCAGCGCTGAAGCGCCGGCCGGATCTCAAGGTGCTGTTCACCACCGGCAACAGCCGCAACACGCTGGTGCAGGACGGCGTACTCGATGCGGGTGTGCAGTTGATCGGCAAGCCGTTCACGGTCGATGCGCTGGCCACACGGATGGCGGCGGTGCTGGGCGTCACGCCCGACGCCTGAAGGGTCGATCGCGCTCCGGCGGGTCGACCGCCGGAAGTCAGGATGGCGAACGCCACGGGCGCGCGGCGGTAGCGCCCGTTAGATTCGATGCAGCACCGATACGAGCGCCGCCAGTGACTGCCACGCAACACAACATGAGACACGTCGCGCTGGCGCACTCGCGCAGCTGGCGTGTGTGGCTGGTGGCCGCAGTCCTGCTGGCCGAACTGGCGCATCTGGCCTGGGAGCATCTGCATGGCGGCATCGTCAGCCACCATCTGCTTGCTCGCCCGGACCTGCCGGCGGTGTGGAATGGCTGGGGTCTGGTGCTGCTGCCCGCATTGACGTGGTTCGTCACCGGGCGCGTTGCGCGACGCGTCGAACGACATGCCAACCCGGGCCGCGCGATGCGCATTGCGTGGCTCGGATTCGTCATCGCGGCTGCACTCGGTGCTGCGCTTTCGATTGCGTTCGTCAGCGGGGTGGAAGACGCCGCGTTCGCGGTGCTGTTGTCGGCGCTGGTGCTTGGCCTAGTGCTGCCGGCTTATCGCGCCGAGTGCCTGCTGGGCTTCGTGCTGGCGATGACCTTCACGTTCGGCGCGGTGCTGCCGCTGCTGATCGGCGGCATCGTGGCGACCGTGTCGGCCATCGCGCATCTGGGCCTGTATGCGCTGGCACGGCGTGTGTGGCGCCGGACACGTGGGCGCGCGGCGCTCGCCTGAAGTAACGGGTTGTGCAGCGGCCTGTGCGTCGCCATCTTGTGGGAACCCGCGAACTGCCGGAACTCCCATGAGCCGTTTCGATCTCACCCCGCCTTCCGCCGAACAGCGCTCCGCGCTCGAGGCCGACCTGTCCGCCGACGAGCGCCGCGTGCTGCTGCAGCACGGCACCGAGGCGCCGTTCTGCGGCGTGTTCCTCGACAACAAGCGCGAGGGCACCTACTGCTGCCGCCTGTGCGCACTGCCGCTGTTCCGCTCCAGCGCGAAGTTCGATTCGGGCACCGGCTGGCCCAGTTTCTTCGCGCCCTACGACCCGGACCACATCACCCTGATCCGGGACACCAGCCACGGCATGGTCCGCGTCGAGGAAGTCTGCGCGCGCTGCGGCAGCCACCTGGGTCATGTGTTTCCGGACGGCCCGCCGCCGACGCACGAGCGGCACTGCCTGAATTCCGTGGCGCTGACCTTCGTCGGCGAAGGTGAAGCGCTGGCCGATCCATTGCAGCGCGGTGGCGCGGAAGCCGGCGCCGCCTGAGGCGATGCTTCAATCCGCACATGCAAACGGCGCCCTCGAGGCGCCGTTTGCGTTTGAGCGAGCCGGGAGTCGCGATCAGGGCGTCAGCACGACCTTGCGGCAGGCGTCTTCCTTGCCGTCGAAGATCTCGTAACCCTTGGCTGCATCGGCGAGTGCCATGCGGTGCGAAATGATCACGTCCGGCTGCAGGCGGCCTTCGCCGATGTGTTCCAGCAGTTCGGGCATGTACTTCTGCACATTGGTCTGGCCCATCTCGAAACGCAGGCCTTTGTCGAAGGCATCGCCGAACATGAAGGCATGGATGAAGCCGGCATACACACCCGGCACGCTGACCGTGCCGGCGCGACGCGTTGCCGCGATGCACTGGCGCAATGCGGCGCCGCTGCTGCCTTCGAGCTTGAGCTGGGTGGCGATGGTATCCGCCTTGCTGCCCTTGGCTTCAAAGCCCACCGCGTCGATCGTCGCGTCCACGCCGCGACCATTGGTCTGCGAAATGATCTCTTCCGCCGGGTCGTCGGTGTCCTCGAAGTTGATCGGAATCACGCCGTAGGTCGCGACTGCGAAGTCGAGGCGGTACTGGTAGCGGTCGATCATGAAGATGCGCTCGGCGCCGAGCATCTTCGCGCACGCCGCGGCCATCAGGCCGACCGGACCGGCGCCGAAGATCGCAACCGTCGACCCCCTGGTGACGCGCGCATTGAGCACGGCCTGGTAGCCGGTCGGCAGGATGTCGGACAGGAACAGCACCTGCTCGTCGGGCAACGCATCGGGTACGACGATCGGGCCAACGTTGCCCTTGGGCACGCGCACGTACTCGGCCTGGCCGCCGGGCACGCCGCCATAGAGATGGCTGAAACCGAACAGCGCCGCAGGCGGCCGCATGCCCTTGGAATTGAGTGCGGCGCCGGTGCCCGTGTTGGTGGTTTCGCATGCGGAAAACTCGGCCAGACGGCAATGGAAGCAGTCGCCGCAGGCGATGACGAACGGGATCACCACGCGGTCGCCCTTGCGCACGTTGGTCACATCACTGCCGACGTCTTCGACGATGCCCATGAACTCGTGGCCGAGGATGTCGCCCTTGTGCAGCTCGGGAATCTTGCCGCGGAACAGATGCAGGTCCGAGCCGCAGATCGCGGTCGCGGTAACGCGCAGCAGGATGTCGTCGGCGTCCTGCAGGACCGGATCGGGCACGGTGTCGACCCGCACATCCTTGCTGCCGTGGTAGGTGAGCGCTTTCATCGTGTCGTCCTGTGCAATGGATTGCGCCCATCTGACGCAGACCGATGGCAGGAACACGTGACGCGGAGATCGTGATGGCGTGATTCGGGTGAAGCGGCGGATGGATGAAAGCGGGTTGGATCGCGGTGTAAGGCGGATGGCGGTGGTGGCGCTGCGGTCGTGTATCCGCGGAGTGGGCGTAGATGCGAGTGCGATGAATGCGCGCGTCGTTCTCTGTGCAGCAGGGGGATGCGCGAATTGCGAGGCGTGGGACGCGTCTCTTGTGTTGGCTACTGGCCGCACCCCTCACCCGACGCGCTTCGCGCGTCGACCCCGGATCGAGTCCGGGGCAGGCGCTCTCCCAGAGGGAGAGGTGTAACGGTCCGCGTCGCGTTCCAGGCATCCGCGCTCAACCCGCCTCGAACGCTGCGATCTCGTCGAGCAGGCGCTGGCTGCGGCGGATGCCGTCTGCGCCGTCGGCGCAGTTGATCGGGCCCTCTGCTTTGGCGAGAAGGCGTGCGCGGTTGCGCCAGGCGTAGAACCAGGTCGCGGCGAGGCCGACACCGCCGATGACCAAGCTCCAGACGATCCAGGCCGGCGTGGCGCCCGACGACGGCGCATCGCCGAGGCCGGCGAATGCGACCACGACCGGCAGCCACATGACCCACCACGGTGCGCCGCACAGTCCCGAGTTCAATGCGTAGACACGCAGCAACGCGGCCAGCTGGCGCTGGATCTGCAGCACTGGCGCGGCGTAGTCGACGCGGCCTGCCAGAACCAGCGTCGCGGTCGCGCCGAGGATCGTGAGCACGCCGAAGGCATGCACCGCGATGCCGGCGATCAGCAGTCCGGCGACATCGGTGTTGCGGGTCCAGCAGGCGACGCCGAGCACGATCAGCGCGATGCCGAGTGCGGCCTGCAGCCAGTGGCCGAGCTTCAGCGGGCGCAGCTGTCCCCTGGCCCGCACCAGCCGGGTTTCGCGCAGCAAGGCGAGCTGCACGGCGTCGCTGCGGGCCATGCGTGTTTCCAGCGATTGCCAGGCGGCTTTCAGGTCATCGGGTTCCATGGCGGGTCCTCTAGAGTTCGTGGCGGATGCGCTGGCGCAGCCGGCTGATCTTGGTGGCGACGTTGGTTTCGGAGAGGCCGAGGATTTCGGCGATGTCGCGGTGGCTGCGGTCGTCGAGATAGAGCAGCAGCAGGGCGCGATCGAGCGGCGCCTGGGCGTGGATGAAGCGGTGCAGGGCGCGGACCTGCTGTTCGGCCTGCGGGTCGCGCGGCGCGGGATCGGCGAGGTCGTGCAGGGTCTCGTCGAGGGGTACCGCATGGCGATGACGCACCGTCGCGCTGCGCACCGCGCTGATCGCCACGTTCAGCGCGATCCGGTACATCCAGGTGCTGAAGGCCTTGGCCGGGTCGTATTTCGGCCACGCGCGCCACAGCTGCACGGCGATTTCCTGGGCCAGATCGGCGCGGTCGTCCGGATCGCGGCAGTAGCTGGCGGCCACGGTCGCGACGATGCCGTGGTGGTCCTGCAGCAGCCGGGTGAATGCGGCGCGGTCGTGCGCGAGGGGCATCGTGGTGTCCATGGAAGTCCGTGTCGAACCTGTCATGAGGTGGTTCGCGCGGGGGCGGCGGATATCACACGTTGAGGCGGCCGATCCGGCAAGCCGATGGGCGCGCAGGCCCGGCGCGGCACGTCTGAAGCTCGTGTTCGTCGCAGGCGATGCTGATCGAGTTCCTCTTCACGTCATTCCCGCGAAGGCGGGATCCAGAGGCTTTCAAGCCGTTGAGCGCCAAGGCACTGGATGACCGGACATGCGTCCGTTGAAGAGCCCGCCTTCGCGGGAATGACGATTTTTTCGACGTTGCCCTAATACCTCTTCGCTATTGACGCCGATCCCACCCGCTCCGGTGCCTATACTCGCCATCCCTTGCCCCCACGCAGGCCCATCCAAGATGACTGCTTCAAGCTCCGCGGCGCCACCCGCCGCTCCCAATGCGGCCCGGCCGGCCAGCCTGCGCCGGTCCGTGTCGAACACCCTGAAGGGTTCGGCCGGCAACCTCGTCGAGTGGTTCGACGTCTATGTGTACTCGGTGTTCGCGGTCTATTTCGAGTCGCAGTTCTTCTCGCCCGACGACAAGAACTCCACCCTCTACGTCTGGGCGATCTTCGCCGCGACCTTCCTGATGCGCCCGATCGGCGCCTGGTACTTCGGCCGCTTTGCCGACCGCTACGGCCGGCGCCTGGCACTGACGGTGTCGGTGTCGGTGATGGCGGGCTGTTCGTTCCTCATCGCGATCAGCCCGACCGCCGAGCAGATCGGCATCTGGGCCGCGGTGCTGTTGCTGATCGCGCGCCTGATCCAGGGCTTCGCGACCGGCGGCGAGTACGGCGCGAGTGCGACCTACATGTCCGAGGCCGCGATTCCCGGCCGTCGTGGCTTCCTGTCCTCGTTCCACTACGTGACCCTGGTCGGCGGCCATGTGCTGGCGCAGGCGACGCTGCTGGCGATGCTGCTGCTGCTCGATACCTCGCAGATCTCCGAGTGGGGCTGGCGCGTGGCGTTCGGCATCGGTGGCCTCGCCGCGATCGTGGTGTTCTGGCTGCGCCGCACGATGGACGAATCGCTGGAATCGGATTCGATCAAGGCCGCCAGGACCGGTGGCGCGGAGGCGTCGGGCTCGATCCGCGAGCTGTTCGTGAACCAGTGGCGTCCGCTGCTGCTGTGCTTCCTGATCACCGCGGGCGGCACGGTCGCGTTCTACACCTACTCGGTCAACGGTCCGAAGATGATCCAGACCGCGTTCGCCGGCGACGACGTCATGGTGGGCACGCTGATCAACCTCGGCCTGCTGACCTTCCTGATGGTGCTGCAGCCGATCGGCGGCTGGCTGTCGGACAGCGTGGGCCGCAAGAGCCTGCTGGTGTTCTTCGGCATCGGCGGCGTGCTCTACACCTGGTATTTGGTGACGGCGTTGCCGCAGCAGACGAGCGCACTGTCGGCCTTCATCATCCTGGGCATCGGTTTCATCATCCTGACCGGCTACACGTCGATCAACGCGGTGGTGAAGGCGGAACTTTTCCCGACGCACATCCGTGCGCTGGGTGTGGGCCTCGGCTACGCGCTGGCCAACTCGGCCTTCGGCGGCACCGCGCCGCTGCTGTACCAGGCCGCGCTGAAGTCGGACCAGGTGATCACGTTCGCCATCTACGCCACCGTCATCATCGCGGTCTCGCTGGTGGTCTACGTCTTCTTCCTGAAGAACAAGGACCAGAACTGGCTCGACGACGAAGCGCATATGCGCGACCGGATCGCCAAGCGCCGCTGATCCTCGCGTGACCTCTGAAGCCATCCGCCCCGTGTACGGAGCGGGTGGCTTTTTCTTTGGGCGACGTGACCGCACGCCCGTCCCGCGGCACGCCTTACTCGTGTGCTTGCGCTCCCGGTTCTCCATCGAACCGGTAGATGTCCATCGCCAGAAAGCCCATATCGATGCCGGCATCGATGCGTTGCGCGCGCATCGGCGTGCCGCCGGCGCCCATCGCGACGTACAACGGCAGCAGGTGTTCATCGGTCGGATGCGCGCGTTCGGCAAACGGGGCCTGCTTCCGGTAGTCGAGTAGTGCGTCCACATCCTCTGCCGCCAGCCGCTGCTCCAGCCAGTCGATGAAGGGCTGCACATAAGGCGCCTGACGCGCTTCGTCATAGCTGCGCCAGTCGTGCAGGTTGTGGGTGATGCTGCCCGAGCCGATCACCAGCACGCCCTCGTCGCGCAACGGCGCCAGGGCGCGGCCGATCTGGAACTGGTGCGCCGGGCCGAGACCCGGCTGGATCGACACCAGCACCACCGGAATGTCGGCGTCGGGATACAGCAGCCGAAGCGGCACCCACACGCCGTGATCGAGACCGCGTTGCGGGTCGAGCTGCGGCGGCAGTCCGGCCGCCTGCAGCAGGTCAGCCACCCGCGCGCTGAGCGCGGTGTCGCCGGGCGCGGGGTATTGGATATCGAACAACGCCTGCGGAAAACCGCCGAAATCGTGGATGGTCTCGGGCGTCGCCGCGCTACCGACCAGCGGCGCACGCGCCAGCCAGTGCGCGGACGCGATGACGATCGCTCTGGGTCTGGGCAGTGTGCGCGCGAGTTCGGCCAGGCGTTCGCCGACCTGGCCCGGTTGCAACGCGGTCATCGGCGAGCCATGCGAGATGTAGAGGGCGGGCAGGCGGGTCATCGGTGCGCTCCAGAGCGGCCGGCAACGCGCGCGGCCACGATGCGGACAGGCTATGCCTCCAAGTGGGGGCGTTAAACGGCCGCGCCAGCGAAGAACTGTTGCGGCGCAGGGCACAATCCAGGCGCGGCGCGGTGATGCGCGTGCCCAGGGAATCCAATCGCGCCCCTGCGGCGTATGACCTCATGTCTCCGCCTGCACGTTGCCCACACGGCGCTATGCCCAAGCTGCCTGCCACCGCCGTTTCGAAGGTCACGCCCCTGCACGGGGCGGTTCGCATGTCCAAACTGCTCGCCGATCCGGCTCCCGACGCGGTGTTCTGGTCCGACCAGATGACCCGCGTGGCGGCGAATGCCGACGTCGACTGCTTCATGCGGATCTACGACCACTTCGCGCCGCGGCTCAACCGCTATCTGCTGGGCCAGGGTATTCAATCCGCGCAGGCCGAGGATCTGGTGCAGGAAGCGATGCTGCGGCTGTGGCGCCGCGCGCGTTCCTTCGATGCCAAACGCGCCAGTCTCGGCACTTGGCTGTTCCGCATCGCGCGCAACCTGCATATCGATTCGCTGCGTCGCGGCGCGTCGGCGACCGCGTGGCCCGACGATGTCGAACTGCTGCACGACGACGATGGCGAGATCGGCGCGAGCGGGCCCGAAGCCTTCACCGATCATGTCGGCCTCGGCCGCGCGATCGATGCGCTGCCGGTCGGCCAGGCGCGTCTGATCCGCATGTCGTATCTCGAATCCAAGAGCCATTCCGAAATCTCCAATGAGCTCGGCATGCCGCTGGGCTCGGTGAAGTCGACGCTGCGCCGTGCGTTCGCGAAATTGCGGCGCGGGTTGGGAGGCGAAGCATGAACGTGCCGGTCCGCCATCTCGATCACGCCACGCTGGTCGGCTATTCGGCCGGCGCGCTGCCGGTCGCGTTCGCGGCCGTCGTCGCCAGCCATCTGGAACTATGCGCGAGCTGTCGCGCGCATCTGCATGCGGCCGATGCAATCGGCGCGCGCCTGATCGAGCAACAGGAAGGCGCGCCGTTGTCGGCACCCGCGCGCGATACGTTCCGTGCGCGGCTTGAAGGCGAAGCGCTTGCGCCGCCCGTCGTCATTGCCGAGCCGGCGCCTGTCGATCCCGATCTGCTGCCCACGCCGCTGCGGCCCTGGTTCGGCGAGCGGTATTCCACGCTGCGCTGGCGCGCGGTGGGACCGGGCATCCATCTGTTGCGCGCGCAGGACGAGGCACTCGGCGCGCAACTGCTGATGCTGCGCACGGCGTCGGGCAAGCGCATGCCGATGCACAGCCACGGCAATAACGAACTGACTCTGATCCTGCGCGGCGCCTACGACGACGTGCTCGGCCATTTCGGCCCCGGCGACGTCGCCGATCTCGATCACGAGACCGAGCACCAGCCGGTCACCAGCCACGGCGTGCCGTGCATCTGCGTGGCTGCGTCCGATGCGCCGATGCAGTTCAGCGGCTGGATCGCGCGCGCGATGCAGTCCGTGCTGCGGCTCTGACCCGCACGCGTAGGCGTGCAACTGGCGCGCTACTCGCGCGCGTCGTGGCAGGCTGTGCGGCCCGATCCCATGCGAGGCCCGCCGATGCAGCCCTTCCGACCCCTCTCCGGCCTGGTGTGTGCCGCACTGCTCGGCGGTTGCGCGGGCGGTCCCGCGATGTCGGCTAGCGAGCGTCCCGCGATCGGCGGATTGACCGCCTACGCGCCGGGCTTCGATGCCGTGATCGCGTCCGACGCAAAGATCGAGCGTCTGGCCGAGGGCTTCACCTGGGCCGAAGGCCCAGCGTGGATCGAGGATGGCGGCTATCTGCTCTTCACCGACGTGCCGCAGAACCGCATCCATCGCTGGTCGGAAGCGGAGGGCCTGTCGGTGTTCCTGGAACCCTCCGGCTACGACGGTCCACCCACCGATGTGCTGCGCGAGGCCGGCGCGAACGGCCTGCACGCGGAGCCGTCGGGCACGGTGCTGCTGGCCGATTCCGGCAGCCGCACGCTGGCACGGCTCGATCCGCGGACCAAAGAGAAGACCGTGCTGGCGCGCGCATTCGACGGCCGCCGCTTCAACAGCCCCAACGATGTCGTGCGCCGTAGCGACGGCGCGATCTTCTTCACCGATCCGCCGTACGGCCTGAAGGATCTCGATGAGTCGCCGGTCAAGGAATTGCCGTTCAACGGCGTCTACCGGCTCGATACCGACGGCCGTGTGCATCTGCTCGACGACGGCCTGACCCGTCCCAACGGCATCGCGCTGTCGCCCGACGAACGCACGCTGTATGTCGCCAATTCCGATCCCGAACGCGCGATCTGGATGGCGTATGCACTCGACGCCGAAGGCGCCGTCACCTCGCGACGCGTGTTCGCCGATGCCGGTGATCTGGTCGGCGACGACGCGCCCGGTCTGCCGGACGGCATGACCGTCGCCGCGAATGGCACCGTGCTCGCGACCGGTCCCAGCGGCGTGCTGGTGTTCGCGCCGGATGGCACGCGGCTCGGTCGTATCGAAACCGGCGGCGCGGTCGCCAATGTCACCTTCGGCGGCGACGGTCACACGCTGTATCTGGCGTCGGACAGCTTCATCGCGCGCGTGCGCTTGAAGATCGCAGGGCCTGCGACGTCGAAGTAATACACAACACGTCGCGCCCGGATCGCTGACCTGCATGCTCACTACGCTCGCCATCGCCCATTACCGTTCGTTGCACACGCTGGTCGTGCCGATGGGGCGGCTGAATCTCGTCACCGGTGCCAACGGCAGCGGCAAGTCCAGCCTGTATCGCGCGCTGCGCCTGTTGGCCGAAACCGCGCAGGGCGGCGTGGTGTCGGCGCTGGCGCGCGAAGGTGGCCTGCAGTCCACGCTGTGGGCTGGGCCGGAAACGCTCAGCGCACGCATGCGCCGCGGCGAGGTGCCGATCGAGGGTGGCCCGCGACAGCAGCCGGTCTCGTTGAAGCTCGGCTTCGCCGGCGGTGACTTCGGCTACGCGATCGATCTCGGTCTGCCTGTGCCCTCGCAGTCGCTGTTCGCGCAGGATCCCGAGATCAAGCGCGAGGTGATCTGGGGCGGCCCGTTCCTGCGTCGGGGCAACACGCTGGTCGATCGCCGCGGTGCGCTGGTGCACGTGCGAGACGGTCGCGAATGGCGCGTCGCCGGTGAGCATCTGAATCCGTTCGAGAGCCTGTTCGGCCAGATCGCCGATCCGCGCAATGCGCCCGAAGTGCTGCAGCTGCGCGAAACGATCCGCGGTTGGCGCTTCTACGATCACTTCCGCGCCGATGCCGATGCGCCGGCGCGTCTGCCCCAGCTCGGCACGCGCACGCCGGTCCTCAGTCACGACGGCCACGATCTCGCCGCGGCCTGGGCGACGATCCGCGAGATCGGTGATGTCCAGGCGCTGGATGCCGCGGTCGCCGATGCATTTCCCGGCGCGCGCGTCGAGGTGCTGGTGGAAGGCGGGCGCTTCTCGCTGCAGTTCCGCCAGCACGGGTTGCTGCGGCCACTGTCGGCCGCCGAGCTGTCGGACGGCACGCTGCGCTATCTGCTGTGGATCGCCGCGCTGCACACACCGCGCCCGCCGCCGCTGATGGTGCTCAACGAACCCGAGACCAGCCTGCATCCCGATCTGCTGCCGGCCCTGGCGCGACTGATCGCCGGTGCATCGCGGCGCACCCAGGTCTGGGTGGTCTCGCATGCGACGCGGCTGATCGCCGCACTAGAGCAGAGCCCGGACTGCAATCCGGTCCAGCTGGTCAAACGCGACAGCCAGACGACGATCGACGGGCAGGGCATGCTGGATGCGCCCGCCTGGTACTGGCCGGAGCGCTGAGGCCGCAACGGTTCACCAGATCGACGCGCGTGCCGATGGCGCGACGAACAGCGCGTGCCCTTCGCGCACCTCGAACGCGTCGTACCAGGCCTGCAGATTCCGCACAACGCCGTTGACCCGGTAGCGCGCGGGCGAGTGGTAGCCCTGCTCGATGTCGGATTTCAGCGAGGCCTCGGTGTCGAGACAGCGCCACAGCTGCGCCCATCCGAGGAAGAAACGCTGTTCGCCGGTGAAGTCGTCGCGCTTCGCGCGGGTGTCGATGCCGTGCGCGGCGGCGTAGAGACGATAGGCATCGAGCGCGATGGTCACGCCGACCAGATCCGACAGGTTCTCGCCGAGACTGCGGCGCCCGTCGAGATGCGCGCCGGGCAGCGGCTCATACGCATCGAACTGCGCGATGAGCACGTCGGTGCGCGCATCGAACGCCGCGCGTGTCGCAGGCGTCCACCAGTCGCGCAGATTGCCCTGGTCGTCGAAGCGCGAGCCCTGATCGTCGAAACCGTGCGCCATCTCGTGGCCGAGCACGGCGCCGATCGCGCCGAAGTTCACCGCGGCGTCGGCGGTCGCATCGAACGCGGGCGCCTGCAGCAGTCCGGCCGGAAACGTCACCACATTGAGCTGCGGACTGAAGCTGCCATCCACCGACTGGGGCGGCAGATGCCAGCGGTACGGCAGCGTGGGATCCACGAGATGACGCGACTCCAGCGCAACCTTGGCGGCAAGCAGGCGATGGATGTTGCCGATCGGATCGGTCGGCGCAATGTCGACCTCGGCGTAATCGCGCAGATCATCCGGATAGCCGAGCCGCAGGCCCATCGCGTCGATTTTCGCCAGCGCGGTCGCGCGCGTGTCGGCATCCAGCCAGTCCGCGGCCTCGATGCGCGTGCGGAAGGCCTGCTTCATGAAGGGCGCCATCGCATCGATCGCGTCGCGGCTTTCAGGCGGGAAGAACTGTGCGACGTATCGCGCACCTACGAGTTCCGGAAGATTCTGGCTGACGAACTGGATGCCGCGGTCCGCGCGCGATCGCGGGGTGGTCTGGCCGGCCAGCGTCGTGCCGTAGAACTGGAAGCTGGCGTCCTGGTAGGCCGTCGGCAGCAGGTGCGCGTGGTTGTGGATCCAGTGGAAGGCGATATACGCGCGCCATGTGTCCACCGGCGTCCCGGCGAAGATCGCCGCGCAATCGCGAATCGCGGTGTCGGTGTTGAGCACGATGGTGTCGACGGGCGGATGGCCGGTCGCGGTGAGATACGCCACCCACGGGAAGCCCGGCGCATAGGCATCGAGTTCCGACACCGGCATCGGGTGGTAGTTGCGCCTGCGGTCACGCAGCAGTTCGGCGTTCCACTGCACCGCGGAGAGACGCGTCTCCAGTGCGAGCACAGCCGCGCCGCGAGCTTCGCCGTCGTCGATGCCGGCGCGCGCCAGCGTCTGCGCGATGTAGTCGACGTAGGCCGCGCGTTGCGCGGTGCTTGTGGCGTCGGTCATTGCGTACTGGCTCGCCCGCGGCAGGCCCACGACGCGGCCGTTGGCGATCTGCTGGTCGAGATGCAGCAGGCTGCGGCGTGTGTCTCCCGCATCCAGGAACACATAGGCACCCGCGATGGTGTGCGACATCGGGTGCGCCATCCATGCGGCGACGCCGTCGGCGCTGTCGATCGCCATGATCGCGTCCAGGTCCGCCTGGATCGGCTGCAGGCCCGCGCGGTCGATTGCCGCGACGTCGGCGTAGCTGGTGTAGAGATCTGCCAGCTTGCTGCTGCCTGTGGGCTGCGCCGCTGCATCCTCGATGATCGTGCGGATGCGCGCTTGCGTGCGCAGGAACATCGCGTTCAATTCGTTGTACTGCGTGTAGCCGGCAGGACGTTGTGCAGTCTCCAGCCACCCTTTGTTGACGTAGGTGTAGAAGTCGTCGCCCGGCGCGATCCCGGTCTGCATGTGTGCGAGATCGATGCCCCAGCCACCGGCCGTCTGCGTGCCCGGACTTGCGAATGCGCGCGGTGTCGCAATGGCCAGCGGAAGCAGTGCGAGGCCTGCGCACAGGCGGCGTCGTGAATGATTCAAGTCTGGCGGCGTGCGGTATGCGGGCACAGGCTGCTCCGGGAAGAGGTGTCGTTCTGCGCCACCGGCACGCAGTCGCGCACGTGATCACCACCAGCCTGCGGGTTCAGGCCGGTGGTGCAGGGCGTGTCGGGTTGCAGCGCCGCCATCGGCTGCACTGCGCGATCCTCAGGACTCAGAGGCGCTCGATCAGACCGTTGCGGATTGCCGCATCCATCAGCGCACGGGCTTCGCGTTCGGCGCGCGCGCTGGCGGTCTGCTGGCGCGTCGCGAGTGCGGTCTGTTCGCGTGCCAGCGCCACCTGCTGTGTGGCGAGGCGCTGCATCTCCGCCTGCATCCCGGCCTGCTGGGTCTGCAGCGCGGCAGTGACGTTCGCATCGACGGTCGCCCGGACGTTGACGTTCGCAAGCGCGCGCTGCGCAGTCTGCACCGCGATCTCCGCCTGGCGTGCGCCGAGCGTGCCCTGCTGCCCACCGAGCGTGCCCTGGCGTGCGCCGAGTGCGCCCTGCGCCGCGCCGAGTGCGGTCACTTCGGCGTATGCATCGCGGATCGCCTCGATCGTGGCGCGGTCGCGGACCACGTAGCGCGCATCGCCGCGACGCATCCACAGCACTGGCGCATCGCCGTGACGTACTGCCTGGGCTTCGCGCAGATCGGACGTGGCACTGACCGCGATGCTGTGGTCGTCGTCGAGCAGCACGAACGCGTTCTCTCCAGCCTCCATGCCCAGCGTGAACGTGCCGCGCAGCCCAGCGCCAAGTGGTTCGGGCGGTGCGACCGGCGCGGGCGGTGCCGGTGGTGCCGGTGGTGCGGCAGGCCGCGGCGGCGCGGCGGGGGCCGGCGGCGCGGGCATGTCGGCCGGATCGACGGCGACGCCATTCCGGGTTGCGGTCGTCGTCGACGTGCGTGTCGTAAGTGGCGTCGGCTTCGATGCAGGCGCCGGACGCGCTGCGGCGACGGGGGGTGTCTGCGGTGCGGCGGCCGGTGTCGCAGCGGTCAGGCGATAGGGCATGACACCGACGACGCCGATCGCGACGGTCATCAGCACCGCGACGATGCGCGGGAAGGACGAAGTGGTCTGCAGCATGGTGAGTCTCCGCTTGAGCAGGGTGAAGTCGGGCGAGGCACTGGCCAGCCCGGCGCAGGGACGCGGTGCGACGCCGAGGCGCAGCAACAGCTGGCCGTATTCGCGCGCGCAGTGACGGTTGCCTTCGAGCACGGCGGCATCGCAGGCGGCTTCGCGGCTCAGGCCGTATTCGCGTGCGGCCAGATGGGCGAGGGGATGGAAGAAGAACAGGTGTTGCGCGAGTGCCGGCACGAGGCCGAGCCACAGATCACGGCGCTGCAGATGCACCAGTTCGTGGGTCAGCGCCATATCGAGTTCATCGGGCTGCATCGAGTCCGCGTGGTGCGCAGGCAGCAGCAGGACCGGGCGCCACGGACCGACGAGCTGCGGCGAATCGATCGCATCCGACAGGCGCAGACGCGGAGGCGCACGCAGGCCATGTGCCTCGGCGGCGAGCGCGAGTGCATGCAGCAGGCTGCGGTCGCGACAGCGCACCGACGTGCGCAGCAGGCGGCGCGTCGCGAGGCAGCCACGCAGGCTGCGCGTGACCATCACGCTGAGACCCAGCAGCCATGCCACGGCGAGCGCGAGCGGCCACGACCACGCGGGCGATGCCGCAGTTGCCTGTGTCGGTGCGAACACGATGGACGCCTCGTCCGACGTGATCGCCGGCGCGACCTGTGCGACCTGCAGCGCGGGCTGCACCGCTTCGGCGGGCAGCAGCGGAAGCCCCATCGGACTGGACCACGCAAGACCAACCAGCAGCTGCAGCGCGACCAGCCACCACAGCCAGCACCGGGTCGCGGCGGACAAGCGCGGCACGAAGCGGCACAGCGCCCAGACCACCGCAACGAGAATCGCGGACTGCACGCTCGCGGCCAGCAGGCGCGGCAGCAGGATGTCGCTGATCAGTTCGAGGGCCATCTCAACGCTCCTTGCGCTTGGATTGCAGATTGGCGACCAGCGCCTCGAGTTCGGCAAGCTCGTCGGCGCTGACGTCCTTGCGCTCCGACATCCACGCGACGAATGGCGACACCGAACCCTGCAGCGTCTTCTCGACGAAACTGCCGACCGCATTGCGCACCACGTCGTCCTGGCGCGCGGTGGCCGAGTAGCGGTACACGCCGCCGTCGCCCTGTTTGCGCTTGAGGTAGGACTTCGCGCGCAGGCGTTCCATCATCGTCAGCACCGTGGAGCGGGCCAGCCCGCGCGGCTCCCCAAACGTCGCCGCGACCTCGCCGACAGAGGCGGCGTCGTGCTCGGCGATATGCTGCAGAAGGGCCAGCTCCTGGTCCCCGACGGTCTTGCTGCGCATGGCATGTTCCCTGGTGACTACAACTGTAGGCAGATTGCGCCTGACTACAGATGTAGTCAATAGGTGGGATGTCATTCCGTCGTCTGGCGGGGGCAGCGCATGTGGCCGCGCGCGCGACGCCGGTTTCCAGCTGAAGGTTCAGCGGCATCCCGTCATCAGCTGACCGTGCTTCCGTCGACATCCATCCGGCACACATGACGACGCCGCCGATGCGCTGACGTGCGTGATGCGGCGACTGTCAGACAACGGCTGTCCGTCGATCTGTGACCGCCCGGATGCGCTGGAGACGTGCCCACGCACCACGCACGCAGTGGTCGCGTACTCGCAGCACGACACAACTGGCACGCATCCGGTGCGCTTGATCGCGACATCGTGCGGTGCAGGCGCTTCTCTGCACGGGCAGTGCTGCAGCCAGCGCCGCTCAATCGAGCCCGAACGATCCGGTTTCCACCGCGCCTGCGCGCGTGTAGCGCGACACGACGATGCCAGTCGGCGACACGACGGATGTCTGCAGTGAGAAGGTCACCGCCTGCGCATCTGTGCCGAACAGCCGCTTGCCGGCGCCGAGCAACACCGGGAACGTCATCAGCTGCAGAGTGTCGACGAGATCCGTCGCCAGCAGCTGCTGCACGAGCGCGCCGCTGCCCTGGGTCAGCAGATCGGGGCCGTCCTGCGCTTTCAACGTGCGCAGCGCGCCGATCACGTCGTCGCCCAGCGCACGGCTGTTCTGCCAGTCCAGCGATTCGGGTCGATGTGTGGCGACGTGCTTGGTCACGCCGTTGAACAGCTTCGCGAGGTGTGCGTCGTTGTCGTCGGCCCGCACACGCGGCCAGTGCGCGGCGAAGATGTCGTAGGTGTGGCGGCCGAGCAGCAGGTCGAAGGGCTGCGCGAACAGGGCGTCGATGGACGCGCCGAACACCGGATCGGCGAAGGGCACGGTCCAGCCGCCGTAGGCGAATCCTTCGCTGGTATCTTCCTGCGGCCCGCCAGGGCCCTGCAGGACGCCGTCGAGGCTGACGAACGCTGCAACGATGAGCTTGCGCATGGTGTGTCTCTGGTTGCGTGGTGGCCGCCGGGCGGCGGTCTCATCATGACGACGCACGCACGTGTGCGGAATCGACATCCGATGCGTGCGATCCCGCAACGCATGACGCGGCCACGTGGGGTCGTGCGCGCTGATGCAGGCGTGCTCATGGGTTCACATCGGCGTGGCTAGACTCGCCGCCACTCCACTTCGCGGACTCCTCGCCATGATCAAGCGCCTCGCTTCCGTCGCACTCGTTGCCCTGCTGGCCGCCTGCAGCGCGCCTGCCGAACGCAGCACCGATGCGGTCACGCCCGTCGGCGGCCCCGACAAGGCGACCGTGACCAACGAAGCCGACTGCCAGCGTGTGGGTGGGCAGTGGACCCAGCTCGGCCGCGCGCCGGTCAAGCAGTGCCTGCGCCAGACGACCGACGCCGGCAAGGCATGCACGGATTCCGAGCAGTGCGAAGGCCAGTGCCTTGCGCCCGAGGGCAGCGTCGACGGCACCCAGCTCGGCGGCACGTGCAGCGTCGATACCAATCCTTTCGGTTGCCAGCAGCGCCTGCGCGACGGTGTGGCATCGACGATCTGCGTCGACTGAATGGCACGCATTGCCCGGCGTCATGCCGGGCGATGACCGCGGCAACTTCATGGGGCCTGCATAAGGCGGGGCATAGGGTCGATGTTCACCCGCGCCCCGGAGGCGTCATGACCAGTCCCATTTTCAAGTTTGGTGTGCCGATGCTGCTCGCGCTCGCGTCGACACCCGTGTTCGCCCAGCAACTCCAGCAGCCCACGACGCCTGCCCGTCCGGCGACGCAGCCTGCTGCCGCGCCGATGACGCCTGCAGTGCCGGCAACGCCGTCGCAGCGTGGCCAGCCGCCGGGCACGATTCCGTCCAACGGTCCCGCCCCGCAGATGCGACCGCAGCCGGCGACGCCTGCGAACCAGCCGATCGCGCCACGTGCGATGCCCACGCAGGTGCGTGACGCGCAGGGCCGCATCGTGCCCGGCGCGCAGGAAGTGGTGCCCGGTCGCGCACGCGATCCGGTGACCGGTCAGGAATTCCAGACCACGCCGCCGCCGCGTCCGTAACTCGTTCTGTCAGAGAAGCGCGCCGCCGATGACCGGCGGCGCGCATGCCGACCTCAGTCGAGGGTCGGATAGTCGGTATAGCCGGCGTCGCCACCGCCATAGAACGTCGCCTGATCCGGCGTGTTGAGCGGTGCATCCTCGCGCAGCCGTCGCACCAGATCCGGATTCGCGATGAAGGGGCGTCCGAAGGCCACGGCATCGGCGTGGCCGGACGCGACCGCCGCTTCCGCATCGGCCTTGTCGTAATCGTTGTTGACGATCCACGCGCCGGTGCCACCAGCCTTCGCATACGTCGCCTTCAGCGCGGCGTAGTCGAACGGCGCATCGCCCTGCGTGTAATCGCGCTCGCCACCGGTCGCACCTTCGATGATGTGCACGAACGCCAGACCGAGCGTCGCCAGCACCTCAACGACGTGCGCGAACAGCGGCTGCGGATCCGGATCGTGTGCATCGTTGGCCGGTGTGACCGGCGAGATGCGGATGCCGGTGCGATCGCCACCGATCTCGTCGACCACGGCGCGCATGACTTCGCCCAGGAACCGCGCGCGGTTCTCGATGCTGCCGCCGTAGGCATCCGTGCGCGCATTGCTGCCGCTGCGCAGGAACTGGTCGATCAGATAACCGTTGGCGGCATGCACTTCGACGCCGTCGAAACCGGCGTCGATCGCGGCGCGCGCCGCGCGGCGGTAGTCCTCGACGATGCCAGGCAGCTCGTCGAGTTCGAGCGCACGCGGCGTGGAGGTGTCGACGAAAGTGCCGTTGCCGTCGGCGTCATGGATGAAGGTCTTGCTCTTGGCCGCGATCGCCGACGGCGCCACCGGCGCCTGGCCGTCGGGCTGCAGCGAGGTATGCGAGATGCGACCGACATGCCACAACTGCACGACGATGCGGCCGCCTTCGGCATGCACTGCGTCGGTGACGCGGCGCCAGCCCTCGAGCTGCGCCGGCGCGTACAGACCCGGCACATCGGCGTAGCCCTGACCCTGATGGGTGATCGCGGTGGCCTCGGTGACCAGCAGGCCGGCGGTCGCGCGCTGCGCGTAATAGAGCGCGGTGCGCGGCGGCGGAATCGCGTCCGGCGAACGGTTGCGGGTCAGCGGCGCCATCACGACGCGGTTGGCGAGCGACAATGCGCCGGCGGTCAGGGGATCGAACAAGGTCGGCATCGGGGGAGGTTCCTGGCAGTGAGCGCCAAAACTGCTGCGCGCGACGCCGCTTTTCAAGCGCGGCGATGGCGCGCACTACGGGATGCTCCGTTGCGAATGCGCGTAAGGCCGTCATCCCACCGTCATCACCACGGGCCAACCGGGCAGGCGCTAGCGTCCATTCACCTGATGCCGAGCCTGTCCCCGATGCCGCAAGCGAATGTCCGTAACCCCGTCATCGAACGCACGGCGATGGCGCGATGAGCGTGCTCGACCAGATCGGCGCGGCCGTCGCGCGTGAACTCGCATTGCCGGATGTGGACACCTCGACGACGATCGTCGTGCGCGTGCTCGTCGCCGCGATCCTCGGTGGCATGGTGGGCTGGGAGCGCGAGCACAAAGGTCGCGCGGCGGGGCTGAAGACCCACATCCTGGTGTCGATCGGCTCGGCGCTGTTCGTGCTCGCGCCGTTGTTGAGCGGTATCGACGGTGGCGACGTGACCCGCGTGATGCAGGGCATCGTGTCCGGCATCGGGTTTCTCGGCGCCGGCGCGATCTTGAAGCTCGACAAGGGCGAGCGCATCGAAGGCCTGACCACGGCGGCCGGCGTGTGGATGACCGCCGCGATCGGCATGGCCGCGGGCATGGGTCAGGAGATGGTCGCGCTCGCGACGACGGTCATGGCGCTGCTCGTCGTCAGTGCCCTGCCGAAGCTGCAGCGTCCGAATGCGAACCCGGGACGCGAGGTGCAGCCCGACGACTGAGACGCGTGGCGCGGGACTGAACAGTTCCACCGCGCATTGGGGTTTTCGCGACGGCGGTTTCATCTGCGGGCCCGCACGGTGGGTGCTCGAACCCAACGCAAGCGGAGATTCCCGAGATGAGCAACAAAGACGAAATCAAGGACGGCGGCCGCGATCTCAACCGCGACCCGATCACCAAGGCGCCCGGCGCGCATCCGATCGGCGTGGGTGTCGGCGGTGCAGCAGGCGGCGCGGCTGCAGGCGCAGCGGCTGGCACGGTATTCGGACCGGTCGGCACCCTGATCGGTGCAGCCATCGGCGTCGTTGCCGGCGCAGCGGTCGGCAAGGGCGTCGCCGAGCGCATCGACCCGACCGGCGAAACCGAGTACTGGCGCGACGCGCATCGCGAACGCGACTACGTGAAGGCAGATCACGATTACGACCGCGACTACGCACGGGCCTATGGCCTGGGTCTGCAGGCGCGCGAAGCCGAGCGCACCCGCGACTGGGGCGAGTCTGAAGCGTCGCTGCAGGAGGAATGGGAATCGGCACGTGGCGAGTCCCGTCTTGCCTGGGATGACGCGCGTCCCGCTGTCCGCGATGCCTGGGACCGCACCGATCGCACCTACGATCTGTACGAGCGCAGCGATGCCTATTACGCCGATGCGTTCGAGAAGGCGCCGTATCGCGATGCCGATGCGGACTACAGCCACTACCAGCCGGCCTATCGCTACGGCGCGTATGCACGCACCCGCCATGCGGACCGCGCCTGGGATGACAGCCTGGCGGCCGAGCTCGAAAGCGACTGGACCAACCGTCGCGGCGATTCGCCGCTGGACTGGGATCGCGCGAAGGCTGCGGTGCAGGACGCGTACGTCTCGCATGACCGCTACACCGGCGGCGGCTACATCCGCGAGAACAGCGGCCGTGACGATACCGACCGGTTCCGCGTCGGCTGAGTCTGCGGGTCACTGAGAAACGGAAAGGGCGCGCCAGTTGGCGCGCCCTTTCTTGTTCTGGGGAAGCTGGCGCCTGTGACCTGTGGGTGCGTTGTGCGCTTTGACTGCACAGCAAAAATGGATCCCAGCGTGCACTGGGATGACGGCCGTGAGGGGCCGTGCGACGGCGGTGCGGACCGGGCGGAGTGCTCTGTCACCGCCGCATGCATTGAATACTCCGCCCGTCATCCCAGCGCACGCTGGGATCCATCTTGATCTTCGCGTCCTCCTGCACGAAAACTGGCCGGCCGGCCGGCACGCGCGTGATGCAATGCACGCGCGCGTCGTCCTCAATCGCTGCGACGACAGAACGCCATCAACCTCAGCGGTTCCCGCCCAACTCCACCACCGGCTTGAACCCGCCGTAGATCATCCGCTTGCCATCGAACGGCATCGGATTCTTCTCGGGATCCATGCGCGGATCGCTGCCATCCATCATCTTCGCGAACGCGGCATCGCGAGTCGCCTTGTCGGGCCATTCGATCCACGAGAACACGACCGTCTCGTCGTCCTTGGCCTGCACGGCCTTGCGGAAATCGGTGAGGGTGCCGTCCGGCACGTCGTCGGCCCAGCACTCGAGGATGCGCGACGCGCCCAGTTCCATGAAGAACGCATCGCCGCTGGTGGCGTGGTCGATGAACTTCTGCTTGTTCGCGGTGGGAACGGCGATGACGAAACCATCGATGTAGGACATGGCGGAACTCCTGTCGGTGCGCGGTTTGCGCGGGTGTACTGCGGCAGTCTGCTGCAGGCTTCGTATAGGACGACGCAGCAGCGTCGACCATTTCGACATCCCGGCGCAGCGCATTCAGCGAATGCCGCGTCCGCTCAGCCGGATTCCGATGCCTCATCGAACGCGCCGAGGATCGGGCAGGGGCCACGGCCGCCGCGGCCGCAGCGGTGCGCCAAGGTGGCCAGCGCATCGCGCGCCTGCTGCAGTTCCGCGATGCGGGCATCTAGCGCGGCGATGCGCTCGGTCGCCAGGCTGCGCACGCGACTGCGGTCGCGTGTCGCATCGAGGGCCAGCAGTTCGGCGATGCCGTCGAGGGTGAAGCCGGCTGCCTGCGCACTGCGGATGAAACGCAGCCGGCGCAGGTCCGCTTCGCCGTAGCGCCGGATGCCCGCGCCGCGCGACGGTGTGTCCAGCAAACCGCGGCGCTGGTAGAAGCGGATCGTCTCGACGCCGACACCGCCTGCATCCGCCAACGCGGAAATCGTCATCGCGTCCACGCTTGACTCCGTACCCTGGTACGGACGGTATACAGGGCGGTATCCGGCGCCGGCAAGGCGTCGCTTCGAGGAATTCCGATGTCGACGTCCGCCTCCCGCCCGCGCGCGGCGCTCCACCGCATGGTCATGCCCGGCCATGTCTGCCCGTTCGGCCTGAAGGCGCGGCATCTGCTGCGCAGCCACGGCTACGACGTCGAAGACCACTGGCTGGAGACGCGCGAGGCCACCGATGCGTTCAAGGTGGCGCACGACGTCAAGACCACGCCGCAGGTCTTCATCGACGGCATACGCATCGGCGGCCACGACGATCTGCGTCGTTTCCTGGGGTTGAAGGTGCGCGACCCGAAGGCGACGACGTATCGGCCGGTTGCCGCGTTGTTCGCGATGGCCGCGCTGATGGCGCTCGCGCTGTCCTATGCGGTTTACGGCAGCGTGCTGACGGTGCGCGCGGCCGAATGGTTCGTGGGTTTGAGCATGTGTGTGCTCGCGCTGCTGAAACTGCAGGACGTGGAGACCTTCTCCAGCATGTTCCTCAACTACGACCTGCTGGCGAAACGCTGGGTGCCGTACGCGACGCTGTATCCGTTCGCCGAGGGGCTCGCCGGCGTGCTGATGGTGGCCGGCGCGCTGACCTGGTTCTCCGCGCCGCTGGCGCTGGTGATCGGCGGTATCGGTGCGGTCTCGGTGTTCAAGGCGGTCTACATCGGGAAGCGCACGCTCAAATGCGCCTGCGTCGGTGGCGGCAGCAACGTGCCGCTGGGTTTCGTGTCGCTGACCGAGAACCTGATGATGGTCGCGATGGCGATCTGGATGCTGCTCGCGCCGCTGTTATGGCCGGGCCTGCACGCGGCGATGTGAGCCGCATGCAGGCGCGCTGCTTCATTCGACTTCGAACTCGCCGACGAACACTGTCTCGCGTGCATCCGACAGGCGCAGCGTGATGCGCTGGTCGGTCTGCGCCGCGGTGCCGAAGCCGGTGCTCAACCACAGCTGCAGCGTCGTGGCGCCGGTGACCAGCTGCTGGTGCTGGCCGAAGAAGTTCGCTTCCACGCGATAGATGCCGGGCTTGGCATCGCGCAGCGCGAATTCTTCCGGACCGTAGCCGCGGGTGAAGTCCGGCGACATGCGCGCGCCCTGACGGGTCAGCCGGTTGCCGTAATAGGCCTTCTCGCCGTCCGGGTCGGTGACCCACAGATCCATGTCGCTGTCGTCGCTGTCCCAGCTCAGTACCGCGCGCAGGTCCAGCGGCAGATTGCGCAGCAGGCGCGGGTCGATGGCCGAGGTATCGAGCGGCGCCGGCGCGGTCGCAACCAGTGCATTGAGTTCGGCCAGCGCGGTCAGTTCGATCTCGGCGAACCGGCCGTTCCAGTCGCCGTCGACGACCTCGGCGAGCAGATCGATCGCGCGCTGGCGGTTCCCGATCGCTGCACACGCGAGTGCGAGATCGCGTAGGCTCTGCGGTTCTTCCGGCCGCATCGCCAGCACGCGTTCGAGAACCGGCACGGCGAGGTCGTCGCGCTTCATTTCGCGCAGGCGGTAGGCCAGCACGCGCAGCACATGCGGGTTGTCGAGATCCAGTTCGGCGAGGTTCGACAGCACGCGCAGTGCGAGCGCGGTCTCGCCGCGACGCTGCAGCACATCGGCTGCATCCAGATAGAACGCGGTGCCCTGGACCTCGGCATCGCGCGCATCGAGATAGCGCGCGTAGACCTCGCCATCGGGCGCCTCTCGCAGGCTTCGGGCGAGCGGGGCATCGGACTGCCAGGGATTCAGGCGGATCGTCGCGGCTGGGGACGCAGCGACGGATGCATTGGCCAGATCGTTCGCGCTGCCCGCGATCGGCGCCGGTGCGGACCGCATCGCCATCGGCGCCGCTGCGGCTTCGGCCATCATCATCGGCGCGGCAGCAGGCGCGGGTGCGGGCGGTGGCGGTGGCATTGCGCCCATGGAGTCCAGCGCTTCCTGCGCCGCAGCGATCTGCGGCGGCGCGTCCTTCGGAAACACGCGTTCCCACCACGCGATGCGCTCGGCCCAACCGCGCGCGACGGCATCGCGTCGCGTCTGCCGGTCGCGCGCCTGCGTGGCCGCGGTCTGCAGGCGTGCGGCGGCCACCGCTTCGGCGATGGAGGCGGGCGCTGCGATGTCGAAGCGCACGTAATCCTCGATGCGTTCGAGCACCAGCAGGGATGTGCCGGGTGTCACCAGTTCGAAGCGCTGCCCGAGTGCGGCAATGCGCTGGCGGTTGCGCTCGGGTTCGGCCTGCAACGCCGCAAGCTGGAAGCGTGCCCACTGCAATGCGGCCAGCTCACCCTGTGGCGTGCGCGCAGCATCGATCGACAGCGGGATGCGCTGCGTGCGGCCGCCGGTGCGCACCACCAGCGTCAGGTCGGCGCGCTGCGCATCGAGTCGGCCGGCGATGCGCAAGATGCCGGGCATCGCCACGTTCGACTCGGCGACGAGTTCGCGTGCGCCGATGCCTTCGATCGCATCGAGAATTGGTTCATCACGCAGCAGTGCGCGGGTCGCGGCGGGCAATGCGGCGGCATCGCGCAGGTCGATCGCGCGTCCATGCCGCGCCTGTGCCAGCGCGGCCAGTCGCGCCGTGTCGCCGTTCGCCGACTGCACGGTGTACAGACGCTGGCCGTCGGCGAGCGCCGGGAACGCGTCGGCGCCGTGGTTGAACAGGCCGTCGCCGAACAGCAGGAACTCGGGCGTGTCCGCTGCAGGTGTCCAGCCGCCGGCTGCGGTCGCGCCGTCGTAGACCGTCGACTCCAGTTCGCAGCGCAGCGCCCGCCAGTCGCCGCCGCGCACCTGGAAGCGCTGCGGCGCCTCCGCGACATCGCGCAAACGCAGCAGTTCCACCTCGATGTCGCCGGCCGCGCGGAAATACGCGTCCAGCAGCGCGAATTCCAATGCATGCGCACGTGTGCGGCCGGACATCGAGCTGTCCCACAGCAGACTGACGCGGCGCGGCAGCACGCGCGGCGTATCGGCCGCGTCGACCGGCACATCGGCCACGAACCAGGTCGCGCCGTCGCGGCGCTGCAGTTGCACGGCCGGTCGCCGTTCGAATGGCACCTTCAGCGTCGCGATGCCGGCATCCGCGATGTCGCCAGCGCGCAGCGTGATGCGGTGACCTGCGCCGGATCGCGTGATCACGGGTGTGCCCACGAGTCCGGACAGCACCGGTCGACCGGATGTTGCCAGCGTCAGCTCGATGCGGTCGAGCCCGCGGGCGAATGCGAGCGGCAGCGTCACCGTGTCCGCACGTCCGTCGCGCTGCAGCGGTGCCATCAGCACCAGCCGCACCTGCCGGGTGCCGCCGGGCGCGAACGGGTAGACGCGCAATCGGAACGCGTCACCCGCCGTTTGTTCGAGCAGGCCCGGATCGACACCCTCGCGGACGATGGTCTCGAACACCTCACGGCCGCGATCCTTCGGGACCGGCACCGCATCGCGCATCATGCCGTCGATGTCCAGCGCAAAGCCGACGATCTGCTGGCCCGGCGCGAGCGGGAACTGCAGATTGCCTTCGAGCACGCGGCTTGATGGATTGCGGAGCGTCAGATCGATCGTCGTCCGCGCGACACCGGCGCCGGTCTCCACGCGCATCGACGCGGATTCGAGTTGCACCGGCGATTCGCCGGCATCGGCGACCACCAGCGGCGGTGCGACGAGATCGGGCATGCGCTGGGCCGTCGTCATCGTCGGCAACAGCACGGTCAGACAGAGCAGGGCACAGAGGCCGAAGCGGAGACGAGACATGGCGACATCCTTGGGCAGTGCTGTCTTCAACGGACGTCGGCCGCGAGTGGGGTTGCAACTGGGCATTCGGCCCCCTTCACGTGCCCATTCAGATTGATGCGGGAGGATCGCCGCCTTCAAGCATTTTCGGGAGCATCCCCATGAGCGCACAGGGTTCGGCTGGCAACGTCATTGCCGCGATCTGCAGTTTCTTCATTCCCGGCCTCGGCCAGCTGGTGCAGGGCCGCGTCCTGTCGGCCATCCTCTGGTTCGCCGCTGCGTGCATCGCGTTCGTGATCACCTGGCTGCTCACGGTGTCGCTGCTGCCGTTCGGCTGGTTCGTGGTCAGCATCTTCGCCTGCATCAACGCCGCGATGTATCGCCGCTGAGACAGCACGGGCCGGCAATGCCGGCCTGTTGTTGCATGTCACCCGGCGGGCTTTACTTCGGCTTGCCGTTCTCGACGCCGGTATCGCTGCGGACATCGTCCGCGAACGAACGCCCCGTCGCATCGCGATCGCCCAACTGGTCGTCGAGTTCCGGATCCAGCAGATCGGCCTGGTCATCGAGGCCGATGTTGTCGATCGCGGATTGCGAGCGTGGATCGCGCAACGGCGGGCCGTCGGTGTCCGGCAGGTCGTCGTAATCGCGCAGTGTCTTCTCGTCCGCGGGCGCTGCCG
Source organism: Luteimonas fraxinea (assembly GCF_021233355.1). Taxonomy (NCBI): domain Bacteria; kingdom Pseudomonadati; phylum Pseudomonadota; class Gammaproteobacteria; order Lysobacterales; family Lysobacteraceae; genus Luteimonas; species Luteimonas fraxinea. Next base: position 740,476 of record NZ_CP089507.1, on the reverse strand, counting down.
GACGCGTGGGGTTGGACGTGCTCATGTGCGGTCTCCTCGAGTGGAGCTGCAGCCTGCGCGTGTCGATGTCACGCCGCCGGCAAACGGATGTAAACCCTGTGCGATGAGTGGCGCCGCCGACGCGCGGCTATAGTCCTGCGGATGGCCGCCGGACGCGGCCGATGCTGGGGAGGCGAGGTGGACGACGCGCAGGCGACAGGACAGCGGATTCTCCGCACGGCAACGATCGCGGGCTTCGCACTCGCCGGTGCATTGCTGGCGGCGTTCGTGTCGTGGCAGGTCGTGATCCACATCGCCGAGCAGCGCCTCGGCGGTTACGCGACCATGCTGTTGGAGCGCGCGCAGGAACTCGACGACGAGTCCCGCCAAACACTCGACACCTTCAACCGGCAGCCGCAGGCGCGCTGCACCGATCGCGAAGTCGAGCAGATGCGCGAGGCGGTGTATCGCACCTACTTCGTCAAGGACATCGGGCGCGTCGAGAATGGACAGCTGCGCTGCACGGCGAGTCTGTTCCGTTTGCCGGTGCCGGCTGCGATCGATCCGCCGCAACTGGTGACCCGCGACGGTCTCCAGGTCGCGACGATGGAACTGCAGCTGCTCGCGAGCGGCAGCCGCGCGCCGGTACTGGCGCTGGGCGACACCCGGGTGATCCTTGACCCGCTCGCGTTCCGCCTGCGGCCCGCACCCGACATCGGTTTCACGATGGGCTATGTCGACGGCGGTGAACGCTTCCTGCCGCTGTACGGCGCCGCCACGCAACTCGACGCGGCCACGCTGCGCGCAGGGCAACCGCTTGATCGCGACGGCGTGCTGGTCTATCCGATGTGCGCACGCGACCACGCGGTCTGCGTCGTGAGCACGTTGTCGAAGACCGCGCTGTCGGACAGCCAGTGGCCGCTGTTGCTGGTGTGCACGGTGCTCGGTGCGGGCGCAGGCGCAGCGGTCGGGCTGGCGTTGCTGCTGGCACATCTGCGCCGGCATTCGGTCGAAGGTCGCCTGTTGCGCGCGATCGACCAGGACGCACTCGACGTCGAATACCAGCCGGTCGTGCGGATCACCGACGGCGCCCTCGTCGGCGCCGAAGCGCTGGTGCGCTGGCGCGACCGCGATGGCCGCATGGTCTCGCCCGTGCGCTTCATCCCGATCGCGGAGGAGAACGGCAGCATCGGCCGTATCACCCAGCTCGTGCTGCGCCGTGTGGCCGCCGACTTCGGCGACGTGCTGGCCGCACCGGGCGAATTCCGCATCAACGTCAACATCTCGGCCGCGGATCTCGACAACAGTCGCTTCCACGCCAGCATGGCGCAGACACTCGACGCCGCCGGCATCGCACGCGAACGCATCGGCATCGAACTCACCGAGCACTCCACGACCGCCCGCGACATCGCCGTGTCCGGCACCAAACGCCTGCGCGAACTCGGCCACCACGTCTACATCGACGACTTCGGCACCGGCTATTCCAGTCTCGCGTATCTGGCCGAACTCGACGTGCACGCACTGAAGATCGACCGCTCGTTCACCCGCACCATCGGCACGGACGCTGTGAAAGTCAGTCTGGTCCCACAGATCATCGACCTCGCCCGTACGCTCGGGCTGCAGGTGGTCATCGAAGGCGTCGAGACAGAAGCCCAGCGCGACTGGCTGCGCGCGGTCGACTACCCCCTCTACGCACAGGGCTGGCTGTTCGGCCGGCCGATGCCGGCGGCTGAGCTGCGCGCGCTGCTGAACGCGCAGCGCTGAAAAAATCAGGCAGCGCGGCTGCGCTCGAAGGCGCGTCGTGCGCGCGGCGAGACGAGATCGTCGCTGGCGCGCCATGCGGCCTGGACCTCGGCGCGCACGTCGTGCCATGCGCGGAGGCGGCCGTCGAACTCCCACATGCGACGCAGCACGGGCTCGATGTCTTCCCACGGGCGTTCGGGATAGGACGCGCGGCCGTTGCGGCCGAGCGAGATCACGAGGGTGCGGTCCGAGTCGTGCTTCATGCGGAGGTACTGCCGGTTGGGAGCGCGCAGGCTACGGTCCGGTTCGTCTCGTTTCCGTGAACCCGACAGTCGATTTCGATGACAGCGCTGGTGTGTTCAGCAACGGATGCGATGTGTCGCGGAAAAGCAAAATCCAGTCTTGATCGACATGCGCGGAGGCGCGCAGTCATACACCCGCGTTGCTGCAATGCAACTCAGAACAGCGGCTTGATGATCTGGATCGTGCCCCACAGCGAAACCACCCAGACCGCGCTGCGCAGATAGGGAATGCCGATGGCATAGATCGGCAGATAGGCGACGCGCGCCCAGAAATAGACTTGCGCGCCGAGTGCGGTGCCGGCGTCGGCGCGGCCTGCGACGACGACCGCCAGTACCGCGGCAGCGAACAGCGGAAACGTTTCGAGGAAATTGCGACTGGCAGCCGCGGTACGCACCGCAGCGCCAGTCAACGGCGGGATGTCCGCGCCATCACGATTGCTGGCATTCCAGCGCACGCCGCGTTGCGCGGTCGCGAACGCGGCGGCCACGCCGATATGGACGAGGCCGAGGACGATCGCCCAGCCGAGAATCTGCAGTTCGATCGTCATCGTCCGTGCTCCTTGCGTGGTGTCAGCCGGCAACCGCCTTCGCAATCGCCTCGTTGAACGCCGGAATGTCGTCCGGCTTGCGGCTGGTGATGAGGTTGCCGTCGACGACGACCTCGGAATCTTCCCAGTGTGCGCCCGCATTGACGAGATCGGTCTTCACCGAAGGCCACGACGTGACCTTGCGACCCTTCGCCAGACCGCTCTCGACCAGCAGCCACGGGCCGTGGCAGATCGCCGCGACCGGCTTGCCGGCATCGCCGAACGCGCGCACGAAGGCCACTGCCTCCTTGTCGGCGCGCAGCACGTCCGGGTTCATCTGGCCGCCGGGCAGCACCAGCGCGTCGTAGCTGCCGGGGTCGGCCTTGGACAGCGCTACGTCGACGTCGACACTGCGACCCCAATCCTTCTTGTCCCAGCCCTTGATCGAACCGGCATCGCCAGGCGAGATGACATCGACCTGTGCGCCGGCGTCTTTCAGCGCCTTGAGCGGCTGTTCGAGTTCGGACTGTTCAAAGCCGTCGGTGGCGAGGATGGCGATCTTTTTGCCGTCGAGATTCTGCATCGGGGTATCTCCGGGGGATGGGAGCGACGATGCTGGGCGAGGCCGGGTACCCCCGCCGTGAAGCGCCCGTTTGCCGCGCGTGAGCTTCCAGTCTCGCCTCGTGAGACGCGCCGCGGCCACGCTTGCGCCCCGTTATCGAAAGCGCCGGAGCAGGCCCTTGAACGCAATTCTCAAGCCTGTCCAGGCACTGGCGACCACAAGCGATGCCGTGACCGGCAGCGCGCTGGCGACGAAGCTCGCGGCGAAATATCCGGGCCGCGTGACCGGCACCCTGCTGCTGCCCGGACAGGCCGGCGACTACGCGCCCTTGCCCGACGATGTGCCCGAGGGCTTGGCACGCGCGCTGCGCAGTCGCGGTATCGACCGGCTCTACCGCCATCAGGCGGAAGCCTGGACCGCGACGCAGGCCGGTCGCCATCTCGTCGTGGCGACGCCGACCGCCTCGGGCAAATCGCTGTGCTACACGCTGCCGGTGCTGTCGGCGGCGATCACCGCGCGCAGCAAGGCGCTGTACCTGTTCCCGACCAAGGCGCTGGCGCAGGACCAGGTGGCGGAACTGCTGGAACTCAACGCGGCCGGGGAACTCGGCCTGCGCGCGGCGACCTTCGACGGCGACACGCCCGGTGATGCGCGCCAGGCGATCCGTATCAACGGCGACATCGTGGTCAGCAATCCGGACATGCTGCACCAGGCGATCCTGCCGCATCACACCAAGTGGGCGCAGTTCTTCGAGAACCTGCGCTATGTGGTGATCGACGAGATCCACACCTACCGCGGTGTGTTCGGCTCGCACGTCGCCAACGTCATCCGCCGGCTCAAGCGCGTCTGCGCGTTCTATGGCGTGACCCCGCAGTTCATCCTGTGCTCGGCGACGATCGGCAATGCGCGCGAGCACGGCCGTGCGCTGGTGGAGGTGGACGACGACGCGCTGGAGTCGATCCTCGAATCCGGTGCGCCGCGCGGCAACAAGCACGTGCTGCTGTGGAATCCGCCGGTGATCAATCCCGATCTCGGCCTGCGTGCGTCGGCGCGTTCGCAGTCCAACCGCATCGCGCGTATGGCGATCCGTGCCGGCCTAAAAACGCTGGTGTTCTGCCAGACGCGGTTGATGGTCGAGGTGCTGACCAAGTACCTCAAGGAAGTCTTCGACCACGACCCGCGCAAGCCCAAGCGCATCCGCGCCTACCGCGGTGGCTATCTGCCGACCGAGCGCCGCGCGGCCGAGCGCGAAATGCGCGCGGGCAATATCGACGGCATCGTCAGCACGTCGGCGCTGGAACTCGGCGTCGACATCGGCAGTCTCGATGTCGTCGTGCTCAACGGCTATCCGGGCAGCATCTCGGCGACGTGGCAACGCTTCGGTCGCGCCGGTCGCCGGCAGCAGCCGTCGGTCGGCGTGCTGGTCGCGAGTTCCGAACCGATGGACCAGTACGTGGTGCGGCATCCGGAATTCTTCGCCGACGCCAATCCCGAGCACGCGCGCATCGAACCCGACCAGCCGCTGATCCTGCTCGATCACATCCGCTGCGCTGCCTTCGAACTGCCCTTCGTCGACGGCGACATGTTCGGGCCGGTCGCGCCTTTGCCGTGGCTCGAAGTGCTGGCCGAATCCGGCGTGCTGCACCACGAGGGTGATCGCTGGGAATGGATCGCCGACAGCTATCCGGCGCAGGCGGTGAACCTGCGCTCGGTCGCGGACGGCAATTTCGTCGTCGTCGATCGCACCGACGGCCGCCAGACGATCATCGCCGAGGTCGATTACTCCGCTGCGGCGCTCACGCTGTACGAAGGCGCAATCCACATGGTCCAGTCCGAGCCGTTCCAGGTCGAGCGCCTCGACTGGGAAGGCCGCAAGGCCTACGTGCAGCGCACGCACGTCGACTACTACACCGACGCGATCGACTACACCAAGCTGAAAGTTCTGGACGACGAAGAACAGGCCGACGCCGGGCAGGGCAGTGCGCATCTGGGCGAGGTGCACGTGGTGCGGCGCGTGTCGGGCTACAAGAAGATCCGCTTCCACACGCACGAGAACATCGGCTACGGGCCGGTGAACCTGCCCGACCAGGAACTGCATACGAGTGCGGTGTGGTGGCAGCTGCCGCAGCAGGCGCTGGATCGCGCGTTCGATGCACGCCACGAGGCGCTCGATGGCTTCCTCGGCGCGTCGTATGCGTTGCATCTGGTTGCGCAGGTCGCGGTGATGGCCGAGAGCCGCGATCTGCAGAAGGCGGTGGGCAGCGGCGATGGCACCTGGTTCGCGACCGCCGACCAGCGCGGCCGCGGCCAGTTGCGCGATGGCGATGGCGCAGCGCTGGACTTCGAAGGCATCGGCCGGTTCACGCCGACGCTGTATCTCTACGACAACTACCCGGGCGGCGTGGGCCTGTCGTCGCCGCTGTACGAGCGCCGCGATGAACTGCTGGCGCAGGCGGCGGCGCTGGTTGCGTCTTGCAGTTGCCGCGCCGGCTGCCCGGCCTGCGTCGGGCCGATCCTCGCCTCGGAAGAAGATGCCGAACGCACGCCGCGTCAGCTCGCTGCGCGCGTGATCGAACTGCTGGTCGAAGCGCCACAGCCGCCCGCATGAGTGCACTCGCCAAACGCCTCGGTCTGCTGCGCAGCCAGGCCGGCACCGCATTGCCGTCGGTGATCCCGACGCCACCGATGCCGACCACCGCGCCTCGCGCGCAGTGGCCGCGCGCCGACGGGGCGCGCTCGCCGGAAGAGGTCGTCGCGCAGCTGCGCAAGTTGATGAAGCTGCGCGTACCGACGCCGGCAGCGCGCCCGACAGGACCGGTCGATCGCGCGCTGCCCGGCGAAGAAATCGCCCCGGGCCTGCGCTATCTCGAACAGACCGCGCCGTGGCCGCACGAGGACGCCGAACTCGCGCTCTACGACATCCGCCACGAGCCGGCACACCGTTCGGATCTGCTGGCCTTCGACACCGAAACCACTGGTCTTGCCGGCGGTACAGGCACGCGCGCCTTCATGATCGGCGCCGCCGATTTCATCGATGGACGCATGCGCATCCGCCAGCTGTGCATCACCACGCTGGGTGCCGAGCGCGAGATGCTGAAGACGTTTTCGAAGTGGCTGCGACCGGCGACGGTGCTCGTCAGCTACAACGGCCGCAGCTACGACCGCCCGCTGCTGACCACACGCTATCGCCTCGCACGGCTGCGTGATCCGCTGATCGAGCTGCGCCATGTCGATCTGCTGCATCCGGTGCGGCGTCGCTATCGCGGCGTCTGGGCGAACTGCAAGCTGGCGACGGTCGAGCGTGAACTGCTCGGCGTGTTGCGCGAGGACGATCTGCCCGGCAGCGAAGCACCTGCGGCGTGGCTGGATTACCTGCGCGGCGGCAGCGCGGACAAGCTGCGTCGCGTGGGCCTGCACAACGCGCAGGATCTGCGCAGCCTGTTCGGCGTGCTGGAGGCGATGCGCGACGAGGCCGTCGTCGATACGGTGGTCGTCCCAGACGATGTGGACCCTGCAATGACGGAAACCGACTTCGACTGAGCCGGATGGCGCGTGTCGGCGAAGCGACAGCGCATCGCACGCGCACGCTCCATCGCGTCGCATCGCGTTCACGTCACCTGAATCGCGACAGTGCTTGAATCGATGGGCCCAGCAGTCCCGAATCGCCATCCACCGGCGATCAGTCCGCGCCACTCTGGAGCCCCATGGAACTACGCGAACGCCGGCCAGTGACGGCCGACCCTGTGCCACCGCGCGCCACACTCCGTGCGCGCGATGCGTTCGCGATCACCATCGGCATCGTCGTCGGTGCCGGCATCTTCCGCACGCCGTCGTTGATTGCCGGTGCATCCGGCAGCGAATTCGTGATGCTCGCGGCGTGGGTGGTCGGCGGCATCCTGTCGATCGTCGGTGCGCTGTGCTACGCCGAACTCGCGACCACCTATCCGCAGGCCGGCGGCGACTACAACTATCTGCGCCGCGCCTACGGGCCACGTCCCGCCTTCCTGTTCGCCTGGGCGCGCGTGTCGGTGATCCAGACCGGCTCGATCGCGCTGCTGTGCTTCATCGTGGGCGACTACATGGGCCAGCTGTTCGACCTCGGGCCGTGGTCGTCCGCGCTGTATGCCGGCGCTGCGGTCGTGTTGCTGACCATCGTCAACTGGATCGGCACGCGCCAGGGCGCGGCGGTGCAGACCTGGCTGACGATCGCCGAGATCATCGGCGTGCTGGTGATCGTCGTCGCCGGCCTGATGTTCGCGCCGACCGATATCGCGCCGATTCCCGGCAGCGGCGGTGAAAGCGCGATCGGTCTGATCCTCGTGTTCGTGCTGCTGACCTATGGCGGCTGGAACGAGGCCGTCTACGTGACCTCCGAAGTACGCGATGCCAAGAAGTGGATGCCGCGCGTGCTGATCCTGAGCCTGATCGCGGTCGCTTCGCTCTACGTGCTGGTGAACCTCGCTTACCTGAAAGTGCTGGGTCTCGGTGGCATGGCCGAACACAACGCGGTCGCGGCCGAAGTCATGGGCCGTGTGTTCGGGCCGACGGGCGCGGTGCTGATGAGCGTGATCGTCGTCGCCGCAGCGCTGACCTCGGCGAACGCGACGCTGATCACCGGCGCACGCAGCGTCTACGCTGTCGGTCGTGATTTCCCGGCGCTCGGCTTCATCGGTCGCTGGGATGCGCGCAGCGGTACGCCGCGCGCTGCGATCGTGACCCAGGGTGTGCTCGCGCTCGCACTGGTCGGGCTCGGCGCTTTCGCACGCGATGGCTTCGAGGTTGCGGTGGAATACACCGCGCCGGTGTTCTGGCTGTTCTTCCTGCTGGTCGGCATCTCGCTGTTCGTGCTGCGCCGGCGCGATCCCGATCTGCCACGTCCGTTCCGCGTGCCGCTGTATCCGGTACTGCCGCTGCTGTTCTGCGCGACCAGCGCCTACCTGCTGTATTCCAGCCTGGCCTACACCGGACGCGGGGCGCTCGTCGGCGTCGCCGTGCTCGCGGTCGGTGGCCTGCTGCTGTTGCTGTTCAAACCGACCCCGCATCCCGAGGAGACGCCGCCATGAAGTCGAAGAAGACCCTGATCGCACTCGCCATCTGCACGCCATTCCTGCTGGCCTGCGCCGACAAGGCGGTCAACGCCTACGAGCCGGCGGACGGCAACGCCACAAGCGCGGCGGCGAACGAAGACGCGATGAACACCACGCACACCGTGACCGCCGCGATCGGCCCGGATTCGCCGCACGCCGAAGGCGCGCCGCCGCCGTCGCGCGAACCGGACGTCATCTATGTGCCAACGCCCGAGCCGGTGGTCGACGCGATGCTCAACCTGGCCGGCGTCAAGGCAGGCGATGTGCTCTACGACCTGGGCTCGGGCGATGGGCGCATCCCGATCGCCGCGGCGCAGCGCTTCGGTGTGCGCGGCGTCGGCATCGACATCAATCCGGTGCGCGTGCGCGAGGCGAATGCGAACGCGGAGACGGCCGGCGTCACCAATCTGGTGACGTTCAAGGAGGCCGACCTGTTCAAGGAAGACATCAGCGAGGCCAGCGTGGTGACGCTGTATCTGCTGCAGAGCCTCAACGTGAAGCTGCGGCCCAAGCTGCTGGCCGAACTCAAGCCCGGCACGCGCATCGTCAGCCATGCCTTCGACATGGCAGACCAGTGGGAACCCGAGCAGACCCAGGAGGTCGACGGCACGCGCATCTATCTGTGGACCGTGCCCGAGCGCTGAGACCTGTCTCACCGCGTCGAACAGGTTTCGAGCACGCGCGCCGTCGGTCGTATGCCGGCGGCGCGATGGCATCATCGTCGCCCCCTGCAAGAGAACACGCCGCCATGACCCGCATCGCTCCGCTCGTCCTGTCGCTCGCCGCGCTATCGGCGGCCTCCGTGTCCGCGTCGCCGTACGGCGGCGAACTGCAGGGCTTCGACTATCCGCATCCGCGCCAGGCGCACGCGCTCACGTCGCAGGGGCAGTCGCTGTCGATGGCCTACATGGACGTGCGGCCCGAAGGCGCGGGCAACGGCCGCACGGCGGTGCTGCTGCACGGCAAGAATTTCTGCGGGCCGACGTGGGACGACACGATCACCGTGCTCGTCGAGGCCGGCTGGCGGGTGATCGCGCCGGACCAGATCGGCTTCTGCGGATCGACCAAGCCGCGCGGCTACCAGTTCTCGTTCGCCCAGCTCGCAGCGAACACGCATGGCCTGCTCGAGACGCTGGGCGTCGAGCGCGCGGTGCTGATCGGGCATTCGATGGGCGGCATGCTGGCGACGCGCTACGCGCTGCAGTATCCCGACGCGGTCGAGCAGCTGGTGCTGGTCAACCCGATCGGGCTCGAGGACTGGCAGGCCGAAGGTGTGCCATACGCCAGCATCGACGCGATGGTCGAGGGCGAGCGCAAGACCACGTTCGACAGCATCAAGGCCTACCAGCTGAAGTTCTATTACGACGGCCGGTGGGCGCCGCGCTATGACCGCTGGGTCGACATGCTGGCTGGCATGTACGCCGGCCCCGATCGCGAGATCGTCGCCTGGAACCAGGCCCAGACCTCGGAGATGGTGTTCACCCAGCCGGTGGTCCACGAGTTTCCGAAGCTGCGCGTGCCGACGCTGCTGATGATCGGTGGCAAGGACCGCACCGCACCCGGTGCGAACCGCGCGCCGGAGGCGGTTGCCGCACGCTTGGGCGATTACCCGGCGCTGGGCCGCAAGGCCGCCGATGCGATTCCCGACGCGCAGCTGGTCGAGTTTCCCGCGCTCGGCCATTCGCCGCAGGTCGAGGCGCCGGACGAGTTCCACGCCGCGTTGCTGCGTGGGCTGACGCCGCGCTGAGGTGCGTGCCTGTCGACGGCGCGTGATGCGACCGGCGCCGCGATGGGGCCGACATTCATTCCGCATTCGTCCGGCGCGGGGCGCACCCCCTAGACTGTCGGGCATCGTCGCGCACCGCGCGTGCCCGCCCACAGGACCTGTCTTCCGATGTCGATCCGGCGCCTGCCACTGCTGCTGTTGTTGACCGCCTGCATCGCACTGGCGGCCTGCCAGCGCACCGCGGAAGACACCACGCCGCCGGTCGAAACGGTCGAGGTTGCGAGCCCGGAAGAAGGCGGCGCGGTCAGCAGCGCGCCGGTCGATGTCGACGCCGTGCCGGCAGTGCCGGTGGCCGAGCCCGACACCGGCGGCGTGGACTGGTCGCCGATGACGCTGCCCGCGGGCACGGCGTCGATCAGTTGCGAACTCGATTACGCCAACGCCGGCGACGGCACCCCGCTGACCGCGTTCGACCACGACGCGCTGCGCGAGGCGATGGCCGACTGCGCCGAACGTGGTGTGTTCCGGCTGCGCTTCAAGGGCCGGGTCACGGAGGATTTCACCCGTCTGATGAAGCGGCTGGCGGTGGTCGCCGACGAACTGTCGATCAACAAGCGCGTGCTCGATATCGATTCCAGCGGCGGCATGGTCGAAGAGGCCATCCGCGCCGGCGACGTGATCGCCGAGACCCGCTGGACGATCTGGGTGCGCGAGGGCGCGGTGTGCCACAGCTCCTGCGTGTTCCTGCTCGCCGGCGGCGACACCCGCCTGATCGGCGGACGCGTCGGCATCCACCGCATCATCCGCATGAGCTCCAGTGCCTCCACCCGCGCCGAGCTCAACCGCGAACTGCGCGCGGTCTACGGCCGCGTGCGCGATTACCTCGAGCGCAACGGCGCCGCGGTCGCGGTGGCCGACCTGATGATGGCCGTGCCCAACCGCAGCCTGCGCATCCTCACCCCGGACGAACTCAAGCTCTACGGCCTCGACGGCGTGAACCCGGCCCAGGACGATCTCGACCGCCTGCGCTTGATGCGCAAGTGCGGCCAGGATTTCGTCGCCCGCCGCGATGCGTATGCGCGCGCGTTCGACACCACGTGCAATGCGCCCGACCGTGACGTTGAACAGATGGCGAACTGCGGCCTCGAACTGCGCGGCAAGTTCGGTTTTCCGGATGAGCAGTGCCCGACCGAGAGCCCGCTGTCGGAATTCGATCTGGTCGGTGCGCTGACCGCAGCGGCCGGCAATGCAAGCCGCCTGCGCATTCTCGGCGTACCGATCGGCGAGCCGCGTCCGGCTGCACGTCCTGCAACGCCGGTGCGTGCGACGCCGGTGCCTGCACCCGCGGCCGTTTCTGCCGAATCGCGGGCTGCGAGCGAGCCTGCGGACGAGGGCGATGCGGCAGCGGATGAAGAGGCGGAGGCGCCGCTTCCGTAATCGGCGTAGGGGTTTTGCGCTGGGCAGGCGTTGCTGTGGCGCCAGGCATTAGGACCGGCGTCCTGCCACTAAGAATTGCTCGAAGCCTGCAAGTTCAGGGTTTAACCGCCCGCCATGAACCGAGCACCTCTCCCTTCGGGAGAGGTCGACGCGCGCAGCGCGTCGGGTGACGGCAGGGATTTGACTAGGCATCCGTGGAAAGCCTCGCGCTGGCCTGGAAGATCCGCGACCTGTCTCCCTCACCCCAACCCCCGCTCCGCGCCCCGGCCCTCGCGTTGCCGCGAGGACGTTCGTCGGCACGCGAGCCAGTGGCTCGCAAGCGTGCCATCTCACCCCAAAGGGAGAGGGGCTCTAGTTCGCGTGTATGCCGAACCCCAGGAGTTCAAAGGGGGCTAACGCCTCACCCCTCCGCCAGAAACCCGCCCGACTGCCGCTTCCACAGCTGCGCGTACACGCCATCGCCGGCGACCAGCACTTCGTGCGTGCCCTGTTCGACGATGCGGCCGCGGTCCATGACGATCAGGCGGTCCATCGCCGCGATCGTCGACAGGCGGTGTGCGATCGCGATGACGGTCTTGCCCTGCATCAGGCGGTAGAGGTTTTCCTGGATCGCGGCTTCCGCTTCCGAGTCCAGCGCCGACGTGGCTTCGTCGAGCACCAGGATCGGCGCGTTCTTGAGCAGCACGCGGGCGATGGCGATGCGCTGGCGCTGGCCGCCGGAGAGCTTGACGCCGCGCTCGCCCACGTGCGCGTCGTAGCCGGTGCGGCCCTTGGCGTCACTCAGGGTCTGGATGAAGTCATACGCCTCGGCCAGCTTCGCTGCTTCGATCATCTCGTCTTCGCCCGCATCCGGTCGGCCGTAGAGGATGTTCTCGCGCACCGAACGGTGCAGCAGCGAGGTGTCCTGGGTGACCATGCCGATCTGCGCGCGCAGCGAATCCTGTTCGATCGTCGCGATGTCGGTGCCGTCGATGCGGATCGTGCCGGCCTCGCGGTCGTAGAAGCGCAGCAGCAGATTCACCAGCGTCGACTTGCCGGCGCCGGAACGGCCGACCAAACCGATCTTCTCGCCAGGCCGCACGTGCAGGTCCAGACCTTCGATGACGCTGCGGTCGTTCTGGCCGTAATGGAAGTCGACATGCTCGAAGCGGATGTCGCCGGCGATCTTCGCGAGCGGCTTGGCATCCACCTCGTCCTCGACGGTGGGTGCGAGCGAGATCGAATTGATGCCGTCGCGCACGGTGCCGATGTTCTCGAACAGCGCCGACAGTTCCCACATGATCCACTGCGACATGCCCAGCATGCGCAGCGCCAGTGCGATGGCAACCGCGATCGCGCCGGTGCTGATCGCGCCCTGCTGCCACAGCCACAGGCCCAGCCCGGTGACCGAGCCGACCAGCAGCATGTTGAGCATGTAGTTCGCGGCGTTGACGATCGTCACCAGACGCATCTGCCCGTGCACGGTATGCAGGAAGCCGTCCATCGCCTCGCGTGCGTAAGCCTGTTCGCGCTGCGAATGCGAGAACAGTTTGACCGTCGCGATGTTGGTGTAGCTGTCGACGATGCGGCCGGTCATCACCGAACGCGCATCGGCCTGGCGTTCGGAAATCCGGCTGAGCCGCGGCACGAAGCGCCACATCAGCGCGCCGTAGAGCAGCAGCCAGCCGATGAAGGGCAGCATCATCCGCCAGTCGGCCGCGGCGGCGACGATGATCGCGCCGGTGAAATAGACGATGACGTAATTGCCGACGTCGAGCAGCTTGATCACCGTCTCGCGCACGGCCAGCGAGGTCTGCATCAGCTTGGTGGCGATGCGCCCGGCGAACTCTTCCTGGAAGTAGCTCATCGATTGCCGCAGCAGATAGCGATGCACGTTCCAGCGGATCCGCATCGGGAAGTTCCCGAGCAGGGTCTGGTGGATGACCATCGCGTTGAACCAGGTCAGCAGCGGCAGCGCGATCAGCACCAGCACCGCCATCAGGGCGAGGCGCCCGCCCTCGGCCGCCATGAACGTGTCGGGCGTGTGCGAAGTGAGCCTGTCGACCAGCGAACCGACATAGGCATAGAGCACGACTTCGGCCACCGCGATCAGCGCGGTGAACGCCGCCATCAGCAGCAGCCAGCGGCCGCTGCCGCGCACGTAGTGCATGCAGAACGCGAACAGCGTGGTCGGCGGCTGCGTCGGAATCGACGGCGGGAAGGGATCGATACGGTTTTCGAACCAGCGGAGCATGGGGAATCCAGGGGCGGCGCGGCGGGCGCGCGGGACAGGCGGTCTATTGTCGGCGATGGCGGTCGCCGATGGCGCGACGCGAGGCGAACGCTGCGTGTGGTCAGGGCACGTCGAGCACGATGCGGCCCGGATGATGACGTCCGATCGCGCGCGAGGCCGCAGCGGCATCGGCCAGCGGAAAGCGTGCGTCGATGTGCAGATGGAAGGGTCCGCGCGCCGCGGCGCGGCAGGCCGCATGCACCTGCCGCGCACCGGCGCCGGCACCGAACGTCGAGGATGCGATGTCGTCGCGCACGGGGGGCGCCGTGACGCCGCGTGGCCAAGCGATACGTCCGCCGGAACGGAGCGCATCCACGATCACGCCCGCATTCGGCGTCTGCGCGGTCAGCAACGCGGCATCGAGCCCGTCCGGGGCGAAGATCCGCAGGGCCGGCGCCAGTGCATGGCGTCGGCCGTCGATGGCCATGTCCGCGCCGAGGCGTTCCGCCAGCGCCACGCCGTCTGCTCCGGAGGCAACCGCGAGTACGCGCGCGCCACGCTGGCGCGCGAACTGCAGCGCCATGTGGCCGATGCCGCCGCTGGCGCCGAACACCAGCACCGTGTCGCCGGGGCCGAGTGCCAGCGCGACCGCGACCGCGTGCATGGCCAGACCACCGTCGACCGGCAGCGCGGCGGCCTGCGGCAGGGTCAGACGCGGCGGCACCGGCCACAGATGGTCCACATCGACGACGACGAACTGGGCGTGGAAGCCGTGCTTGGGACTGCGCAGCGGCAGCAGGCCGCAGACCCGGTCGCCCTCGCGCAGCCGCTGCACGACAGCGCCCACCTCCACGACCGTGCCCGCACCTTCGGCGCCCGGCACGTACGGAAACACCGGCGCATCCGAAGCGAACGGCGCCAGCGCGCCTTCGCGCTCCAGCACGTCCCAGTGACCGAAGCCCGCCGACAGCACCCGCACCAGCGCCTGGCCGGGGCCGGGCAGGGGAATCGGACGTTCGACCAGCGACAGCACTTCGGGCCCGCCGAAGCGCTCGAAGGCGAGGGCGAACATGGTGTCGTCCGCGGTCTCGCACGCGATGCCGACCTCATCGGAGCCGGAAGCGGGGTGCGGCGTGCAGTCGTCGAAGGTCATCAGGCGGCCATGGACAGCAGGAGGAATGTCGCGCAGGCTATGACCTCAACCAATGTTGAGGTCAAGCGATGGCGACGCGTGCACGGCGTGCGGATGAGGTGCTCTCGGTCGGCGAACTGGCCGCGCGCAGCGGCGTGGCGGTCTCGGCGCTGCATTTCTACGATCGCCAGGGTCTGATCCACGGCGGCCGCAACGCGGGCAACCAGCGGCGCTATGGTCGCGAGGTGCTGCGGCGCGTGGCGATCATCAAGGTCGCGCAACGTGCCGGCATTCCGCTGGCCTCGATCCGCGAAGCGTTGGACACATTGCCCGACGGGCACACGCCGACCACGGCCGACTGGACGCGGCTGTCGCGCCGCTGGCGCGCGGAACTCGACGCGCGCATCGACCAGCTCACGCGCCTGCGCGACCAGCTCGACGGCTGCATCGGGTGCGGCTGTCTGTCGTTGAAGGCCTGCCCGCTGCGCAATCCCGAGGATGTCGCCGGTGCACGCGGGCCGGGCGCGCGTTACCTGGAAGGCTGAGGCGGCTCGGCGGGAGGCGTCGGTTCCGGTACGTTCTTTTTCTTCTTGTTCGGACTTGCGACCGCTGCGATCCGCGCGGCGAGGCTGTCGCCCATCGAGCGGCTGAAACGCACCAGATCGGTGACTACGAGGCCGCGATACCAGGCAATGCCGGCGACCGCTTCGATCGCCTTGTCGTCGCCGACCGTCGCGGCAAAGGCTTTCGTCCACGCATCTTCGACATCGAGCGCCACCGCGTACGGCAACAGCCGCACGTAGCGCGCGGCGTCGAGGGTGGACATCGCGGGCGCATCACCGTGACGGCGTCCCGCCTTCGCGCCGCCGGCCAGATGACGGCGCAGACCTTCCGCGTGCGCTAGCAGCTGTCGCCCTTCGGTCGTGGGCGCACGCACCAGCAGCGCGAACCCGAGCAGCATCGGCGCCATCAATATGACCACCAGCACCGTCGCCGGCAGCGAAGGCGAGTGCCACGCGAGCCACAGGGCCGGCACCGAAGCCGCGAGCGCGATCGCCAGCGCGCCGAGAATGCTGCCGCCATGCGCGCGGAACAGCGCCGGCACGAAGCGTTTGCGCAGGGCGAGTTCGTGGGCCTTGCAGGCCTGCGCGACCCGCGCCTGCTCGCGGCTGCGCAGGTCCACCGCGTCATCGGGTTCCGGCAGCAGCGCGGTCAGCTGCGCGCGCTGTTCCATCGTCGGCAACGTGTGTGCGCCTGCGTGCGTACGTTCGATCCGCCAGCCGGTGCGCGCGCCCTGCGGTGTGCGATGGAGGCACAGATGATCGTCGACCGCGCTGGCCAGCAGGTCGGCTGCGAAGCTGCGCGCGTCGTAGCGCATGCGGCGCAGGTAACGCAGGCCTGCAGGCGAAAAGCCGGTCGGTGGTTCGTGGCGCTCGGGTGCGGCGCCCGGCGTCTGCGGATGGCGGACGCGCCGCCAGCGCAGCACGCAGTACGCCGCCAGCACCAGCAGTCCGACCAGCGCGACCAGCAGTCCGGCGTTGTCCTGCAGCCACCACAGGGCGCGCTGACGCGACGTCGGCGCGGCGATCACATCCTTGGGAAATGCCAGCCGCACGTGCAGCCCGGTGTGCGGCTGCAGCGCTTGCGTCAGCGTCCAACGCGCGGTGCCCGCGGCCGACAGGGACACGTGGAAATCGCGTCCGGTCGCGCCGGTGATGCCTTCGGCGCGCAAGGTGTCGACCGCGACGGCCCGCGGCAGGGTCACCGTGACCGAGCCCTGCTCGACCGGCACCGACTGATCACTGCCGATCGCGTCGAGCGACAGCGCATCACGCGTGTCACCGAACAGCGGTTGCCGCGTGGTGCGGTAATGCAGCGTGTAGACCGGCTGCGACGGCACCTTCAGATGCCCGGCGTCGCCGGTGCGCAGACGCAGCACGCGGCCGACCCGTTCGATCCGCCACGGCTCGACGCGGCCGTCGCGCAGCACGTCCTGCATCTCCAGATCGGTGACCACGACATCGCCATACGGATCGCGATCGCGGACCGGGAGATCGCGGACCAGGCCATGCCGGAACGTGCGGCCTTCCGCGCGCAGTTCGATGCGTTCGGTGACATCGAGGCGGCCGTCGGCGAGTACGCGCACGTCCACGTCGTGACGCAGGATCCGCTCCTGCGCCCACGCCGGCAGCGCGAGGCAGGCGAGCAGCAGGAGCGCGCACCGCATCAGCCCGCCAACTCCACCGGTACCGGTTGCCGGCTGCCGTCGTCGGCCTGGAAAAAGCCGGCCTCGTCGATCCCCGTCAGCCGCGCGACGAACGTGTCCGGCACGCGTTGCACCGCGTCGTTGAGATCGCGCACGGCGCCGTTGTAGAAGCGTCGCGCGTACTGCAGCTGCGCTTCGACATCAACGAGATCGGTCTGCAGCTGCGCGAAATTGTCGCTGGCCGCGAGCGCCGGATAAGCCTCCCGCAACGCGATCAGGCGGTTGATGCCGTCGCCGAGCGACTGCTCGAGATCCGACAGCGTCGCGGCATCGGATGTACCCATCGCCCGCGTGCGCAGCGCGGTCACCGCATCGAGCGTGGCGCGTTCGTGACCTGCATAGGCCTGCACCGCGCTGACGAGCTGCGGCACCAGATCGTGACGACGCATCAGCTGCACGTCGATGTCGGCCCACGCGGTCCGTACCTGGTTGCGCAGACGCACCAACCGGTTGAACACCACGACCGCCCACGCCAGCAGTGTCGCGATCAGCAGCACGCCGATGATGGTGGCCGTCATCGACGATCGCCTGCGATGTCCGGAGCTCGATCCATGGATCACACGGCAGCAGAGAAGCGGCTGAGCATACCTGCTGAAAGCGACCCGTCGACCCCGGGAGAACCCTGCGTGCGGGGCGCTTGCCGGCCGCGATGCAATGCGTACACTCGGTCCACTTCAAGCAGTTCTGCGAGGAACGTCACGAATATGAACACCCTACGCCTGTCGCTGTCGGCCGCTCTGCTGGTCGCTTTCGCCTCCGCTGCACACGCACAACAGCCTGCCGCCCAGCCCGCAGCGCAGCCCGGCGCCGCCGCGCAGCAACAGCTCAC
Organism: Luteimonas fraxinea; assembly: GCF_021233355.1. Lineage (NCBI taxonomy): Bacteria > Pseudomonadati > Pseudomonadota > Gammaproteobacteria > Lysobacterales > Lysobacteraceae > Luteimonas > Luteimonas fraxinea. The sequence goes on along the minus strand of NZ_CP089507.1, from coordinate 722,674 downwards.
GCCCGAGCAGCAGGCGCAGGTCGCGCGCCAGGACGCCGAGATGGGCGCCGCCGCGGTGCAGGTCATGCAGATGATCGATGGCAACCGCGCCGGCGAAGTCTGGGATGGCGCTTCGGCGACGATGAAGAGCGCTGTGACCCGCGACGAGTTCGTGCGCCAGCTCAACATCGATCGCAACCGCCTCGGCGCGCCGACCAAGCGCGACCAGCCGGTCGTCAGCCGTTCGCAGTTCCGCGCCGGCGAAGCGGTGCCGGAAGGCATCTACATCAACGTCGCGTCGCCGACCACGTTCGCCAGCCAGCCGCAGGCCGTGCGCGAGCTGGTGTCGTTCCGTCTCGACGAGGACCGCACCTGGCGCGTGTCGGGCTACAGCGTTCGCTGAGCCGACAGTCAATTGCTTTTTGCCGGACGGCGCCTGCGGGCGCCGTTCGTGTATCCGCGCCTCAGTGCGCGGCGATGACGCGGATCACCTGGCCGTCGAGTTCGACGGTCTGGTCCGCGCGGATCTTGCAGGTCTTGCGCAGCTCGACGACACCGTCGACGAACACCGCGCCGCTGGCGACGATGGCCTTGCCGGCGCCGCCGCTGTCGCACAGGCCTGCAAGCTTGAGCAACTGGTTGAGTTCGACGTGGTCGCGTTCCAGCGGAAATTCGATTGGCGCGGGCATGGTCGGTCTCGTGATGCGGGCCGGCATTATCGGTGATCGCGCTGTAGACGCGTCACACGTGCGACGGGTCACATTCATCGCGACGCGAATACTTGCGGGCTGGGCGCGGTCAGTAGGTGTGCGTTACCGTACACGCTGACCATTCAGGATCACTGCAATGGCTGCAAGCCGATCGCGCCCTACAGGTGCCTGCCGTCCATGATGCGTGCACCGCTGCCGTCCGACGAAGTCGCGCGCCAGGCCACGCTGGACGCCTACCGAATCCTCGACACGCCGCGCGAGGCCGCCTATGACGATCTCGTCGCGATTGCCGCGGTGATCTGCGATGTGCCGATGGCGGTCATCACCCTGATCGACCACGACCGGCAATGGTTCAAGTCGGCGCACGGTGTCGAGGGTGACAGCACGTCGCGCGAGATCGCGTTCTGTGCGCACGCGATTCTCGATCCGTCGGAGACGATGATCGTCACCGATGCCCGCAAGGACCCGCGCTTCAGCGGCAATCCGATGGTGACCGGTGGGCCGCACGTCCGCTTCTACGCCGGTGCCCCGATGCGCGCCGCCGATGGGCACGTTCTGCGTCATCGACGACAAGCCGCGCGAACTCGAACCCGAACAGCGCAGCGCGCTGGAAGCATTGTCTCGGCAGGCCTCGCGGTTGATGGAACTGCATCGCATCAGCCAGGAGTTGCGCCTGCAGCTCGAAGAGCGCGGCTGGTACGAACAGCAATTGCTGCACTACCAGCAGGAACTGGAGAACCAGAACGCGGATCTGGAGGAGCAGTCGTCGACCGATCCGCTGACCGGTCTCGCGAACCGTCGCGCGTTCTCGCGCACGCTGGACCAGGCGATCACCCAGGCGCATGCGCTGGGCAATCCGTTGTCGGTCGCGATCGTCGACATCGACCACTTCAAGTCGATCAACGATCTGCACGGCCACGCCGAGGGCGACCGCGTGCTGCAGACGCTGGGCGCGATGTTGTTGTCGACGGAAGCCGCGCGCGGGCGCGTGGCGCGGTTCGGCGGCGAGGAGTTCGTGCGGCTGCTGCCGGATCGCGCATTGGCCGACGCCGCGCGAGAATCGGAATATCTGCGCGAAGCAGTCGCCGCGATGCCGACCGGATTGCCGGTGACGATCAGTATCGGCGTGGCGGCGTTGCAGCCCGAAGAGGATGCGTCCTCATTGCTCGCCCGCGCCGACCAGGCCCTGTACAAGGCGAAGCACGAAGGGCGCGACCGGGTCTGCGCGTTGGCCTGAGGCCGTGTATCGCGACGGAAAGCCACGCGTCGGACGGGGCGAGCGCAGCGAAACACATCAGTGCCCTGTCACGGTTCGCATCCCGGGTTGATGACCCACCGTGTGCGCCACCCATTACCCGCCTGACGAACGCGAGGCGAGCGCGATCCGCGGTTCGTTGCCGCGGTCGGCGAGATGGCAACGATGGGTTTCGCTGGCGCTCTACCCATCCTACGAACAGTGTGCGATGCGGATTTCAGTCCGCGATCTGCTTGGCTTCGCCGGCGGCAAGGTTCTCCGGATGCACGATGCGCCGTGGACGCGACAGCAGTGGGTACACCAGCACCGCGGCCAGGATGATCGCCACGCCCGCGTAGAAGCGCGGCGTCAGCTCATGCTGTTCGCCGAGCAGGACGATGGCGAGCGCGATCGCATAGACCGGTTCCAGATTGACCGCGAGCTGCGCGGCAAACGCGCTCATGTGGCGCAACGCGACCAGCGACAGCGCGAACGGCAGCAGCGTGCAAGCGAAGGCGAGCAGCAGCAGATGGGCGCCGTCGTGCAGGCCCGGCAGCGTCAGCAGACTGCCGGCGAAGGCCGGGAACAGCAGCGGCATCAGCGGTGCGAGCAGGGTCAGCGTCAGCGTGCCGGCGCCGAGTTCGAGCGCGGTCACCGTCAGTGGATCTGCGCGTTCGACCAGACGCTTGTTCAAGGACCCGAAGCAGGCGACGAACAGCGCCGACAGCGCGCCGACCGCGACGCCGACGCGCATGCCGTCGGGAATACCGCCGACCACCAGCGCCACGCCCGGCAGCACCGCGATGCCCAGCGCGAGTTCGCGCCACGAGAAGCGGCTGCGTGCGACCAGCGGTTCGATCAGCGCGATGAACACCGTCGCCAGCGCCATGCAGGTCGCCGCGACCGAGGCATTGGCGAGCTTCACCGCGCCGTAGAAGGTCAGCCAGTGCAGCGCGACCAGTGCGCCGACGCCGGCGTAGGCCAGCAACAGGCGCGGCGGCAGGGCGCGCACGCCGCGCCAGACCCGCGGCAGCAGCATCAGCGTGCCGGCGACCAGCAACATCCGCCACCACACCAGCGGCAACGCGGGCAGGGTGATCAGCTTGCCGAGGATGGCGGTGAAGCCCCACAGCAGGACGCAGAAGTGGATCTGCCAGTGGGCTTTCGTCGTGGGCTGCATCGGGAGGGCGCCGGCAAGGGCGCGCATTATCCATCGCCGATGCCCGCCGCGGGCGGACGCCGGTCAGCGCGGCGCGGCGTCCTGTTTAGAGGACAAGGTTTCCGTGTCGGCCTGCCGTTGCTGCGCCCGGCCCAGCCAGATGCCCAGCGCCGCCCAGACCAGCGCCAGCGGCACGACCACACTCACCAGCCCGCCGAGCGCCAGGCCCAGCCGTCCGAGCACGCCCTCGGTCTGCGCGCCGACCACGTCGCCGACGCGGTAGACAAAGGTGTCGATGAAGGCCTTGGCCTTGTACTTGTCCTCGCGGCCGACGACGGTGAACAGCGTCTCGCGCGCGGGGCGGGTCAGGCCGCGCTGGATCGCGCGGTTGGTCGACTCGAGCAGGATCAGCACCAGAAACGAGCCGTAGATCGCCAGACCGATGAAGCCGACCGCCATCGCGATCGGCAGCAGCGCCAGCGCGAAGGCCAGTCCGAGCCGGCGGATGATGTGGCCGGTCAGGGTGACCTGCAGCACCAGCACCGCGACCTGGGTCCACATGTCGATATTGCCGAGCAGGCCGGTACGTGCATCCAGATCGGTTTCGGCTACGGCCACCATCTGCAGGCGGGTGAAGTAGATGAAGGTCGCGACGATGGTCATGATCACCACGTAGCCGGCGATGCCCATCAGATAGCGCGACGCGAACACCGCGCGGATGCCGGCCAGCGCGCTGCCGCCGATACGCACCGCCTCCTGGTCCTGCATCGTCGTATCGCGTGGCCCGTCGGTGCGCAGCCGCACCAGCCACCAGGCCAGCGCGATCGATACACCGAGAAATGCGGCGGCGACCAGCAGCAGCGCAGGTGTGCCCAGCGGCTCTGCCAGCCGCGCGGCGAGCCAGGGCCCGAAGATCGCGCCGAGCGTGCCACCGACCGCGATCAGCGCGAACAGCCGCTTGCCCTGATCGCTGCTGAAGCGATCGGCGAGCAGCGCCCAGAAGACCATCGTCACGAACAGGTTGAAGACACTGAACCAGACGTAGAACACCTGGCCACTGCGCGCGCCGACCGCGCCCGGTGCGAACACCAGTAGCGCCCAGAATCCGACCAGGCTCAGCGCGAAGAACGCATACGTCGCCGAGATGAAATGCAGCCGCCGCAGCCGCGCGACCAGCCAGCCGAATACCGGATTGACCAGCAGCGTGACGACCGCAGTGCCGATGAACAGCCAGCGCACGCTGTCGAGTCCGCGCTCCATGCCCAGCGCGTCGCGCGCGGGCCGCAGCATCATCAGTGCGGTCAGGATGCAGAAGAAGAACAGGCCCGCGACCAGCACCGGCGCGGCCTCGCCGCGGCGCAGGTTGAACAGATCGGCGATCTTTCCGTCGGACATCGCGGGCCGGCCCTCAGGCGAACCGGGCGACAAGTTCGTCCTGCTGCGCCGCGCTCAGCAAAGGCCCTCTTCCGGCGCGTAGCTGGTCGGCCTGGCGGTCGGGACGACCCGTCGCCGGGATCACCGCAGTCACTGCCGGATGGCTGATCGCGAATTTCAGGAACAGCTGCGACCAGGAGGTCACGCCGACGTCGCCTGCCCATTCCGGCAACGTCGAATCCTTGACCCGCGCGAACAGCTTGCCGTCGTCGAACGCGCGGTTGATCAGCACCGCGATACCGAGTTCCTGCGCGACCGGCAGCACGGTCTGCGCGGCCTGGGGTGCGTTGACCGAATAATTGACCTGCACGAAATCCGGACGATGCGCGCGCATCGCCGAGACGAGCGCGGCGTGGCCGCTTTCGAGATAGTGGGTCAGGCCGATGTATCGCGTCGCGCCGGAGGCCTTCAGCTGCTGTGCGTAAGGCCAGGCGATGTCGAGCGCGCGCAGGTTGTGGACCTGCAACAGTTCGACGTGATCGGTCTGCAGGCGACGTTGGCTTTGCCTCCACTGCGCCTCCATCGCGGCTCGATCGTCGGCGGCGATCTTGGTCGCCAGGAAGCAGCGGTCGCGCCAGCCGCCGGAGGCCAGCAGGGCGCCCAGCACTTCGTCCGCGTTGGTGTAGTTAGGGGATGTGTCGAACAGCGTGGCGCCGCCATCGAAGAAAACCTTGATCGTCTCCTGGAGGCGCGCGAAGTCCGGCGAGTCCAGCGCGATCTCGTAGCTGCCGGACGTGCCGGCGCCTATCGCCGGCACGGTTTCGCCGGTGGACGGAATCGCGCGCGTGATCAACGTGCCCGGATTGGCTGCGGGCGGCGGCGCAGCGCCGGCAGGAGCCGGTAGCGGCGGTACAGCGGTATCGCGGCTGCAGGCCGCGAGCGGGGCCAGGGCGAGGCCGGCGGCGGCGAACGAGGCGGCGCTGAGGAAACGGCGACGGGACGACATGGCGGACACTCCTGCATCGGGTCGGCTACCGATCATAGGCGGTTCGCCCGGGCAGGGTCGGGCGCCAGGCCCGCGGACGATGCCGGACGCCACGCAACGCGTTTGACGTTTTCGGCCCGATTCGAAAAATCCGCCAGCCACCACGCGGCATCGACGGCGACAGAATGTACGCTGTGCGCCCGGCCGGACCTGACCCGTCGTGCCGGTTCGCCGTACCGCGTGTTGCCGCCCCAGGCGCGACCGCGATGGCGACGCCGAGGGGGTGGCCGGGTCCATGGCCGGGAGGGCCGACGCAACAATGACGCTGGACGAACGCAAGCTCGCGGTGAACGAGCTGAAGGTGGGGATGTATGTCTGCCGCCTGGACCGGCCGTGGGAAGGCACGCCGTTCCTGTTGCAGGGGGTGATGATCGAGTCCGAAGACGATATCCGGACCTTTGACGGTCTGTGCGCGTATGTTTTCGTCGATGTCGAGCGGGGCCTTGCGCCAGTTGGCCCGGCGTTGCAGTTGCTGGATGCTGCGCCGCCGAAACCTGCCGCGCCGCTGAAACCGCGCTGGCGCGCCTACGGCAACGACGAGATATCGGCGCTGCAGGGCGCGGCGACCTATCCCGAACAGATCGAGTTCGAACAGGAACTGCCGCAGGCGCGCGAAGCGCACGCACAGGCCGCGGCGTTCGCCGAACGCGTGCTCGACGACGTGCGCGAGGGCCGCGCGGTCGCGGTCGAGGAAGTGCGCAGTGCGGTCGAGCCCATGGTCCGCAGCCTGGTGCGCAACGCCGACGCATTCCTGTGGCTGGATGCACTGCGCGCGCGCGGCGCCTACGAATACCGGCACGCGCTGTCGTGCAGCGCACTCGCGGCCGCCTTCGGCCGTCATGTCGGTTTGCCGCAGGAGCTGCTGATCGACATGGCCAGCGGCGCGCTGCTGCTCGATGTCGGCAAGTTGCGGCTCGATCCGGATCTGCTCGGCAGCAGCGCCGCATACGATGACGATGCGCGCCGGCGGATGCAGGCGCATGTCGAGCAGGGCCTCGCGATCGTCGATGCCGGCGGCGCGGTGCCCGAGCACGTCCGAGACATGATCCGCACGCATCACGAATGGATCGATGGCGGCGGTTATCCGCGGCGGCTTGAAGGCGATGCGATTCCGCTGCTGGGGCGGGTTGCCGCGGTCGTCGATGCGTATGACGCGATGACCAGCGAACGCCCGCACCAGCCGGCGGCCGCGCAGCACATCGCGCTGCAGTCGCTGTACCGCGGCCGCGGCAGCCAGTTCGCGGCCGAGATCGTCGAGCAGTTCATGCAGTGCATGAGCGTCTATCCGATCGGCGCGCTGGTGGAACTGAGCAGCGGCGAAGTGGCGATCGTCACCGCGCAGAACGCGGCGCGGCGCCTGCAGCCGCGGGTGATGGTGCTGACCGATCCGGACAAGCAGGTGCTGTCGCAGTTCCACTCGCTCGACCTGATGGTGCGCGCCAACAGCGACGATCCGGTGCGGATCGCCAGCGCACTGGCGCCCGGCGCCTACGGTCTCGATCCGGTCGATCTGTTCCTGTGACGCGGATGCGGGTCATCCCGTGCTGAACCACTCGGCGGCGCTGGCCGAAGTGACCGCATGCCTGCAGGCGGCGCGATCAGACGCGCCGCTCGGCGTGGTCGTGTTGCGCGCGCAGCGCGTGCGTGAGATCGAACTCACGCTGGGCTACGCGGCTGGCGAAGCGCTTGGGCACGCGATGCAGACTGCACTGGAAGCCGCGGTGCGGCCGGGCGATCGTGTGGTGCGGATCGGCGAGCACGATTTTCTGGTCCTGTTGCCCGCATTGCGCGGCCGCGCGCACGCGGCGCTCGGCGCAGCCAAGTTCGTGCGCGCCCTGCAACAGCCGCTCGACTTCGGCAGTCAGCGGGCACAGGCCTCTGTCGTGGCCGGTATCGCGATCGCGCCGGAAGACGGTGATGAGGCCGAGTTGCTGTGCCGCCGCGCCGACCGCGCCTGCGACGACGCCCTGGACGGCGTCGAGCGTCACGCGTTCTGGAAGGCGCCGCCTGTTCCGCTCGATACGCTGCATGACGATCTGCGCGCGGCCATTGCCGACAACCAGCTCGTCGTGCATCTGCAGCCCATCGCAGCGCTGCCCGATCGCCGTATCCACAGCTTCGAGGCGCTTTCGCGCTGGACCCATCCTCGACTCGGCAATGTGCCGCCGGACGTCTTCATCGACGTGGCCGAGCGCGGCGGCATGATCGGCGAACTCACGCGCTGGAACGTCAACGTCGCGCTGCGCCATCTGGCGACACTGCGCAGGGCAGGGCAGGCGACGCGTATCGCGGTGAACCTTTCGGTCGATGCCCTGCAGTTGCCCGGCTTCGTCGACCAGGTGCTCGACCTGCTGCGACTTTGGGATGTACCCGGCAACGCGCTGGTGTTCGAGATCACCGAAAGCGCGCTGATGCGGGACATCGTGCGCTGCAGTCATCTGCTGGGCCAGTTGCGGGAGGGCGGCGTCCGCATCGCGATCGACGATTTCGGCACCGGCTATTCCTCGCTGGCGTACCTGCGGCGGCTGCCGATCGACAAGTTGAAGATCGACCGCAGCTTCGTGCGGGACATGGTCGACGACCTGCGGGCGCGCCGGATCGTCGCGACGATGATCGAGCTGGCGCACGATCTCGATCTGACGGTCGTGGCCGAAGGCATCGAGGACGAAGCCACGCTCGCACTGCTGCACGAGGCGCGCTGCGACTTCGTGCAGGGCTATCTGATCGGGCGGCCTGCGCCTGCTGACGACGTCATTGGCGCGGCTTTGGAGCGGTCAGCTCTGTCGCATCCGCAGCCGCATAACGAATAGCGGCAGCTTTAGCGCAAACGCGCGGCCACCGCGTCCCAGTTCACCAGCTGCCAGAACGCGTCGAGATACTTCTGCCGGTTGTCGCGGTAGTCGAGATACCAGGCGTGTTCCCACAGCGAGATCGCCAGCAGCGGCGTGTCCTGTCCGGTGATCGGCGTGGCCGCGTTCGCGGTCGCCGCCAGCGCGAGGCGGCCGTCGGGACGCTGCAGCAGCCAGACCCAGCCTGCGCCGAACGTCGACAAGGCCAGTGCGTCGAAACGCGAACGGAATCCGGCGAAGTCGCCGAACTGGCGCGCGATCGCTTCGGCCAGACGGCCTTTCGGGTCGCCACCACCACCGGCCGCGGCAGGCTTGAGCGAGTGCCAGTAGAAGCTGTTGTTCCAGACCTGCGCGGCGTGGTCGAAGGCCGCACCCTGCGCCTTGCGGACGATAGTCTCCAGCGGCGCGTCGGCGAGTTCGCCACCCGCGAGCAGGGCGTTGAGCCGCTCGATATGACCGCGTTGCAGATGCCCGTGATGCTGGTCGAGCGTGTCGCCCGACAGATGCGGCTCCAGCGCGGTGCGGTCGTAGGGCAGGGCGGTGAGTTCGAGGGGCATGGACGGCGGTCCGTTGGTCGATGGCGACGACGCGATAGAATGCACCAATTCCGAAACCCGATCCCCGCAGGCCCCGTGCCTGCGGCGAGGTCCACAGGGAGCGTCACCGTGTCGATCCTCGAAGACATCCAGGCCGAAATCGACGGTCATGCCATCGTGTTGTTCATGAAAGGCACGCCGCAGTTTCCAATGTGCGGGTTTTCCAGTCGCACGGTGGCCGCGCTGCACGAGGCCGGTGCGAAGGATTACCGCACGATCAACGTCCTCGATGCGCCTGAGATCCGCGCCAACCTGCCACGGTTCTCGAACTGGCCGACGTTCCCGCAGCTCTTCATCCACGGCGAATTGATCGGTGGATGTGACATCACCCTCGAACTGCACGAATCCGGCGAGCTGTCGCGCATGGTGGCCGAGGTGCTGGCGGCGTGATTACGGCGGCTTCCGAGGTCGTGCCGGGCGCGTTGGCCGGGCGCGTCGTGCTGGTCGTGGGCGCCGCGGGTGGACTCGGTGAGGCGGCATCGCTGGCCTGCGCCGATGCCGGTGCATCGCTGGTGCTGCTCGGTCGACGCGTGCCCAAACTCAATCGTCTGCACGACCGCCTGCAGACGGCCGGCGCGGCGCCCGCGCTGTATCCGCTCGATCTCGAAGGCGCCAGCCCGGACGATCATGCCGAGCTCGCCGCGCGGATCGAGGCGGAATTCGGCCGGCTCGACGGCATCCTGCACGTCGCTGCGTCCTTCGATGGACTGACCCCGCTTGAGCTCACTGATCCGGCCGCGTTCGCACGCGCGCTGCACGTCAATCTCACCGCGCGCTGGTGGCTGACCCAGGCCTGCCTGCCGTTGCTGCGCCGCGCCGGCGATTCCTCGGTGGTGTTCGCAATCGACGATCCGGCGCGTACAACCGGTGCCTACTGGGGCGGCTACGGACTGGCCCAGGCCGGGCTGTCTGCACTGGTCGGCATGCTGCAGGCCGAACTTGGCGATGCGCCCGTCCGCGTCAGTGGCCTGCTGCCGCCGCCGATGCGCACGCCGCTGCGGGCCAGGGCGCACGTCGAGGCCGAAGATCGCATCGCCCGGTCGCCCGTTGAGGTCGCCGCCCACTGCGTCGCGTTGCTGTCGTCTGCAGGCGCGTCGCGTCGCGGACAGCTGTGGGCACCAGACGGGACGCGCTCCGCATGACCATCGCCTCCGCTGCGCTGCTGCTGTTCCTGATCCTGGATCCGCTGGGCAACATCCCGGTGTTCCTGAGCATGCTGCGGCGGCTCACCCCGCAGCGGCAGCGCATCGTGCTGGCCCGCGAGCTGCTGATCGCGCTGGTCGTGCTGATGCTGTTCCTGTGGGCCGGCAAGTACGCGCTCGAGGTCATGCACCTGCGCCAGGAGTCGGTGGCGATCGCCGGCGGCATCGTGCTGTTCCTGATCGGCATCCGCATGATCTTCCCTCCGCCGGAAGGGCTGATGGGTGAGATCCCGGACGGCGAACCTTTCATCGTGCCGATGGCGATCCCGCTGGTCGCCGGCCCATCCGGCATGGCCGCGGTGATGCTGATGGGCAGCAACGAGCCTGACCGGCTCGGCGAATGGAGCCTCGCGCTGCTGATCGCCTGGGGTGCGACGGCCGCGATCCTGTTCTCGGCGACCTATCTCTACAAGCTGCTCGGTGCGCGTGCGCTGACCGCGATCGAACGACTGATGGGCATGCTGCTCGTCGCAATCTCGGTGCAGATGCTGCTCGACGGCCTCGTCAGCTACCTCCGTGCGGGCCTCGCGCCCATGTGAGTGCGGCGTGACCACAGTGCGACAAGGACTTACGCGTCTTTGTTCCAGCGGGTCATAAAACTCAACGCGGTCAGTGGTTTGCGCCTGCCCGCGGCTGTCATGGCACTGTCACTTCGATTGTTTACCGTGTTAACCTGTTGTTAACCACGGCGCTTCGCCGCGAGCCGTGGCGGGGCCCCCATTCTTGTTTCAAGACCTGACCGTCGCTCGCCATCCGGCCTGCGCCGCAATCCACGTATCGAGGCTATACAACCCATGAACCACTCGCATCGCGCCCGACTCTCCAAGCTGTCGCTCGGCCTGATCGTTGCCCTTGCAGCCGCTCCCGCATTCGCGCAGAGCACCGCCGCCGGTGTCGGCGGCCAGGTGACCGGCGCCGGCGGCGCCCCGGTGACCGGCGCAGACGTGACCATCGTGCACACCGAGTCCGGCACCGTCAGCCGCGCCACGACCGATGCGAGCGGCCGCTACAACGCGCGCGGCCTGCGCGTGGGTGGTCCGTACACGATCACCGTGACCAAGCCGGGCGAGGGGACGAAGACCGAGGACAACATTTTCCTCAACCTCAACCAGGTCAATACCGTCAATACCGCGCTGACCGGCGACATGACGACGCTGGCCACGGTCACCGCGACTGCGGTCGGTGGTTCGGAGATCTTCAGCGCCAACAAGATGGGCACCGGCACCAACGTGACGAGCGAGCAGCTCGAGTCGCTGCCGTCGATCAGCCGTACGCTGCAGGACTACGCACGCCTTGATCCGCGCGTCAGCCACACCGACAAGGCGCGTAACGAAATCTCGATCGGCGGCCAGAATCCGCGTTACAACGCGATCCGCGTCGACGGCATCAACAGCGGCGACACCTTCGGTCTGGAAACCAACGGTCTCTCGGCACCGCGTCAGCCGTTCTCGATGGACACGATCGACGAAATCGCGATCGACGTCGCCAATTACGACGTCACCATCACTGGCGGCGTGGGCGGCGTGATCAATGCCGTGACCAAGTCCGGTACCAACACGTTTACCGGTTCTGTCTACGGCATCTACCGTGACAACGACTGGTCGGGCAAGAACCAGAACGATATCCGCCCAGTGCTGTTCGACAGCGAGAACACGCTGGGTGCGACCTTCGGCGGTCCGATCATCAAGGACAAGCTGTTCTTCTTCGTGAACTACGAGAAGTACACCGGCAAGGACATGTTCATCGGCAATTCGAGCTTCGGCCCGAATGGTTCCGGCGCCAGCAACATCGTCAACATCAACCAGAGCGATATCGATCGTATCGTCGATATCGCACGCACCCGCTATGGCTTCGATGCCGGCGCGCTTGCGCTGCCGTCCCTGGACACCGAGTCCGAGGAATACGGCATCAAGATCGACTGGAACATCAACGAGGACCATCGCGCGACGTTCCGTTACGCGAAGTCTGAGCAGAACCAGCCGTACCTGCAGGGTTTCGGCAACAACTCGCTCGCGTTGAATACGTATCACTACGTCAAGAACTACGACATCACCACTTGGACCGCGCAGTTGTTCAGTGACTGGAACGACAGCTTCTCGACCGAAGCGAAGGTCTCGTACCGTGACTACTTCGTGCCGCGCGTGCCGCTGGCGAATCTGCCGTCGATCGGTATCAACCTCGACGGCCGCTTCCTGAACTTCGGCACCGAAGCGAACACCCACGAGAACGCTGTCGGCACCGAAACCTGGAACGCGTTCTTCGCGGCCAATCTGTTCCTCGGCGACCACACGGTGAAGTTCGGCTTCGACTACGAAGACAACGACATCTACAACCTGTTCGGGCGCAACCTCAACGGCGTTTACACCTTTACCGGTACCGGTGCGACGCCGCAGGCGCGTATCGACAACGCCATTGCGAACTTCGCGGCAGGCCGGGCCAGCGCCTACCAGCTGTTCTACCCGCGCGATGGCGTGCGCGACAACATGGCGGCTGCCTTCACTCTCAAGAACCTCGGTCTGTTCATCCAGGACACCTGGGCCGTCAACTACAACCTGACCCTGTCCATGGGTCTGCGTTACGACGAGCCGAGCGTGCCGACCGCGCCGTTCTACAACCCGCGTGCGGAAGCTGCCTTCGGTTTTGACAACAGCGTGACCATCGACGGCAAGGGCCTGTGGCAGCCGCGTTTCGGCTTCAACTACACCTTCGACAGCGAGCGTCCGACCCAGCTGCGCGGCGGCGTGGGTCTGTTCCAGGGTCAGGCGGCCAATGTGTGGCTGTCCAATCCGTACTCGAACTATGGTCGTGATGCGTACGTGGATTACCAGTACACGGCGGCCCAGGGCTTCAACGGCTTCGATCCGGATCCGGCGAACCAGTGCCAGCTCATCAATTTGAACGGCCGCGTTTGTCCGCCGACGGCTGCCAGCGGTGCCACGGAAACGATCGACTTCATCGATCCGTCCGTCCGCCAGCCTTCTGTCTGGAAGGCCAATCTCGCATTCGAGACCGAACTGCCGCTGTGGGGCATGGTCGCGTCCGCGGAAGGCGTCTGGACCCAGGTCAAGAACGCCTTGTTCTACCAGGAGCTCAACCTGGGTGATCCGAACGCCGTGTACGGCTACGGTGCGGGCCAGGATGGTCGCCTGATCTACTGGAACAACAACGGCGTCAATCCGGCGAACTGGAACAATGCTGGCACGGGTACCGGCACCACGCCCCGCGGCAACAATCGCAAGACAGGCTTCAACAACGCGATCATCGCGCGCAACACCGACGAGGGTGAGAGCCAGCAGTACACGTTCGCGTTGAACAAGCCCTTCAATAACAGCGACTGGTTCTGGCAGGTGGCGTACACCTACACGCGTGCCACCGAAATCAACCCGCTGACCAGCTCCACGTCGGGCTCGCAGCTGGGCAACTCGGCCGTATTCCAGGCAAACGAAGAAGTGGCGGGTCGCTCGAACTACGAGATCCGTGACCGCTTCTCGGCGGCGCTGACCTGGAAGCACGCGTTCTTCGGTGACAACAACACCTCGGTGTCGATGTTCTACGAAGGTCGTTCGGGTCGTCCGTTCAGCTACACCTTCGACAACGATGCCAACGGCGACGGTCGTCTCAACGATCTGCTGTACATCCCGGCGGGTCGCGGCGACGTGCTGTTCGGCAACGCTGCGGAAGAGCAGGCGTTCTGGGCCTACGTCGAAGGCGACGAGTACCTGCGTTCGCACATGGGCCAGATCGCCGGCCGCAATGCGGTGCGCAACGACTGGGTGAACCAGTTCGACATCCGTATCTCGCAGGAACTGCCGGGCTTCTTCCGCGGCAACAAAGCCGAAATCGCGCTGGACATCCTCAACGTCGGCAACCTGATCAACAAGGATTGGGGTCGTATCGAGGAAATCGGCTTCCCGGCAATGAAGGGCATCGTCGAGTACGGCGGTATCGATCAGACAACAGGCAAGTACGTGTACCGCTTCAACGATCCGGACACCGCCAACATCTACGACGACAAGGGCGTGTCGCGTTGGGCTGCGCAGGTGAGCTTCCGCTACAAGTTCTGATCCATTGATGGCGCTGTAATCGAGAACGGCCGGGGAAACCCGGCCGTTTTCTTATGTGCGGGGTCCTGCGCTACAGTGCCGCACCCATACGAAAAGCGAAGCAAGAATGAGCAACGAGATTGGGGCGGCGACGGCGCTGCCCACGGTGAATGCCTACGTCTATCCCCGCGGCGGCCTGGACGTCCTGTCCCGCGATGAAGTCGCCCGTCTGAAGGACGCCTCGACTGGCGGCATGCACGACCTGCTGCGCCGCTGCGCGCTCGCGGTGCTGACCAGCGGCAGCGCGTCCGACGATCCGCGCGCGGCGCAGGAGCTGTATCCCGATTTCGATATCCAGGTGCTGCAGCAGGATCGCGGCATCCGCATCGAGCTGGTCAGTGCGCCGGCGATGGCCTTTGTCGATGGCCAGATCATCCGCGGCGTCGCCGAGCTGCTGTTCGCGGTCGTGCGCGATCTCGCCTACACCGCGATCGAACTCGGCCCCGAATACGCGACCGATCTCGAGTCGTCCGCCGGCATCACCAATGCGGTCTTCGGCCTGCTGCGCAATGCGCGCCTGCTGCAGCCGGGCGATCCGAACATGGTGGTCTGCTGGGGCGGTCACTCGATCAACCGCGTCGAGTACGACTACACCAAGCTGGTCGGTTACGAGCTCGGCCTGCGCGGCATGGACATCTGCACGGGCTGCGGTCCCGGCGCGATGAAGGGCCCGATGAAGGGCGCCAACGTCGCCCACGCCAAGCAGCGCCAGTACCCGGCGCGCTACATCGGCATCACCGAGCCGGGCATCATCGCCGCCGAATCGCCGAACCCGATCGTCAACCAGCTGGTGATCATGCCGGACATCGAGAAGCGTCTCGAATCGTTCGTGCGTCTCGGTCACGGCATCATCGTGTTCCCAGGCGGCGTCGGTACGGCGGAGGAAATCCTCTATCTGCTGGGCCTGTTGCTGCAGGAAGAGAATCGCGACATCCCGTTTCCCTTCATCCTGACCGGCCCGACCGCGTCGGCGCCGTACTTCGAGCAGATCGACCAGTTCATCCGCCTGACCCTCGGCGACGAAGCCGCGTCGCGCTACGAGATCATCGTCGCCGATCCCGAGCAGGTCGCGCGCCGCATGTCGGCCGGCATCCGAAAGGTCAAGGAGTACCGGGTAGGCCACAAGGACTCGTTCTATTTCAACTGGTCGCTGTCGATTCCACTCGACCTCCAGCAGCCCTTCGTGCCCACGCACGAGGCCATGGCCGCACTCGACCTGCACCACGGACGTCCCCCGCACGAGCTCGCCGCGGACCTGCGTCGCGCCTTCTCCGGCATCGTCGCCGGCAACGTCAAGGAAGACGGCCTGCGCCGTGTCGAGGAGTTCGGCCCGTTCCGCATCAACGGAGACCGCGACATCATGCAGTCGCTGGACGCCCTGCTGCGCGCCTTCGTGGAGCAGCGGCGGATGAAGATCGCGGGTGAGTACAAGCCCTGTTATGAGGTCGTCGCCTGACAGCGAGTCCTGGATGGCGGGGCCTAGCGCCCGTTTCCAGCTGCCCGCAGGTTGAAGTCGGACGGCGCGTGGTCAGGCCCGCTCGCCCGTCGACCGCTCGTCCGATCGAGTTGCCCGTCTGTCCGCTTCGCCTTGCGTCGGGGCGTAGGGTTCCTAGACTTGCGATGGGCCAAAGTGGCCGCCGCTTCAGGGGATGGCATGCGACGCATGCAGGCAAAGGGGTTCACGTTGATCGAGCTGATGGTCACGATCGTGATCGTGGCCATTCTGGCTGCGATTGCATTTCCCAGTTTCCAGAACACGCTACGGTCCACCCGCGTGTCGGGTGCGTCGAACGAGTTTTCGGCGGCGTTGGCGCTCGCCAGGACGGAAGCGATCCGCAGCACGCGCAGCGCTGGCATCTGCGGGGCGAATGCTGCGGGTACCGCCTGCGTCAACAGCACGCAGTGGCCTGATGGGATGCTCATCTGGCTCAACGCGGACGTGGCTGCGCCGGACTACGACGCCGCCGATACGCTCGTGCGGTTCGTCCAAGGCAAGAAAGGCCTGGCACTCAGCGTGCCGGTCAGCAGCGCGACGGGCAACGCGCAGTTTCGCCTGCTGTTCGACAGTCGCGGTCGTCTCGCCGACCAGCCGGCGGCGGGCCGGATTGCGACGCTCAAGAGCGAGCAATGCCCGTCGGGGCAAACGCTCGCGCGCAATTTTGCAATCAACGCCGCGGGGCAGGCCAACATGACGCGAGTGAACTGCTCATGAGACGAGGCATCCATTACCGCGGCGCACCTTCGCGACACAGCGCCTCGGGCGGCTTCACGCTGATCGAAATTTTGATCGCGCTTGTCGTGCTCGCCGTTGGTCTGTTGGGTCTGGCAATGCTGCAGACCATGAACCTGCGCTACACCAAGAGCGCGCAGCAACGGACACAGGCGACCGTGTTGGCGGGGCAGCTTCTCGACACGATGCGAACCAATCGAAGCGAGGTGTCTGCTTACGTGATGACCGACAGCGATTTCGCGTCCGTCACGGTGCCAGCAACCGGTTGCGTTGCAGGCGCAACGTCCACCGCGTCGACAAATGCGACCCGCTGGAAATGCGAAGTCAAAGCGAATCTGGGCGCTGACGCAACGGCCTCCGTCAGCGTGACGCCTGCTTCTCTGGTCACTGTGAACATCAGATGGGACGAGTCGCTGGTCAACAACGCAACGGGTTCGACCGGAAACGTGATTCTGGAGACGACGCTGTGAATCGATCCGCAGCGCGCGTGCGCGAAGCCGGCGTTTCCCTGATCGAGCTGATGGTCGCGCTTCTGATCGGAAGTCTGTTGTTGCTGGGCGTGCTCCAGATCTTTGAAGCGTCGCGCGTGTCCTATCAGCTGTCGACAGGTCTGGCGCGCAACCAGGAGAACGCCCGGTTCGCCATGGATTTTCTCCAGCGCGAACTGCGGATGGCCGGTCATCTTGGTTGCGTGAATGATCAGTCGCGCTTCTTGCCCGAGAACACGTCTGGCACACGGCTCGCACTGGCTTCCACATTTACCACCACGCCGGCCGGCTACACCACGGCGAGCTTCCCGCTGCGCTTCGACATGGGCATTCAGGGGTTTGAATTTGTCGGTTCGGCTGGTGGCAATCAGGTCACCTTGCCTGCCACGCCTGTCGTGGCAAGCGGTGCGGCGGCATGGCTGCCGCAAGTGGACGCAGGCCTGTACGGGAATCTCAGCAATCCGGTCGCCGGCAGCGACATTGTCGTACTGCGCTATTTTTCGCCGATGGGTGCGCAGATGCAGTCGTTCAATCCGGCTGCAACCCCGATGACTATCAGTGTCGATGCGACGCAGGTGCCGAGGCTGACGGAAGGCCTCGCGAATCCGGGATTGTTCGGGATTTCCGACTGCATGAACGCCGCGGTCTTCCAGGCGACCTCGCGCACCAACGGGCTGTTGACAGTCGGCGTTGGTGGGTTGAACGCGATCGCGTTGACCGGAAACGAATCGTTCGTGATCGGCCAGGCGCGCGTCTACCGGGCTGAGGTCGTCGTGTTCTATGTTGGCATCAACGCGTCACAGAATCCGTCGCTTTACCGCCTGCGCTACAGCGCTGTGCCGGGTGGCGCCTTGGTGGTCGAGAACGAGGAGCTCGTCGAAGGCGTCGAGTCGCTGCAGCTGCGTTACGGACAGGACAGTGCGACCTCCGCGACGGTAAGGCCCACGGGCAATATCGGCAGTGGACTGGTGGCATCCGCACTACTGCCGACGGCTGACCCGGTCACCGCCTGGCGTCGCGTCGGATCGGTCGAAATCGGTCTGGTCGTCCGGAGTACGGAGCGTGCAGCGGCACCTATGCGCGAAGCTGGCGCGGCCGAGCTTTCAGCGCTCGGTGTGCGGTTTGCGACGCCCGATGACGGGCGCTATCGCGCCGTGTACGAAGACACCATTGCGCTACGCAATCGATTGTTCGGGAACTGATCATGACGCTCTCAATGAACTCACCGGCCCGGCAGCGCGGCGCCGTGCTCTATGTTGCATTGATCATCCTGATTCTGCTGACGCTGATCGGCATCGTGGCGATGCAGGTCGCCGGACTCCAGGAAAGGATGTCGTCGAATTACGAAGCGACCAATCGCGCATTCCAGAATGCGGAAGGCGAAGCGCGACTGCGCGAAACTGCGCTGAAGACTGCAGTGCTCGCCGGGCAGTTGCCTGCGACCAACATCGCGCCTCGCAATTGCACCGCGGCATTCGATCCGCAGGGCTACGGCGGCGCCGCGCCCCACGTTCGGCGAATGGATCTGTGTTTTGCGTGGGGGGCGATGGATCTTCCTGTAGACGAGTCGGAGCGCACCGATCACATTTATCAGGTCACTTCGTTCGCCCGCGATCGAAGTTCCGCTCTGCTGTCCAGCTCCGAAGCGGTGATCGACACCGTCTTCATTCCCTGATCCGGTGACTCCCATGACGCTCTCATCCCGCAAGACAAAAGTCAGCCTCGCAGTCGCCGCAGTTGCGATCGCGTTTGCGGGCGTCTCGGTCGTCAAGTCCGATCCTGCGTATCTGTTCTCGGCGCCGCCGATCGTTGCGCAGACGCCGCTGTACATCAAGGATGCGCAGCCGCCGTTGAACATGATCGTCATGGGGCGCGACCACAAAAATTATCTGCCCGCTTATAACGATGCTTCTGATCTGGACGGAGACGGATCTCTCGACATTGGCTATCGCGGTTGGCAGCTCAAGAGCCCGGCGCCGACCGATGGCAGTTCGAAATTCAAGATCGACTACTACGGATACTTCAACTCCAACGTCTGCTACGAGTGGGAAGGCGATCGCAGTCCGACCGGCAACGGACGTTTCGTACCCAAGTCGGTCGCCAGCGACAAGAAGTGTTCGTCGCAGTGGAGTGGCGATTTTCTGAATTATCTGTCCATGTCTCGCATGGATGCACTGCGGCGCGTGCTGTACGGCGGTTGGCGTCAGACAGATACGGCTGCCAGCACGATCCTGCAGGGCGCGTTCTTCCCCCAGGATGGTCATAGCTGGGGCAAGGAGTACCAGAGCACTGCGCGTGACGGCTACAACATTGCGGACTATGCGCCGCTGAGCACGCCCGGAATCGGCAAGTACCACCTGTTTGCAGTGACCTCCATGGTCGACAACAGCTCGCCGATGCTGCGCGTTCTGGAGAATGGTGATTACCGAATCTGGAACTGGGTGTCGATCGAAGGTCCGGTGGCCGGCAACTCCTGTTTCACCGCGAACAATGCCCGTGTCAACTGCCTCGACGGCTCGCGCAACTGGGCGGTTGTGCCGTCCACGCAGTATCAGAATCTGAACATCACGACGTGGCGGCGGGCTTTGGGAAGCGGTTCGCCAGCCACCGCTGTCGAGATGGCCGCGCTCTTCACGGCGCAGGCGACTCCGCTGAACCTTTGCGGCAACGGGCCCATTGCGCAGATCGACACATCAGGCGGCAACAACAATCCGTTCGGGGGGCGAAACGGCTGTGGCCAAGATAATTATCTGACCCAGATCACCGGCTCCATCGTGATTCCGGTCGCGGGCACCTACCGTTTCGCCGTCGACGGCGATGACGCGGTGGAATTTTGGTTGAATGGGGTACGCCGAGTGGGCTGGTATGGCGGCCATGGCAGCAACCGGAGCGACACGAATCTCGACCAGTATTCGGTCTCGCTGAATTTGGCTGCGGGCACATATCCGATCATGTTCCGTCACCAGGAGGGCACGGGTGACGACAACTGGGGGCTATTGACGTTCAGTCCTGCCTCAGCGCGGCGACGAACCGATTATCTCGTGCGCGTGGAAACCTGTCCCGCGACGGCGAATCTTCGCGACGAGAGCTGCAAGGTGTACGGCACCGCGCCGAATCTCAGCTACAAGCCGACCGGCATCCTGCATGACTACGGTGAAACCCAGCGGATGTATTTCGGGCTGATCACCGGCTCGCAGCGCAACAATCTCGAAGGCGGCGTGCTTCGCCGCAATATTTCCAACTTCGCAGACGAAATCGATCCCGCGACGGGTGTGTTCCGCACCAATGTCAATGGCATTGCACGCACCATCGACCGCTTCCGCATGATCGGCGGCGGCTATCAGGGACAGGCAGCGGGCTACAACAACCTCAACAGCGACGTGAACTGGAGCTGGGACGCCAACCAGGGCAATTGCCCGACGCCGAATTCGTCCGTGCCGCTCGCAAATGGCCAGTGCCGGATGTGGGGCAATCCGGTTGCCGAGATGATGTACGAGAGCATGCGCTACTTCGCGGGTGCGGGCGCTGCGACGCCCAGGTTTGCGACGGGCGGAAGCGACCGGGGCGGCGAAGAAGAGCGGCAGATGGGGCTGGAGACCGAAACCTGGCGCGACCCCTATGCAGCATCCGGCGGCTATCCGTCCTGCGCGCGGCCTTACCAGACCATCATCAGCGATATCAATCCGAGCTACGACGGTGATCTTCCGGGAAGCAGTTTCGCGGGTGCGATCACGAACCAGGGCAACACGCCCGCCACGATTTCCGGGTTCAGCGCCGCATCCGAAGGCCAGGCGATCTGGAATGCAGAGTTCGGTGGCCCGCGCGATGTCTTTATCGGCGAGTCCGCAGGTGTCACCGACGGTGCGCCAACGGTGAAACGTGCGACGAGCTTCGGGAATATCCGCGGACTGTCGCCGGAGGAGCCCACCAAGAACGGCACCTACTATGCGGCAAGCGTCGCCCGCTTTGGTCGAAACACCGATCTGAGCGCGGCTGGGGGACAACAGAACCTCAGCACGTACTCCATCGCGCTGGCATCGCCGCTGCCGCGCATCGAATTTCCAGTCAACGGGCGGACGATTACGATCGTGCCGTTCGCAAAAACTGCGAGCGGTACGTTCGGTCAAGGGCCTCGCAAGCCGACGAACAACATCGTGCACTTCTACGTCGAGAGTATCGCCAACCTCCCGGGCCAGCCGACGGATACTACGATCAACGGGGGGCGGCCCTACGCGGTGTTCCGGATCAATTACGAGGATTCGGAGCAGGGCAACGATTACGACATGGACGCAATCGTTCGCTACACCGTGCTCGCGAACGCAGATGGCACCACCATCACAGTGACACTCGACTCCGAGTACGCGGCGGGCAGCGCCGACCAGAACATGGGGTACGTGATCAGCGGCACCACCCAGGATGGCGTGTATCTGGAGGTTCGCGATCGTGACTCCGGTGCGGGTAGCTTCATTCCCTACGATCTGAACACGCCGAACCCGACACTTCCGGGTGGTTGCCGCAGCATCACGACCGGGCTGTGCGGTCAGCAGTTGCCATTGACGTCGACGCGGTCCTTCTCGCCCTCGTTGACGGGAACCGCGGCGGTGCTGCTGAACAATCCTCTCTGGTATGCCGCAAAGTACGGCTCGCCCAACTCGCCCCAGTGGGACAGTAATGGTGACGGCGTTCCCGACAATTACTTCCTGGTCACCAATCCGCTCAACCTGAAGGACCAGTTGTCACGCGCCTTCGAAGATATTGCCAATCGTGACCTCGCGGTGGGTGTGTCCACGATCAGCGGTGCCCGCGTCGGCGACAGCTCGTTCACCCTGCAGCCGACGTTCCGGCGTGCGCGCAACGGAAAGGACTGGACCGGCAATCTTTCAGCGGTATCGCTCGATTCGCAGGGCCGACTGGGCACTACGCTCTGGTCTGCACAGGCGGGAATCCCGGCTGCGGCGTCGCGGAATATCTGGACGATCCGTTCGCTCGACGGTAACGGGCAGCCGACTTCGAAGGTGCAGTTTGCAACCGGCAACGTCACGCTGGCGCAGATGGGAATCACCAACACGCTGACGCAGTACGGCAAGACGTACACGGCGGACGAGATCGTGGAATATCTCCGAGGCGATCAGCGCAATGAGCTGGGGGCTGGCAACGCCGGCACGCTGCGTGTGCGGTCTTCGGTGTTGGGCGATATCGTCAATTCTGAGCCGGTGGTCGTGGCACCGCGCGCAGACTTCGGCTACGGGTCGTACAGCGGCGCCATGTTCTCCGGCTATTCGGGCGCGGGCGGTTATGTGAGCCAGAAGGCAGGTCGCCCGACGGTGGCGTATGTCGGCGCGAACGATGGCATGTTGCACGCGTTCGATGCGAGCACGCAGCCCTGCGCGGCACCGAATGCGAATGTGGCGTGCGCTCGGCCGGGAGTTTCCGGACGGGAACTGTTTGCGTTCATTCCGCAAGCGGCGTTGGGGGCACTGGGTACTTTGCCCACACCGGACTTGCGCTTCGAGCACAAGTATTTCGTGGATGGACAGATCACCGTGGGTGATGCCAAGCAGACTGCGTCTGACGCCAGCTGGAAGACGTTGCTGATCGGCTCGGGCGGTGGTGGCGCGAAGTCGGTGTTCGCACTCGATGTCTCGGCGCCTGCCACGTTGGCAGCGACCCAGATTCTCTGGGAGCGGAACGCCAACATCGACAACGATATCGGCAACGTGTACGGCAAGCCTTTGCTGGTGCCGCTTCAGAATGGGAAGTGGGGCGTGCTGTTTGGCAATGGCTATGGTGGTCAGCGCAGCGACCCGTCGCTGTACGTGCTGGACGCGTTCACCGGTGAGGTGATCACCAAGCTGACCGGCAACGATGGCGCCGTGGCTTCGATAACGTTGTTTGGCTTCAGTGTGCCTTGTGGCTTGTTGGGCGGGATTCTGGATCAGGCCTGCCGTGCCGGGGGTACCGATCCCGTCAATGGTCTGGGTCAGATCACCGCAATCGACCGCGATGGGGACGGCCGTGTCGACACCGTGTATGGCGGGGACTTGCAGGGCAATCTGTGGAAGTTCGATCTGTCGAATGCCAGTGCCGCGAACTGGAGTGTCGCCAACAGCAATACGCCGCTGTTCCGCAGCCAGGCCACCACGAACGAAGCGGGACTGACGCAGCGCCAGCCAATCACCGGCGGTCTGCGGGTTGCTGCCGGGCCCGGCAATGGCGTGATGGTGTACTTCGGCACGGGGCGATATGTCTTCGAGCGTGACAACGATGTGCCGGCGTCGCCGCAGGTGCAGTCGCTGTACGCGATCTACGACGATTCACGCGTCACAACGACTCCCATTACCCGCGCCAATCTGCAAATCCAGTCCATCGGCACACAGTCGACCAATGGTGAGTTCATCACGCGCAGCATTTCCCGCACGCCGGTGAATTATTTCGGTAGCGGCGCCGTACGTGGCTGGTATCTCGACCTGAAGATTGGCACTGGTGCCGGCACGGGAGAACGATTTATCGCGACGCCGCGCATCCAGAGCGGACGCGTGTTCTTCACCACGTATTCGCCAACTGCGAACAGTTGCGATCCGGGTGGCAGTAACTTCCAGTACGGCCTGGATCTGCTGTCGGGTGCAGGCGCTCTGGCTAACGTGCAGGTGTTGCCGAGCGCCACGGTCGCCTGCACAGGCGCGGACTGTGGCGCGGTCGCCATCGGTAGTGCAGATGGCGCGGTGCAGCCACCGGTGGTGGGTAGCGCGGTGGCCAACATCAATCCTGTGCAGCGCATCAATCCGACATGTGATCCTGCCGTCAGCAGCTGCGCGACCTTCGAGCAGTGCCAGGTCGTTATTTATCCCGGTGGCTTCGTGCTGCCCCGTCCTTGTGGCCGGCAATCGTGGAGGCAGCTGAAATGATGGATTTGCGCATCGGTGGGAACTATCGAACAGGCCGGCATCGGGTCGCCGGCTTCACCCTGATCGAACTGATGGTGGTGGTGGCTGTGATCGCGATCCTTGCGTCCATCGCACTGCCGTCCTATCAGGAATCGATCCGCAAGGGCCGGCGCGGGCAGGCGAAGGTGGATCTGCTCGACGTCGCGCAACGTGCAGAACGACACCGTACCGTCAATGGCAGCTTCACGAGTTTTGCGCTGGCGACCGCAGAAACGCGTTCGCCCCGCGGCACGGGACAGGCGTATTACACCATTTCACGGGTGGACAATGCCGCCAATCCCGCCGTCCTCCAGCTCCAGGCGGTGCCTGTTGCGGGCACCTCGCAGGCGCAGGACGCAAGGTGCAGGACCCTGACGTTGAATCAGGCAGGCCAGAAAGGCGTGACGGGTTCTCCTGCCCCGACCATGACGGCCACAGAGTGCTGGTAATGCAATCGATATGCATGCAGTTGGCATGAAAAAAGCCGCGAGTGATCGCGGCTTTTTTCTGACACTTGGCGCCCGAAGTTGGACTCGAACCAACGACCCCCTGATTAACAGTCAAGTGCTCTAACCGGCTGAGCTATTCGGGCTGGGGAGGCACATTCTAGTCGGTTCACCGCGCGGGTCAAGCGCCATGTCATCGTCTTGCAGTGGGTGACGGATAGCTCCTGCTGTGCGGATCTGGTCAACGCTTGCGTGCACGTTGCAGGCGCCTTGAACACGAAGTGGGAATGCTCATCGAAACGGACAGGCTTGTTCGCCGTTGGGTCTAGCACTGCGCACCCGCCCCAGATTGTTCACCACCACCTGTCCGCCCAGTGCATCGCCGCGGCAGACATTGATCGTCAGGTTGGTGCCTGCACTGCGCCCGTCGCGCTGATATCTAACGAAGTTGCGGGTTGAAGCGAGGCGAATGCTCTGCGGCGCGCCGGATGGCGCGTTGGCGACCCGGATGAGGTCGTCTTCCGTGTCGGGCTGACGGTTGCCGTCAGGATCGGTGAAGACGATCCAACCGTGGCTCCAGTCGGCGTCCGGGCGGCAGCCGAGCAGGGCATTGCCGGGGCAGGCGACCACCTGATTCCGGCGCATGATCGCCGTGCTGCGGGCCATTGCGAGGTCCGCGCTGATCAGGTGCAAGGCGGTCTGGACACGATGCCGGGCCAGCGTCTCGACGAATGCGGAGAGTCCGAACGTGCCGAGAAGCGCGAGGATGGCAAGCGTGGTCATCAGCTCGATGAGAGTGAGTCCGTGTTGCTGGCGCATGAGGACATCCTTGTCCTGTCGCTGGGCGGGGCCTTCGGCGTGCGGTGGCGAGTGGTTCCGTCATGTCCCGTTCGCTGCGTCCGTCTCAAGTCCTGCACCGGGTACCTGCGATCCTGCAGGTCGTTCAGAGTCGGCCTGTTCCCGCGGCGTTGCAGCCGGCCGGCGTCCCGCATGGAGGTCGGAAACCGCCCACTGCTACCGTGGGCGGTGGCGTCGCGAGGATGTCCGGGCCCTGACCGCATCTGGCTGGTGGCGCCGCGCTTCTGTTGTCGCCGGTCGCTTCCGTCCCCATGTCCCGTGCTCCCCGGATTGCCCCTCGCCATGAACGAAGTCATCCATCCCGCCGCGTTCCAGCTCGTCTCGCCCTACCAGCCGGCGGGTGATCAGCCGCAGGCGATCGAAAAGCTGGTCGATGGCTTCGAGGCCGGGCTGGCGCATCAGACGCTGCTCGGCGTCACCGGGTCCGGCAAGACCTACACGATCGCGAATGTGATCCAGCAGGTCCAGAAGCCGACGCTGGTGATGGCGCCGAACAAGACGCTGGCCGCGCAGCTATACGGCGAGTTCAAGTCGTTCTTTCCGCACAACGCCGTCGAGTATTTCGTCAGCTACTACGACTACTACCAGCCCGAGGCCTACGTGCCGTCGTCGGATACGTACATCGAGAAGGACAGTTCGGTGAACGAGCACATCGAGCAGATGCGTCTGTCCGCGACGAAGGCGCTGCTCGAGCGCCGCGATGCGATCGTGGTCTGCTCGGTGTCGGCGATCTACGGCCTCGGCGATCCGAACGAGTACTTCCGGATGGTGCTGCACATGGTGCGCGGCGAGCGCATCGACCAGCGCGAGCTGATCCAGCGCCTGACCGCGATGCAGTACAGCCGCAACGACACCGAGTTGCGCCGTGGTACCTACCGTGTGCGCGGCGAGGTCATCGACATCCATCCGGCGGAATCGGAAATGGACGCGCTGCGCATCGAGCTGTTCGACGGCGAGATCGAGCGCATCACCCAGTTCGATCCGCTGACCGGCGAGACCAAGCGCACGCTGCCGCGCTACACGATCTATCCCAAGTCGCATTACGTCACCACGCGTCGCACGACGCTCGAAGCGGTGGAGGCCATCAAGGCCGAACTGCCGCCGCGGCTGGAGCAGTTCTACGCCGAGAACAAGCTGGTCGAGGCGCAGCGGCTGCAGCAACGTACCCAGTTCGATCTGGAGATGATGGCCGAGGTCGGCTACTGCAACGGTGTGGAGAACTATTCGCGGCATCTGACCGGGCGCATGCCCGGTGAGGCGCCGCCGTGCCTGTTCGACTATCTGCCGCCCGACGCGCTGCTGGTCGTCGACGAGTCGCACGTGACCGTTCCGCAGATCGGCGCGATGTACAAAGGCGACCGATCGCGCAAGGAAACGCTGGTGAACTTCGGCTTCCGCCTGCCTTCGGCGATGGACAACCGGCCGCTGAAGTTCGAGGAGTGGGAAGGCCGTGCGCCGCGCGCGATCTTCGTGTCGGCGACGCCCGGCAAGTACGAGCTGGAGAAGTCGGAAGGGCAGATCACCGAACTGGTCGTGCGTCCGACCGGCCTGATCGATCCGCAGGTCGAGATCCGCCCGGTCGCCAGCCAGGTGGACGACGTGCTCGGCGAGATCCGCGAGCGGGTCGAGATGGGCGATCGCGTGCTGATCACGGTGCTGACCAAGCGCATGGCCGAGAACCTCACCGAGTACCTCGGCGAACACGACATCAAGGTGCGCTATCTGCACTCGGACATCGACACCGTCGAGCGCGTGGAGATCATCCGCGACCTGCGGCTGGGCAAGTTCGACGTGCTGGTGGGCATCAACCTGTTGCGTGAAGGTCTGGACATGCCCGAGGTGTCGCTGGTCGCGATTCTCGATGCGGACAAGGAAGGCTTCCTGCGTTCGGGCGGTTCGCTGATCCAGACGATCGGCCGCGCGGCGCGCAACCTGCGTGGCAAGGCGATTCTGTACGCCGACCGCATCACCAACTCGATGCAGATGGCGCTCGACGAGACCGACCGTCGCCGGGCGAAGCAGGTCGAGTACAACACCGAGCACGGCATCACCCCGACGTCGGTGGCGCGCGCGATCGTCGACATCATGGAAGGCGCCCGCGCCGAACCCGAGATGGAGAAGAAAGGGCGCGGCAAGAGCCGCAAGGTTGCCGAGCCGGCCGAGAATTACACCGCGCTGTCGCCCGACAAGCTGGCCTCGCGCCTCAAGGCGCTGGAGCAGCAGATGTACCAGCACGCGCGCGACCTGGAGTTCGAGGCCGCCGGTCGCATCCGCGATCAGATCCGTCAGATCAAGGATGCGAGCCTGGTCCGATAAAAATTTGCACGTGGGGTATTCGACAACGCGCGAATCCGGTGTATGATTCGCACCCTTCGGGCGGTTAGCTCAGCGGTAGAGCACTACCTTGACATGGTAGGGGTCACAGGTTCGAACCCTGTACCGCCCACCACCTCCAACCCTTGATGCAGCAGGGTGAGGTGGCACGAAGATCCGGCGCGGATGGAGATCGTCTCCGCGCCGATGTGACGCAGGGTTGGCCGAGCGCCCCGTCACGCTGAATCCGTTTTTAATTCTGAAGACCGATGCCCGGTCGCATGCGTGTGTCCGACGATCAGGCCGACATGTCGCACGCAGTCCCGTCGATGTGCGCTGTGGCGCCTGATCGTCGGCCTCGCACGCACGCGCTTTCATCACACCGCCGCGGGCGATCGGGGCGCAACCTAGCGGCAAGCAGGCCGTCGGCTTGACAGGATCCTCCATGCACGCTGCTTCGAGGATGTCCCGCCGCTGGCTGCGCTTGCGCCGCCGGTTCGGTCGGTTGTCGCACACCACCGTTTCGTCCGACCTCGAGACCGAGGCGCCGCTCCGCGCGCAGCTCTTCAGCGCCGAGCAGATGGAATTGCACGGCAAGGCGCTCGCGCTGACGCATCGCATCCATGCCGGCCGCGTGCCGGATCGTTTGCTGGCGCGACTCAGCGACAACGCGGCGCTGCTCGAAGACGCGCGCACGTTCCTGTCGCTGATGGTCCGCGACGACATCCGCATCACCCCGGCCGGCGAGTGGTTGCTCGACAACTATCACCTGATCGAAGAACAGGTCCGGCTGGCACGGCGCCATCTGCCCAAGGGCTACAGCCGCGAGCTGCCGGCGTTGTCGCAAGGCGCGTCGGCGGGTCTGCCGCGGGTGTACGACCTGGCGATGGAAGCGGTCGCGCACGGCGACGGCCAGGTGGATGCGGTCACGCTCAGCCGCTTCGTCGCGGCCTACCAGTCGGTCACGCCGCTGACGCTCGGCGAACTGTGGGCGATCCCGATCATGCTGCGCCTCGCGGTGCTGGAGAATCTGCGGCGCATGGCCGCGGGCGTGATCCGCGACGGCCGTGATCATCGACGTGCGCGGCGCTGGGCCGAGCGTCTCAATGCCACCGCGTCCGAGTCACCGAAGGATGTCGTGCTGGTCGTGGCCGACATGGCGCGTAGCCAGCCGCCGGCCACTGGCGCGTTCGTCGCCGAACTGACGCGTGGCCTGCACGGCCGCGGCGCGTTGCTGTCGCTGCCGCTGACATGGATCGAGCAGTGGCTGACCGACAGCGGCCTGCGCATCGAGGCACTGGTCCATGCCGAAAGCCAGCAGCAGGCGGCCGACCAGGTGTCGATCGGCAACAGCATCGGCAGCCTGCGTTTCCTCGCGAACATGGATTGGCGCGAGTACGTCGAGACCATGAGTCTGGTCGACGCGGCGCTGCGCGAAGACCCGGGCGCGACCTACGGTCTGATGGACTTCGCCACCCGCGATCATTACCGCCATGCGGTCGAAACGATCGCCAGGCGCTCCGGCGCCAGCCAAGTGCAGGTCGCGCAGACCACCGTGCAGCTGGCGCAGGCGCATCCCGCCGACAGCATCGAAGCGCACGTCGGTTATTACCTCGTCGACGACGGCATCGACCGCACCGTGGCGACGCTCGCATCGGCGCACGGACACCGCAAGGCGCACATGGCGCCACGCACCGTGCCGCTGCCGGTCTATCTGGCGATGATCGCCGTGGTCGTCGCACTGGCGACCACCGGCCTGGTCGGACAGTCAGGCGCGCATCTGGTCCCCTGGGCGCCGACGTGGGTGCTGGTGCTGCTGGGGCTGCTGGTCTTCAGCGAACTCGGAATCGCGCTGACCAACTGGCTGGCCACGGTGATCGTCGCGCCGAAGCCGCTGCCGCGGCTGGATTTCTCGCTCGGCCTGCCGGCGAGCGAACGCACGCTGGTCGTCGTGCCGTGCATGTTCGGCGACATCGCCAGCGTCGATACGCTGGTCGAAGGTCTCGAGGTGCGCTTCCTCGCCAATCGCGATCCGCATCTGCATTTCGCCCTGCTCAGTGACGATCTCGACGCCGACCAGCAGACATTGCCCGGCGATGCTGCGGTGCTGGCGCATGCGTCCACGTTGATCGCGGGCCTCAACCAGCGCTATCTCGCCGACAGTCCCGCGCCCGGCGGCGACCGGTTCTTCCTGTTCCATCGGCCGCGCACCTGGAATGCGGGCGAAGGGCGCTGGATCGGCGAGGAGCGCAAGCGCGGCAAGCTCGCCGCGTTGAACGGCTTCCTGCGCGGCGCCGGCACGGGTGCGTTCCAGCAGATCGTCGGCCGCACCGAAGTGCTGGCCAACGTGCGCTACGTGATCACGCTTGATACCGACACGCGGCTGCCGCGTGATGCCGCGTGCGCCTTCGTCGGCACGCTGGCGCATCCGCTCAATCGCGCGGTGTTCGATCCGAAGCGCAATCGCGTGACCCGGGGCTACGGCATCCTGCAGCCGAGCGTCGGCAGCAGTTTCAGCGGCCGCCGCATCAGCCGCTATGCACGTATGTACGGCAGCGAGCCGGGCATCGATCCGTACACGCGCACGGTCTCGGACGTGTATCAGGACCTGTTCGGCGAAGGTTCCTTCGTTGGCAAGGGCATCTACGACGTCGATGCGTTCGAGCAGGCACTGCACGGCCGCTTCCCCGACAACCGCATCCTCAGCCACGACCTGCTCGAAGGCTGCCACGCGCGCGCCGGTCTGGTCAGCGACGTGCGTCTGTACGAGGACTACCCGGCGCGCTACGCCGCTGACGTCAAGCGTCGCCATCGCTGGATCCGCGGCGACTGGCAGCTGCTGCCCTGGGTGATGCCGTGGGTGCCGACCGCGAAGGACGGCAGCGTGCGCAATCCGCTGTCGTGGCTGTCGCGCGGCAAGCTGCTCGACAACCTGCGCCGCAGTCTGGTGCCCGCCGCCGCGCTCGTGCTGCTGGTGTTCGGCTGGGCCACGCTTGCCGCGCCGCTGGCGTGGACGTTCTGGCTGCTGACGGTGTTCTTCGCGCCGGTGCTGATCCCGGCGCTGCGCGATCTGCTGTCGAAGCCGGCGGACATGCGTCTCGACACGCATCTGCTGCAGGTCGGAGACGCGACCGGTCGCGGCCTCGTGCGCGCCGCGGTCAACTTCGCCTGCCTGCCTTACGAGGCGATGTTCAGCCTGTCGGCGATCGCGTTGACCCTGTGGCGCACGCTGGTGAGTCGCCGCCATCTGCTGCAGTGGAATCCGTCGAGCGAGGTCGAGCGTTCGCTCGGCAGCGGCATGGCCGCGGAACTGCGCAGCATGTGGGGCGCGCCGGTGTTGTCGGTGCTGATCGGGCTGCTGGTGATGCGCACGAATCCCGCGGGCCTGTGGGTCGCCGGACCGGTGCTGCTGCTGTGGACGATCTCGCCGCTGCTGATGGCGTGGCTGGGACGCGCGCCGCCGCAGCGCAGCGCGCAGCTGTCGACGGTCCAGCTGGACTTTCTCGGCCGCCTGGCGCGTCGCACCTGGGCGTTCTTCGAGGTCAACATCCGCGAAGAAGACCACTGGCTGCCGCCCGACAACATCCAGGAACATCCGTCGCTGGTCGTCGCGCGCCGCACCTCGCCGACCAACATCGGCCTGTCGTTGCTGGCGAATCTCGGTGCCTGGGATTTCGGTTACCTGCAGACCGCTGCCGTGGTGCAGCGCACGCAGCGTGTGTTCGCCACGCTCGATCGCATGGAGCGTCACCGCGGGCACTTCTACAACTGGTACGACACCGAAACGCTGGCGCCGTTGCCGCCGCGCTACATCTCCACCGTCGACAGCGGCAATCTCGCCGGGCATCTGCTGACCTTGCGCCAGGGACTGCTGGGTTTGATCGACGCGCCGGTGCTCGCCCCGCAGACCTTCGCGGGTCTCTCGCACACGCTGGGCGTGCTGCGCGAGCTGCACGCGGTGCAGGAGAACGCGGATCCGGCGTGGAACGTCGCGATCGATGCATTCGATGCGCGTCTCGCGATCGCGCTGGCCACGACGCCGGACACGCTGCGCGATGCGATGGCGACGGTCGAAGCTTTGGCCGCGCTCGCCTTGCCGCTGGCGGCGCTGTCGCCGCCGGTCGATACCTACGATCCACAGGAAGACGCGCCGGCGCACTGGTCCGCGCGTCTGATCGATGCCTGCGAGCACGCTCGCCAGGCGCTGGGTGCGTGCCTGCCCGCATCGGCCGCCACGGCCGGCAGTCTGACCGCCGAGGACGGCGTGCCGTCCCTGCGGGCGCTGTGCGCGCCGGGTATCGCGCCAGATGTGCGCGCCTGGGCCTGCGCGCAGGTCCACGAGCTGGAGCGCCTGGCGCACGTTGCGGGCCAGTTCTCGCTGATGGAATACGGCTTCCTCTACGACCGCGCGCGGCATCTGCTGTCGATCGGTTACGACGTCGACAACCGCCGTCTCGATCAGGGGCATTACGATCTGCTCGCTTCGGAAGCGCGTCTCTGCAGCTTCGTCGCGGTCGCGCAGGGCCAGTTGCCGCAGGACACGTGGTTCGCACTGGGTCGCCTGCTGACCGAGGTCGACGGCGACGCGACGCTGCTGTCGTGGAGCGGTTCGATGTTCGAATACCTGATGCCGCAGCTGGTGATGCCGAGCTACCCGGACACGCTGCTCGACCAGACCGCGTGCCACGCGGTGCAGGCGCAGATCGCGTATGGCCGCCAGCACGACGTGCCCTGGGGCATTTCGGAGTCCGGCTACAACACCGTCGACACGCGGATGAACTACCAGTACCGCGCGTTCGGCGTGCCGGGGCTCGGGCTCAAGCGCGGACTCGGCGAGGATCTGGTGATCGCGCCCTACGCAACGATGATGGCGCTGATGGTCGCGCCGGAAGCGGCGACGCAGAATCTGCAGCGGCTCGATGCGGCGGGTTTCTCGGGGCGTTTCGGCCTGTTCGAGGCGATCGACTACACGCCCTCGCGCCTGCCGCGCGGACAGACGCATGCGGTGGTCCGCTCCTTCATGGCGCATCACCAGGGCATGGGTTTCCTCGCGCTCGATCATCTGTTGCGCGAGCAGCCGATGCAGAAACGCTTTGTCGCCGACGCCGAGTTCCAGGCCACGTTGTTGCTGCTGCAGGAACGCGTGCCGCGCACCGGCGTGTTCCGGCCGCACGAGGTCGAATCGGTCGGCGTGCGCACCAGCAGCGGCGGTGACGAAACCCAGCTGCGCGTGTTCCGTACGCCCGACACCACACGTCCCGCCGTGCAGATGCTGTCGAACGGCCGAATGCATGCCTTGCTCACA
Source organism: Luteimonas fraxinea (assembly GCF_021233355.1). Taxonomy (NCBI): domain Bacteria; kingdom Pseudomonadati; phylum Pseudomonadota; class Gammaproteobacteria; order Lysobacterales; family Lysobacteraceae; genus Luteimonas; species Luteimonas fraxinea. Next base: position 689,860 of record NZ_CP089507.1, on the reverse strand, counting down.
AGCGCCGGTGGTGGCTACCTGCGTCAGCACGACATGGCGGTGGTGCGCTGGCGCGAAGACGGCACGCGTGATCAGTGGGGCAGCTTCTGCTATCTGCAGGATGTCGAGAACGGCGACATGTGGTCGGCCGCGCACCAGCCGACCTGCGTGCCGGTGGAGCATTACGAGGCGATCTTCTCAGACGCCAAGGCCGAGTTCCGTGGTCGCCGGCGCGGCATCGAGACGCATCTGGAGATCGCGATCTCGGCCGAGGACGACATCGAGCTGCGTCGCCTGCGCCTGAGCAACCGCTCGCGCCGCTCGCGCACGATCGAGATCACGACCTATGCCGAGGTGGTGCTGGCGCCGGCGATCTCCGACGAGCTGCATCCGGCCTTCAGCAACCTGTTCGTGCAGACCGAAATCGTGCGCGACAAGCAGGCGCTGCTGTGCACGCGTCGCCCGCGTGCGCACGACGAAATCCCGCCGTGGATGTTCCATCTCGTCGCCGCGCACGACGCCGACATCGTCGACATTTCCTACGAGACCGATCGCGCGCGCTTCATCGGCCGCGGACTGACACCGCGCGATCCGCTGGCGATGCGCAGCACGGGCCCGCTGTCGGATACCGCCGGCTCGGTGCTCGATCCCGTCGTGGCGATCCGCGTGCGCGTGACGCTGGCACCGGAGCAGACTGCGATCCTCGATCTGGTCACCGGTGTCGGTGGCGATCGTGACGCGTGCGCCGCGCTGCTCGACAAATACCGCGACCGGCGCCTGGCGGACCGCGTGTTCGATCTTGCATGGACCCACAGCCAGGTCGTGCGCCGCCAGATCAATGCGACGCAAGGCGACGCGCAGCTGTACGAGCGCATTGCCGGACTGCTGACGTTCGCGCACCCGTTCCTGCGCGCAGACAGCGCGGTGCTGCTGCAGAACCGCCGCGGGCAGTCGGGACTCTGGGGCCATTCGATCTCCGGGGATCTGCCGATCGTGCTGGTGCAGATCGCGGTGGCGGAGAACATCGAACTCGTGCGGCAGATGGTGCAGGCGCACGCGTACTGGCGCCTCAAGGGCCTGCAGGTCGATCTGGTGATCTGGAACGAGGACCAGGTCGGCTACCGCCAGGAACTGCAGGAGCAGATTCTCGGTCTCGTTTCGGCGGGGCCGGAAGGCAATGTGCTCGATCGTCCCGGCGGCATCTTCGTGCGGCCGGCGCAGCAGATCTCGCAGGAGGACCGCATCCTGATCCAGTCGGTGGCGCGGGTGATCGTCAGCGACCAGTACGGCACGCTGGCGGCGCAGGTCGCGCGTCACGTGGCGCCGGCGCGCAGCGCGCCGCTGCTGGTGGCGAGCGATCCGGCTGCACGCCCGTCGCTCGATGACGACGACGCGGCCGTGGCGAACGTGGTTGCGGGCCTCTATGGCCTGCCGCCGGCGCGCGATCCGGATGCGCACGACGAGGATCCGTGGCCGTTCGAAGCGGTTGCCGATGCGGTGCTGTACGACAACGGGCTGGGCGCGTTCGCCGCCGATGGCCGCGAGTACGTGATCGTGCTCGACGATGACGCGACGACGCCGGCGCCCTGGTCGAACGTCATGGCCAATCCGAAGCTCGGCAGCGTGGTCAGCGAGAGCGGGCCAGGCTACACCTGGTTCGAGAACGCGCACGAGTTCCGGCTGACGCCGTGGCACAACGATCCGGTGTCCGACACCGGCGGCGAAGCGTTCTATCTGCGCGACGAGGAGAGCGGTCACGTGTGGTCGCCGATGCCATTGCCGATGCGCGGCCGTGGCGCGTATCGCACGCGCCACGGCTTCGGCTACAGCGTCTACGAGCACGTCGAGGACGGCATCGCCAGCGAGCTGTGGATCTACGTCGGCCTGCGCGATGCGGTGAAGTTCTCGGTACTGAAGCTGCGCAATCTGTCCGGGCGGGCGCGCCGGCTGTCGGCGACCGGCTACGTCGAGTGGGTGCTCGGCGACATCCGGGTGAAGTCGCAGATGCATGTCGTGACCGAGCAGGACACGGCGACTGGCGTGCTGACCGCCCGTAATCCCTACAACACCGAATTCGGCGGGCGCGTCGCGTTCTTCGATGTCGATGGCGATCGCCGTACGTTCACCGCGGACCGCACCGAGTTCCTCGGCCGCAATGGCAGCCTGCGTGATCCGGATGCCTTGCGTCGCGAGCGCCTGTCGGGCCGCCTCGGCGCGGGCCTCGACCCGTGCACCGCGATCCAGGTGCAGGTGGATCTCGCACCCGAGCAGGCCACCGAAACCGTGTTCCGGCTCGGCATCGGCGACGACATGCACGCCGCGCTGCAGCTGGCGACGGCTCTGCACGGTTCGATGCCCGCGCACGATGCGCTCGACGGCGTGCGCCTGCACTGGCTGCAGACGCTCGGCGCCGTGCGGGTGGAAACGCCCGAGCCGGCGACCGATCTACTGGTCAACGGCTGGCTGCTGTACCAGACGCTGGCCTGCCGGTATGTCGCGCGCAGTGGTTACTACCAGTCCGGCGGCGCGTTCGGGTTCCGCGACCAGTTGCAGGACACGATGGCGACCGTGCACGCGATGCCGGCGCTGACCCGCGCGCATCTTCTGCTCAGTGCCGAGCACCAGTTCCCGCAGGGTGACGTGCTGCACTGGTGGCACCCGCCGGCCGATCGCGGCGTGCGCACGCGCTGCTCCGATGACTACCTGTGGCTGCCGCTCGCGGCCTGCCGCTATCTGGAAGTCACCGGCGACGCCAGCGTGCTCGACGAGCGCGTCGGTTTCATCGAAGGCCGTCTGGTCAATGCCGACGAGGAGTCGTACTACGACCTGCCGGTGAACTCGGGACGCGTGCAGTCGTTCTACGACCACTGCGTGCTCGCGCTGGAACGCGGCATGGCGCTGGTCGGCGAGCGCGGCCTGCCGCTGATCGGCACCGGCGACTGGAACGACGGCATGAACCGGGTGGGCGAGGGCGGCCGCGGTGAAAGCGTGTGGCTGGGCTTCTTCCTCTACGACGTGCTGCAACGCTTCATCTCGGTCGCGACCGCGCGCGGCGACGCCACGTTCGCGGCTACGTGTGTCGCGGCTGCGGAACGCCTGCAGGCCAATCTCGAAGCCGAAGCCTGGGACGGCGGCTGGTACCGGCGCGCGTGGTTCGACGACGGCACGCCGATCGGCTCGCAGTCCAGCGACGAGTGCCGGATCGATTCGATCTCGCAGAGCTGGTCGGTGCTGTCGGGCGCTGCCGAACCGGCGCGTGCGCGTCAGGCGATGACCGCGCTCGACACGCATCTGGTCAAGCGCGAGGCCGGGCTGATCCAGCTGCTCGATCCGCCGTTCGACAAGACCGCGCACGATCCGGGTTACATCCGCGGCTACGTGCCCGGTGTGCGCGAGAACGGCGGCCAGTACACGCATGCGGCGGTGTGGACGGCGATGGCGTTCGCCGCGCTCGATGATCGCGAGCGCGCCTGGGAACTCGCGCGCATGATCAATCCGGTCCACCACGCCGAGGACGCTGCCGGCACGGCGGTCTACAAGGTCGAGCCCTACGTCATGGCAGCCGATGTCTACGGTGTCGCGCCGCATGTCGGGCGTGGCGGCTGGACCTGGTACACCGGCTCGGCGGGCTGGATGTATCGCCTGCTCAGCGAATCGCTGCTGGGTCTGCAGCGTCGCGGTGACACGTTGCGGATCGAGCCATGCATTCCTGACGAATGGCCCGGCTACCGGATGCAGTTGCGCCACGGCGCGGCGGTATATCGCATCGAAGTCACGCGCACGGATGCGGAGGCGCCGAAGCTCACGCTCGACGGCCAGGAGCAGGCCGATCTGCAGATCGCGCTGCACACCGACGATGCGGTGCATGCAGTCGTCCTGCACTGGCCGCGTCGACCGGCAGGCGGCGTGGCCTGATGGGACTGCGCATCGAACTCGAAAGTGCACTCGATGCGCTGGCCGGGATGATCCCGGTCTGGCGCGAGAAGCTGCGCGACCCGCATGCGTTCTGGCCGCAGTTCGATGCGCTCTCGGCAAAGATCCTCGCGCGGGCACGCGATGGGGACGAACGGGCCGCGGTGCAGGCGCGTCTGGAGACGATGCTCACCGACGCAGGCTGCGCGCGGCCTGGCCGTCGTTGAACAATAAGGGGCGGCTTGCGGGCCGCCCCTTCTTCAATCCCGATGTCGCGCACTCAGAATTTGTAGTTCACACCCACCAGATACGTGCGACCCCATTCGAGGTTCTCGAGCGGCCGGTCGCGCGTGCCGGCGTAGGTGCGGTAGGCCTCGTTGGTCAGGTTGTTGGCCTGCAGCAGCAGGGTCAGGCCGTCGAACGACGAGCCCTCGCCGAAGCTGTAGCTGATCTGCGCATCGGTGATGTTCTCGCCGACCACGTAGCGCAGCGTGCGCGCACCATCGAAGTTGCCGATCTCGCCGATGAAGTCCGAACGCCGACGCTGGCTCACACGCGCCTCGAACCCGTCGCGCTCGTAGTACGCCGTCAGGTTGTAGACGCGCTTGGACAGGCCCGGCAGGTCGATCGGACCGCTGCCGACGCTGTTGGCGCTTTCCGGATCGAAGATCTGGATGCTGCTGTCGTTGAAGCTGGCGCTGGCAACGATGCCGAAACCGCGCAGCGATTCGGTCCACAGATCGAACGGCAGCGAGGCCGTCAGCTCCAGACCGCGCAACGTGCCGCCTTCGCCGTTCTGCGGCGCGGTGAAGTTGCCGATGGTCTGCACCGGCGGCGAGTTCGGCGGCGGCACGTAGCTGGCGACGAAATCGGAGAAGTCGTAGTCGTCGCGCGTCTGCGTGTAGATGTAAGTGCGCAGGTCCTTGTAGAAGAACGCCGCGGCCACGTAGGCACGGTTGCCGAAGTACTTCTCCCACGACACGTCGAACGCGTAGGCGCGCCACGGATCGAGCAGCGGATTGCCGCCGCTGCCGCCGGGCCGGCCGGTCGCGGTGTCGACACCGAACTCCAGCGAGGAACGCAGCTGGTCGACGCGCGGGCGCGCAACCTGTTCCGCCAGACCCACGCGCAGCGTGTGCTCGCCCGGCAGCTGGAACGCGAGGTTCATGCTCGGCAGAACGTCGGTATATGTCTTGCCCGATTCGAACGGACGCACGTTGCTGCCGGGCGGCTGCGTCGAGTCGAAGAAGCGCGACGCGGACGACTGGTCGACGCGCTGGATCTGCACGCCGACGTTGCCGGTGACCGTGGTCGCGCCCCAGTCGGTGCTGAGGTTGGCGCGGGCGAAGGCGCTGGTGATCTTCTCGCTGACGGTCCAGGCCTTCGGGATCAGGTAATCGAGATCCTCGGTCGGCTCGAACACCATGTAGCGGGCGACCGCGGCCGGCACGTTCCAGGCCGGGATGTAACCGACGCCGGCGAAGCCCAGATCGACGAGTCCGTACTGCAGGTCGCTGGCGATGGCGGTGTCGCCCTGCGGGCCCAGATTGATGTTGCCCTCGGGCTGGCGCTTCGACTTCTCGCGGTCGGTGTGGTTGAGGCCGAAGTCGAAGTCGGCCAGCCACGCGATCGATTCCGGCGCGGGCACGGTCAGGCCGATGCGCGCGGCCTTGAGTTCGTCCTCGACCTGCGGGGTCTTGCCGTACCCCGAGCCGTAGATCGTGTTGGTCAGGAACAGCTGCTCGGGATTCGAGTAGTCGAGGCCCGGCGCGAGCTGGGTGAAATCATCGCGGCGGATGTCGAGCTCGATCGTGTCGAACGATGGATTCGGCAGACGCTGGGCATTGTTCTCTAGGCTGATCTCCGAGCGCTTGGCCTTCGACCAGCTGATGTCGGTGAACAGACGCGCGCGTTCGAAGTTGAACTCGTTGCTCCAGCCCACGGCCGAGATGCGGTCCTCGCGGTGGTTGTAGATGCCGCGCACCAGCGGGTACACGCCGCTCAGCGTGCCGCCGGCGAAGCTGCCGTTCTCGCTGGTGCGCACGTTGCTGTAGACGCATTCCGGATTGCACGGGAACGAGCCGTTGAACTGCGTGTTGACCTCGAACTGGTTCGCGGTGTCTTCCTGTTCGGCGCGCGAGTGGAACATGTCCAGCGTGCTGGTCCACGCGTTCGACGGCCGGAACTGCAGCGTCGCCATCACGCCGTCGCGCTTGGTGTAGCCGGTGCGACGCAGGGCCTTCATGCCGTCGGTGGCCCAGGTGCCGGGGGCCAGGCCGGGCCGTGCATCGGTCTTCCACGGTTCGTACAGACCGACCTGGTTCTCCTGGATCGGCGTATCGCTGTGCGAGTAACCGATCGAGAAGCCGAAGCGACGGTCCGCGGACTGGCCGATCCAGCTGCCGCTGATGCGGTTGCCGTAGGGGTCGGTCTTCGCCGCTTCGCCCAGCGAGTTGCGCTGGTAGCGGCCGTTGAGGGTGATGACCGACTCGTTGAAGTTCAGCGGCCGCACCGTCTGCATGTCCAGCGTGCCCGACAGGCCCTGGCCGAACAGGCCGGCGTCGGGCGTCTTGTACACGGTGACGCCGCTGACGAGTTCCGACGGGTACTGGTCGAACTCCACGCTGCGGTTGTCGCCGGTGCTGACCATTTCGCGGCCGTTGAGCAGCGTGGTCGCGAAGTCGGGCGACAGGCCGCGCACGCTGATCACCTGCGCGCGTCCGGCGACGCGCTGCGCCGACAGGCCGGGCAGGCGCGCGATCGATTCGGCGATGCTGACATCAGGCAGCTTGCCGATGTCCTCGGCGGAGACCGCTTCGACGATCGACGTCGCATCGCGCTTGATCGAGATCGCACTCTCGATGCCGCGACGGATGCCGGTGACCTTGACCGCATCGAGTTCGGTGGCCTCGTCCGCGGCGGCGGTGTTCGAGGAATTCGTAGTGGTCTGTGCGTGCGCGCCAGCGGCGAGCATCAGCAGTGCCGACGACAGCGCAGCACTGAGCAGGTTGCGATCGAGCTTCGACATCTCCCCTCCCAAGGGTGTCCGGCGGACAGCAGTGTTTCTTCGTTTGTGCCGTCGACGACCGCCGTGGGGGCAGGGCGTGGATCGGTTCGCGGCCATGGTAGTCGCGCGTTCGCCGACCGGACGCGCGCTGCATACGTATTCATTGCGTCGTGCCTGCAGTGATGCCATCGCGGGTGTCCGGGCTTGCGTCGCGTGGTGTTTCGGTGTCCACGGAAACCGTTCTCATCGTGCGCCGCTGCCGCGCGATCGAAACCATCGCGCATCGCCGACGACCGGCCCGTCGCGGCGCGTCCGTTAGCATCGCGGCATGTCTTCACCCCTGACCGCGCCACTCGCCGCCGCATTGCGCCGCTGGGTTCTGGGCGTGTTTCCGCGCGGGCAAAGCGGCATCGATTACGACGCGCCAGCGGGCGACCCCGGCTTGTTCGGGCCTGACAGCGGGACCTGGCGGGTGCATGCGGATTTCCCGGGCATGCTCGCCGGTGGCCTGTGCGCGTTGATGCTGCAGGCCTTGCATCCGCAGGTGCTCGCGGGCGTCTGGGACCATTCGGACTTCCGCGATGATCTCGTCGGCCGGCTGCGGCGCACGACCGGCTTCGTCGCCGGCACCTCGTTCGCCGGGACTGCGGAAGCGGAGCGGCTGATCACGCGGGTGCGCACGATCCACACGCACGTGCGTGGGACCACCGCCGACGGCACGCCGTACGCAGCGAACGATCCCGCGCTGCTGTCGTGGGTGCATGCCAGCGAGGCTTACGCATTCCTGCAGGGCTTCCGCACGTACGCCGGCGTCGAGATGCCGGTGTGGGCGCAGGACCGCTATTACGCCGAGGGCCATCGCGTCGCCGCTGCGCTGGGCGCGATCGAAATTCCGGCGAGCCGCGCGGCGATGGCGGCGTACTTCGATGCGGTGCGGCCGGCGCTGCGTTACGACGATCGCGCGCGCGAGGTGCTGCAGGTGCTGTCGCGCATCCGCCTGCCGGTGCCGGGCGCGGCGCTTTCGCGCGGCCTGTTTCTCGGTGCGGGCGCGGCGCTGCTGCCACCGTGGGCGGAGCGGATGCTGGGCATCACCACGCTGCAGCGTGCGCGGCATCGCGCCTGCGCACGTGCCCTGCGCGGCCTGGCGCCGCTGTTCCACATCGCGTTGCCCGATGGTGCGGGGGCGCGCGCCTGCAGGCGAGTGGGGGTGTCGCCGTCGATCCTGCGCACGTGGCCGCCACCCGAACCGACATCCGGCTGACTTCACGAACGAAGGAACCCTGAGCAAGCCCGTCATTCCCGCGAAGGCGGGAATCCACGGACTTCTGCATCGGTGTTCAAGGATTCTTCCTTGCGGGAATGGCGAGCAAGAACAGCTAGTTCAGAGCTCCCCCCAACCGAACGCTCAGTCGGCCGCATCCAATTCCGCGAAGTAGAGGCCGTGCGCAGGCAGCTGCAGCGTGCCGTGGTGCAGTTCGCCCATCGGCAGACCATGGCCGTCCAGCGGATGCGCGGCCTGTGTCGTACGCCATTCGACCGGCGCCGCCGACAAGTTGAACACGACGAGCACGCGCGCCGCGTCCCGCTCGCGTACGAAGGCCAGCACCGGTTCCGGCGTGTCCAGGAACGCGATGCTGCCGGTGCGCAGTGCAGGCTGCGTGCGCCGCCACTGCAGGAATCGGCGCGCATGCGCGAGCACCGAATCGCCGTCGGTGTCCTGAGCGGCCACGTTCTGCGCGCGATGCATTTCAGGAATCGGCAGCCACGGCGTGCCGGTCGAGAAACCCGCATCCGCATCGCCGGTCCACGGCATCGGCGTGCGGCAGCCGTCGCGGCCCTTGAAGTTCGGCCAGAAGGTGATGCCGTAGGGGTCGCGCAGCGCCTCATAGGGCACGTCCGCTTCCGCCAGGCCGAGTTCCTCGCCCTGGTACAGACACACCGAGCCGCGCAGCATGCACACCAGCGCGATCATCTGGATGGCAAACGCCGCGCCCGCGGTGCCGCCGCCCCAGCGCGTGACCGCACGCACCACGTCGTGGTTGGAGATCGCCCAGCACGGCCAGCCGTCCATCGCGGCTTCGAGGCGCTGCACGGTGTCGCGGATGTAGCCGGCACTGAAATCGTCGACCAGCAGCTCGAAGCTGTAGCCCATGTGCAGGCGGCCGGGGCTGGTGTATTCGGCCGTCGTCGCCAGTGAATCCTCCGACGAGATCTCGCCCAGCGCGGCGACGTCGGTGTAGCCGTCCATCAACACGCGCAGGCGTTCGATAAAGCCGATGTTCTCCGGCTGCGTGTTGTTGTACCAGTGGTACTGGAACGCATATGGATTGTCGGGCGAGAAGCCGCGGCCGATGCGTAGCGCCTCGGGCTTGGGCGGGTTGTCGCGCAGCTGCGCGTCGTGGAAACAGAAGTTGATCGAATCCAGACGGAAGCCGTCGACGCCGCGGTCGAGCCAGAAGCGCACGTAGTCGAGCGTCGCCTGCTGCACTTCGGGGTTGTGGAAGTTGAGGTCCGGCTGGCTCGACAGGAAATTGTGCAGGTAGTACTGCCGGCGCCGCGGCTCCCACTTCCACGCCGGGCCACCGAAGATCGACAGCCAGTTGTTCGGCGGCGTGCCATCGGGATTCGCATCGGCCCAGACGTACCAGTCGGCTTTGGGGTTGCCGCGCGACTCGCGACTTTCGCGGAACCACGCGTGCGCGTTCGAGGTGTGGCTGAAGACCTGGTCGATCATGACCTTCAGGCCCAGCGCATGCGCTTTGGCCAGCAGCGCGTCGAAATCGGCCAGGGTGCCGAACATCGGATCGACGTCGCACTGGTCGGCGATGTCGTAACCGAAGTCGTCCATCGGCGAGCGGAAGAACGGCGACACCCAGATCGCATCGACGCCGAGCGAGGCGACGTGATCCAGACGCGCGATGATGCCGGGCAGGTCGCCCACGCCATCGCCATTGCTGTCCATGAAGCTGCGCGGATAGATCTGGTAGATCACCGCACCGCGCCACCAGGGACTCTCGCTCATCGCCGCTCTCGTCTCGCGCCGGCCGGGCGCGCAGCGAAAGTAGTGCATCGCATGGCGCCGGCGAAAGCGCGTGATGCGCCTGCATGCGATGAATACGTATGCAGGTCGCGGCGCGTCGCGACACGCTCGTTACCATGCAGCCATGCACGCACCGGCGTTGGTGCGATGCAGCGGTCCTTGGGAGGGGAGTCGCAGCACATGCGCAACGCGAAACCGCAGCTGTCGTTCTGGCAGATCTGGAACATGTGTTTCGGCTTTCTGGGCATCCAGTTCGGATTCGCCCTGCAGAACGCCAACGTCAGCCGCATCTTCCAGACGCTCGGCGCGGACATGGAACAGGTGCCTGGTCTGTGGATCGCGGCGCCGCTGACCGGCCTGCTGGTGCAACCGGTGATCGGCTACTTCTCAGATCGCACGTGGACACGCCTCGGCCGCCGCCGCCCGTATTTCCTGTGGGGTGCGGTGTTCTCGACCGCGGCGCTGCTGGTGATGCCGAACTCGCCCGAACTGTGGATCGCGGCCGGCACGCTGTGGGTGCTCGACGCCTCGCTCAACGTGTCGATGGAGCCGTTCCGGGCCTTCGTCGGTGACCAGCTCGCGCCGAAGCAGCGGCCGACCGGCTATGCGATGCAAAGCTTCTTCATCGGCGTGGGTTCGGTCGTCGCCAGCGCGTTGCCGTTCGTGCTGGCGAAGTTCGGTGTCGCGAATACCGCGGGCCCCGGCGAAGTGCCCGACACCGTGCGTTACGCGTTCTACTTCGGCGGCGCCGTGCTGATCGGCGCGGTGCTGTGGACGGTGCTGCGCACGCGCGAGTACCCGCCCGAGGCGTTGGCCGCGTTCGACGATGCGCATCCGCCGGGCAGCGTGGCAGGCGCCGATGTGCCGGTGCCCGCGGCGATCGGTGGACTGCCGTGGTTGCTGGTCGGTATCGCCGGCGTGGCGCTGGTCTGGGCGATGGGCTGGGACCGCATGCTCTATGTGCTCGCCGCGCTGCCGCTGGCCTACGGTTTGTTGCGGTTGCTCGCAGTGGCGCTGGGCGGCGGCATGGTCGCCGCGATCGCCGGCGACCTGCATGCGATGCCGACGACGATGCGTCAGCTCGCAGTCGTGCAGTTCTTCTCGTGGTTCGGCCTGTTCGCGATGTGGATCTACACGACCGCCGCGGTCGCGCAGACCCACTACGGCACCACCGATCCGCAGTCCGCCGCCTACAACGAAGGCGCGAACTGGGTCGGCGTACTGTTCGCCGCCTACAACGGCTTCGCCGCGCTCGCGGCCGTCGCGATTCCGTGGATGGCGCGCCGCCTCGGCCTGCGCATGACCCATCTGGTGAACCTGTGGCTGGGCGGCGCGGGTCTGGTGTCGATCGCCTTCATCCGCGATCCGCAGTGGCTGCTGCTGTCGATGGCCGGCGTCGGCTTCGCCTGGGCCTCGATCCTGTCGCTGCCGTACGCGCTGCTGTCCGACAGCCTGCCCGCGCACAAGATGGGCGTGTACATGGGCATCTTCAATTTCTTCATCGTCATCCCGCAGCTGGTCGCGGTGAGCACGCTGGGCTTTCTGCTCGGCCAAGTGTTCGGCGGCGCGCCGATGCGCGTGCTGACGCTCGGCGGCGCGAGTCTGGCGATCGCCGGTCTGTGCGCGCTGCGCGTCTCCCGGCCGCTCTCGGAGCAGGTAGCGCGATGACATCGAAACCGAGGAGTGACCGCATGACCCGAGCGTTGACCGTCGCCATCGCCGCGCTGTTGACTGCGGCCTGCAGCCATGCCGGAGACGTCCGCGCCAGCGACACGCCTGCGGGCGATGCGCTCTACGGCACACGCGAGCCTTTCGCCGCGCACGCGGTCTATTTCGTCGTCACCGACCGCTTCGTCAACGGTGACACGTCGAACGACCAGCGCGAGCAGGGCGGCGCGCATCGCACGTTCGACATCCCGGTGCGATGCCCGGACGGCATCGACGGCAACATCGGCTATCTCGGTGGCGACTTCCGCGGCGTGCTCGACAACGCCGGCTACATCCGCGACATGGGCTTCGGAGCGGTGTGGATCACGCCGATCGTCGACAACCCGGACGAGGCCTTCACCGGTGGCGATCCGGTCGCCTGCGGCAGCTCGCTGACAGACCGCGGCAAGACCGGCTACCACGGGTACTGGGGCACGAATTTCTACGCGCTCGACGAGCATCTGCCGAGCGCCGATCTCGACTTCCGCGGCTTCACCGACGGCATGCGCGCGGCGGGGCTCAAGACCGTGCTCGACATCGTCGGCAATCACGGATCGCCTTCGTGGACGATGCCGACGCAGCAGCCCGGCTTCGGCCAGATCTTCGATGCCGGTGGCAAGCTGATCGCCGACCACCAGAACCTGCCGCCGCAGCAGCTCGATCCCAACGGCAACCCGCTGCACGCGTTCTACAACGCGACCGGCGTGGTCGATGCCAAGGACGGTTCGATCTTCGACGGCAACCTCGCCCAGCTGTCGGACTTCGACGCAGCCAATCCCGCGGTGTTCGAGTATCTCGCCGGCGCCTACGAACAGTGGATCGGGCAGGGCGCCGACGCGTTCCGCATCGACACCATCGCCTGGATGCCGCACGCGTTCTGGAAGCGCTTCGCCGACCGCATCCGCGGCCAGCACCCGGGCTTCTTCATGTTCGGCGAAGCCTTCGACTACAACGCCGACAAGATTGCAGAACACACCTGGACGCAGAATGGCGGCGTCAGCGTGCTCGACTTCCCGATGAAGCAGGCGATGGACGAGGTCTTCGCCGGCGATGCCGGCTTCGAGCGCCTCGCGCCGGCGCTGCACCTCGAACGTGGGCCGTATGCCAATCCCTACGATCTGGCGACCTTCTACGACAACCACGACATGCCACGTATGGCGGCCAGCGACACCGGCTTCATCGACGCGCACAACTGGCTGTTCACCGCGCGCGGCATTCCGGTCGTCTACTACGGCTCGGAAACCGGTTTCATGCGCGGCCGCGCCGAGCACGCCGGCAACCGCGCGTACTACGGACAGGATCGCGTCGACGCCGGCGCGCAGAGCCCGATCCATGCCGCACTGACCCGTATCGCGAATCTGCGCCGAGACACGCCGGCGTTGCAACGCGGCCTGCAGCTGGTGCTCGAGCTCGAGGGCGACCACGCAGCGTTCTATCGCGTGCTCGACGATGGTGATGCGCGCCAGACTGCGCTCGTGCTGCTCAACAAGGGTGAGGTGCCGTGGCAGGCGCGGTTGGAAGCGGCGCAGATCGCCGATGGCGTATGGCGCGATGCGATGGACGCCGGGAATGTGACAGCCGAGCGCGGGGTGTCGCTGGACGTGCCGGCGCACGGCGTCCGGGTGCTGCTGCGCGACGAGATCGCAGTGCCGCCCGCGCTGCGTACGCGACTGCACACGACGATGGACCGGCGCCTGGGCGGGCCCGACGCCGCCACCGACTGACCGGGCGTGCGACCCGGCGGGCGATCACCGCCGCGCCGTCGACTCCCGCACCACCAGCGACGTCGGCATCCGCAGACTCTCCGCCGGCTCGCCGATGACCAGTTTCATCAGGGTGTCGACCAGCAACTCGCCCGCGGTCAGCGTGTCCTGCACCACCGTCGTCAGCGCCGGCGTGGTCATACGCGCGGCAGGGATGTCGTCGAAGCCGGCGATCGCGATATCGTCGGGCATCCGCAATCCATGCTCGGCGAATGCGCGCATCGCGCCGATCGCGATCAGATCACTCGCCGCGAACACCGCATCGAACGGCAGGCCACGCCGCAGCAGCTCGGTCGCCGCTGCATGGCCCGACTCCTCCGCGCTCTCGGCATCGACCTGCAGCGCGCGCTCCATCGGCAGGCCGCGCGTGTGCAGCGCCGACTCGCACCCCAGCCAGCGATCCAGGAACTCGGGATAGCGGCTGGACGCGTCGCCGAGAAACGCGATGCGCCGATGCCCCAGATCGACGAGATGCGCGCCCACCAGCGCACCGCCGCCGGCGTTGTCGCAGCCGATCGAAATGCCGGGCTGCCCCGGCAGCACCGCGCCCCAGCGCACGAACTGCGTCCCCTGTTCGACCAGCGTGCGCAGCTTGCCCTGGTAGGCGAGGTAGTCGCCGTAACCGAGCAGGATCAGCCCGTCGGCCTTGTGGCTGTCGCCGTAATCGGCGTGCCAGTCGTCGGAGAGCTGCTGGAACGAGATCAACAGATCCTGCCCGTGCCGCGCGCACGCGCGGGTGATCGAGCCGAGCATCGGCAGGAAGAACGGATTGATATGCGACTGGTCGCTGGTCGGATCCTCGAACAATAACAGCGCGAGCGTGGCCGACTGCTGCCGGCGCAGGTTGGACGCGTTCTTGTCGACCTTGTAATTCAACTCCCGCGCGATCCCGAGGATGCGCTCACGCGTCTCGCAGTTGACCGACGGATGACCCCGCAATGCGCGCGAGACAGTCGGCTGCGACACGCCGGCGAGGTGCGCGATGTCCAGCGAAGTCGATTTGCCCTTGATGGTCATCGGCCCAGGTGGGACAGAGCGAAGGAGTAGGGGGATGTCGGCATTCACTGCTCCGGAATGGATGCCATGGGCACACAGGTTAACGAATCACCACAGCCGGCAATCGCAAACGGAAACTGAAATTTCAGAATAATCTCAAAGCACTTCTGAAGGGAGTCGTGAGGAGCCATTTCTCACAACGTGCTCGTGAGGCGATTCCGAAAAGTGCAGAGAAAAGCCGGACATTGCATACGGCTATCCGTAGCGTTGATCGACGGCGCCGCGAAAAATCCTTGTCGCGCTGATGCCAATTTGCGTGACGCGCCACATTAATAGGCGCCTCCTTTGAGAATAGTCTCAAAGTACCGGAATCACAGTGTTTTTGTGCGATTGATCATATGACTTTCCAAATCCGCTCGATATAAATGGGGCCGAAAGGGGCGGTGCGGATCGCGCAGGTGATCCGCTCGGATTGTGCTTCACCACTGCCCTCGGCCTGATTCGAACGCGTCAGATAGGGAGTGGACATGGTCAGTACTGCGACGGTGGTGGTGAAAGCAACGGGTGCGACGCGCGAGGTTCCGACCAGCGCGCCCATCGTGCTCGACGCGGCGTCCACGGTGAGGTTGCAGATCGATCCGGACAATGTCCGTACGATCTCCCGCGCCGGTGTGGAAGGCCGGGATCTGGTGATCGTGCTGGACGATGGCACCCAGATCGTCGTGTCCAATTATTTCGTGGCCGATGACGCTGGCACGCTCAGCGAACTCGTGCTCGAAGATGCAACGGGTGCGCAGTGGTGGCTGCGTGACGATCCCGATACCGGCGGGTTCATGCTGGTCGGCAGCGAGACCATTCCCGTGGCGTCCGCGCTCACCGCGTCCGATGGCGCGGCCGTCGTCGCCGCGGGAGAGGGTGGCCCCTCCGCGCTGGCGATCGGTCTCGGTGTGGGCGCCCTGGCGCTCGGTGCCGCGGCTGCCGGTGGCGGCGGAGGCGGCGGTTCGGGCGGGACGACCCCGACACCGCCCGCGCCCCCTCCGCCGGATACCACGCCGCCCGCACGCCCGACCGCGCAGATCAATGCGACCGGCAGTACCGTCAGTGGCACTGCCGAGCCGGCGTCGAATGTCCGTGTCTACGATGCAGGTGGGAATGTCATCGGTTCGGCCCGTGCCGACGGCAGTGGCAACTACACGATCACACTCAATCCGCCCCGCGTTGCAGGCGAGCAGTTGACGGTCACGGCGACCGACGCCGCCGGCAATGAATCTGCGCCGATCGGACTGACCGCGCCCGATCTCACCGACAACGACGCGCCGGATGCACCGACTGCCGTGATCAACGCCGCAGGCGACGCGGTGAGCGGCACCGCAGAGGCGGGCGCCACGGTCAACGTCTATGACGCCGATGGCAACGTCATCGGTACCGGTGTTGCCGGTGCGGACGGCCGCTACACGATCGCGCTCGACCCGCCGCTTGTTGCAGGTGAGGCGCTTACCGTCACCGCGACCGATGCCGCCGGCAACGAGTCCGCGCCGGTCTCACTCAACGCGCCGGATCTCACCGACACCATTCCACCCGACGCCCCCACTGCAGTCATCAACGCTGCCGGCGACACCGTGAGCGGCAGCGCCGAGGTTGGCGCGACGGTCAATGTCTACGACGCGGATGGCAACGTCATCGGCACCGGCATCGTGGGCACGGATGGGCGCTACACGATTGCACTCGACCCGCCGTTGATCGCGGGCGAGGCGCTGACGGTGACCGCGACCGATGCGGCCGGCAATGAATCCGATCCGATCGCGTTGACGGCGCCGGATCTGACCGACGTTGTTCCGCCTGATGCCCCGACCGCCGTGATCAACGGCACCGGCGACGCTGTCAGCGGCACGGCAGAAGTCGGCGCCACGGTCAACGTGTACGACGCGGATGGCAATGTCATCGGCACCGGCGTCGCGGGTACGGACGGTCGCTACACAATCGGGCTCGATCCTGCGCTGACAGCAGGCGAAGCGTTGACGGTGACTGCGACCGACGCGGCCGGCAACGAGTCCGCGCCGATCGCGCTGACAGCGCCGGATCTGACTGACATCATCCCGCCCGACGCACCGACCGCTGTGATCAATGGCGCCGGCGACGCTGTCAGCGGCACCGCGGAGGTCGGCGCCACGGTCAACGTGTATGACGCCGATGGCAACGTCATCGGCACCGGCATCGCGGGCACAGATGGGCGTTACACAATTGCGCTCGACCCTGCGCTGATCGCAGGTGAAGCGCTCACGGTCACGGCGACCGACGCGGCCGGCAACGAGTCCGCGCCGATAGCGCTGACGGCACCGGATCTGACCGACGTTATTCCGCCTGATGCCCCGACCGCCGTGATCAACGGCACCGGCGACGCTGTCAGCGGCACGGCAGAAGTCGGCGCCACGGTCAACGTGTACGACGCGGATGGCAACGTCATTGGTACCGGCGTCGCGGGTACGGACGGTCGCTACTCGATCGGGCTCGATCCTGCGCTGACTGCAGGCGAAGTGTTGACGGTGACTGCGACCGACGCGGCCGGCAACGAGTCCGCGCCGATCGAGCTGACAGCGCCGGATCTGACTGACATCATCCCGCCTGACGCACCGACCGCTGTGATCAATGGCACCGGCGACGCTGTCAGCGGCACCGCGGAGGTCGGCGCGACAGTCAATGTGTACGACGTCGATGGCAACGTCATCGGCACCGGCATCGCGGGCACGGATGGGCGCTACACGATCGCGCTCGCGCCGCCGTTGATCGCAGGCGAAGCGCTCACCGTCACTGCGACTGACGCATCCGGGAACGAGTCGGCACCGATCGCGCTGACTGCCCCCGATCTGACCGACATCACGGCGCCCGAACCGCCGACTGCTGCCATCAGCGCCGCGGGCGATGCGGTGACGGGTACTGCCGAGATCGGCTCGACGGTGAATGTCTACGACGCCGACGGCAACGTCATCGGCACTGGTGTGGCCGGCACGAATGGCCGATACACCATTGCGCTCGATCCGCCGTTGATCGCTGGCGAAGTGCTGACGGTCACCGCGTCCGATGCAGCCGGAAACGAATCCGGTCCGACGTCGGTGACGGCACCGGATCTGTCGGATGTCGATGTTCCAGCGTCGCCGACTGCAGCCGTCAGTGCGGCGGGCGACTCGGTGAGTGGTAACGCCGAGGCAGGCGCGACCGTCACGGTCTATGACGCCGACGGCAATGTGCTGGGCACGATCGATGCGGGTCTGGACGGTGCTTACACGATTCCACTGGATCCGCCTTTGACGGCGGGTGAGCAGCTGTCGGTCACGGCGACCAACGCAGGCGGCGAATCCTACCCAACGACGATCTTCGCGCCTGATCTGACCGACACCGACGCGCCGGACGCACCGACTGCGGTGATCAACGATGGGGGCGACACCGTCAGCGGTCTTGCCGAGGCAGGCGCGACAGTCGAGGTGCGCAATGCCGCCGGCGATCTACTGGGCACCGGCGCTGCCGGCACCGATGGACGCTATTCGATCACGCTCGATCCGCCGCTGACCGCGGGCGAGCAGTTGCTGGTGACTGCGATCGATGGCGCCGGCAATGTATCGGATCCGACCGCGTTGACTGCGCCGGATCTGACGGACGTCGACGCGCCCGCTGCACCGAGTGCGGTGATCAATGACACGGGCGATACGGTCAGTGGTCTTGCCGAGGCAGGTGCAAGAGTCGAGGTGCGGAGTGCGGCCGGTGATCTCCTGGGATCCGGCACTGCCGGTACTGACGGGCGCTACACGATCACACTCGATCCACCGTTGACCGCGGGCGAGCAACTGCTGGTGACTGCAATCGACGGCGCCGGCAATGTGTCGGATCCGACCGCGTTGACGGCGCCGGATCTGACCGATGTCGACGCGCCCGCGGCTCCGAGCGCGGCGATCAACGACACGGGCGATACGGTCACGGGTCTTGCCGAGGCCGGCGCGACCGTCGAAGTGCGCAACGCAGCTGGCGATCTTCTGGGATCCGGTGCTGCAGGCACGGATGGGCGCTACACGATCGCGCTCGATCCACCGTTGACCGCGGGCGAACAGTTGCTGGTGACCGCGATCGACGGCGCCGGCAATATTTCGGATCCGACTGCGCTGACGGCGCCGGATCTGACCGACGTCGAAGCGCCTGCGGCACCGAGCGCGGTGATCAACGACACGGGCGACACCGTCAGTGGTCTCGCCGAGGCAGGTGCGCGAGTCGAGGTGCGGAACACGGCTGGTGATCTCCTGGGGTTTGGCGCTGCCGGTACTGACGGGCGCTACTCGATCACGCTCGATCCGCCGCTGACCGCAGGCGAGCAGTTGCTGGTGACGGCGATCGACGGCGCCGGCAATATTTCGGATCCGACCGCAGTGACAGCGCCGGATCTGACCGACGTCGACGCGCCTGCGGCGCCGAGCGCGGCGATCAACGACACGGGCGATACGGTCAGTGGTCTTGCCGAAGCGGGCGCGACGGTCGAAGTGCGGAATGCGGCTGGTGATCTCCTGGGGTCCGGCGCCGCCGGTACCGATGGTCGCTACACGATCACGCTCGATCCGCCGCTGATCGCGGGCGAGCAGTTGCTGGTGACCGCGATCGACGGTGCAGGCAATGTGTCGGATCCGACCGCATTGACCGCGCCGGATCTGACCGACGTCGATGCGCCGCCCGCTCCGACGGCAGCGATCAACGATGCGGGCGACACCGTCAGCGGACAGGCCGAAGCGGGTTCGACCGTCACGGTGTCTGTGGGCGATGTCGTCGTTGGTACGGCAGTGGCCGGCACCGGCGGCGCCTATACGATTGGTCTCGCCCCACCGCTGACCGCGGGTGAGCAGTTGTCGGTCACTGCGACGGATGCCGCAGGCAATGTCTCCGATCCCACGCTGATCACTGCACCGGTCATCATCGACGAAGAAGCACCGTTGCCGCCGACGGCGACGATCAGTGATGACGGCGCAACGGTCAGTGGAAACGCCGAAGCGCTTTCCACCGTCAGGGTGTACGCCGTGGGTGGCGGGCTTCTGGGCACCGCCACTGCCGATGCGGATGGCGCTTACTCGATCTCGCTCACGCCGCCCCTGATCGCAGGCGAGGCACTGGAAGTCACGGCAACCGACGCGGCGGGTAACGAGTCTGATCCGACGGCGCTGGTGGCGCCCGTCGTTCCCGATACGGAAGCGCCGCCACCGCCGACCGCGAGCATCAGCGGTGACGGCGTCACCGTGAGCGGCACCGCCGAGCCCGATTCCACGGTACGGGTCTATAACGCAGCGGGATCCGAGCTGGGCATGGCGACCGCCACGGCCGCTGGCGCATATTCCATCACGCTCGATCCGCCGCTCACCGCAGGCGAGCAGCTGACGGTGACCGCGACCGACGCGGCCGGCAACGAGTCGGATGAGACCCCGCTGCAGGCGCCGGACCTGTCCGACAACGAGGCACCCCTGCCCCCGACTGCCAGCATCAGTGCAGAAGGTGATGTGGTCAGTGGCACGGCCGAGGAGGGCTCCACCGTCACGGTGCGTGATCTGGACAACAACGTGCTCGGCTCCATCGTGGCCGGTCCTGGCGGTAGCTACAGCATCACGCTCACGCCGCCGCTGACCGGAGGCGAACGACTGTCGGTGACTGCGACCGATCTTGCTGGCAATGTTTCCGATCCGACTCTGCTCAACGCGCCGAACCTGTCGGACGACATCATCGCCTACGACGACATCGTGTCGGCGAACCTGGATCTGCAGCCTGCGACCGAGAATGTTGCGCTTGGTTCGGTGGGGTATCTCGCGCTTGTGTCGCTCAGTGCCCTGAATCTGCAGGCCACGGTGCTCGGCACCGCGAACGTGTCGTTCTCGGTCGAGCAGGGACACTCGCTCGACGCGGTCTTCGATTACAGCGCGCTGCTGAGCCTGGGTGTCCTGGGCAATTACCAGGTCGTTGTGCAGCGCTGGGACGGCACGCAGTGGACGGGCGTCGGCGGAACCGGCCAGGCCACGCTGCTGGAGCTCAATCTGCTGACGGGTGTCGCCCGTGCAGAAGCGCCGGATCTTGGACCCGGTGAGTATCGGGCGTTCATGACCTTCAACGGGATCGGTGTCGGTGTGCTGGGCGCCCTGTCGGTCGGCGGCGTCGAGTCCGACTTCACGGTCATCGCAGACGTGGACGGCACTGCGGTCAGCGGCAATGTCGTCACCGATGGCGCCGGCGATGTGGTGACGCCGACCACGGCCGTGCAGAGCGTCAACGGCCAGGCGGTAGAAGCCACCGCGACGACGGTGGTCGGGGCTTATGGCGTACTGACCATCGATTCAACGGGCGCCTACACCTACGTGCCGAACGAACTGGCCGGGAATATCGGACAGGTCGACCAGTTCACCTACACGCTGTTCGATTCGGTCACCGGCAACACGTCGACTGCGACGTTGTATGTCCGCATCGACAGTGCCGATGTGAATCTGACCTGGGACGACGCAGCCCCGGGTGCGCCCGCGACGTTCGATTTCGCGGCTACGGGCGATAACGGCACCGCTGGGGTCGAGTTCGCCAACGTCACCGGCGACCTGTACGACGCCAGTGCCAATCTTGTGCTCACGTTATTCAATCCGGTCCGGACGTACAGCAGTCAAGCGTTCACTGTGACCGACAACATGGATGTATCTGGCACTGCGAGTGTGAATATGCTCGCGTCGGTGCTGTCAAATGGCTCCCTCGCGCTCCAGCAGCAGACCACGACAGGCGCGTGGGTGAACGTGGCAGTGGTGAACTACAACCTCCTGCTCGCCGTTCTAGGTCCCGTCGCCACGATCGATCTCGCGACGCTGGACCTCGGCGCTGGCACCTACAGGTTCCGCGCATCAGTCGGCGGTCTGGTAGGTGTCAATGCGAACGTCAACATCGACGTCAACGCCACGTACCTCGACCAGTTCGAAGTGGCCAGTGTCGACAACGCCACTGGCAATCTGCTGGCCAACGATGTACCGGGCTCCAGCTTCACCCAGCTGCAGGTCTTCAACAGCGCGACAGGCACCTACGTCGATGTCGACGGAGGCGCGACTGTCACCATCCAGGGCCAGTACGGTTCGCTCACGGTCGATGCCGGCGGAAACTACGTCTACAGCCCGGCGGAAAACGTCGGTCACTTCAACCAGCCGGTGTCGGAAACCTTCGAGTACCGTTTGTTGCATCCCACCGGTCAGTTCTCGGACGGCGAACTCGTGGTCACCGTCGAGCCTGGTGGTGCTGGTGTGCTGGCGTCTGCCGACACGTTCGATCTCGAATCGCTCGCGGCCGAGGATGCGCAGGCCGTATTCGACGCGGAAGCCGGCGACGGGACATCGAGCGATTACGACGTCTCCTCGCTGTTCGAGACCATGGGCAACGAGGCGCCCCTGTTCGTGCGGGGCGCGGGCGACGAGGTCATCGCGCTCGATGCGCCCCGCGTCTCCGAGTTCGCCAGCGCGCCGATGTGGGAGGTCGAATACGGTGTTCCACTGCGGCAGGAAGACGATACCGACACGCTCCTGTTGCAGCACTCGACCAGCGCGCTGTGACCATCCGTTCTGTAAGCGGAATGTGCGTGGACGCAGGGGCGCCGGCCCGGTCGTGCAGACCGGGCCGACGTCTCCGTCGCAGTGGGCGTCGCGATCAGCGGCCGCCCCGGGGGAGAACCGGTTGACGAAGCATGTCCTGCGCCTGTCCGGCGTACTGGCATGGATGCTGGTGGTATCGCCCACGCTGCTCGGGTCCGGAACGGCCGCGGCGCAGTCGTCCGGCGCGGTTGAGGCAACACCTTCGCTGACGCGTGCGAAGGCCGTTGCACTGACTGCGCGACCTCCGGGTTGGCAATCGCCGGAGACATCGTCGCCTGCTGACGACGAGCAACTGGATTGGCGGCAAACCGTGCAGCTCGCCGTTGCGCGCTATCCATCGATCGCAGGCGCACGGTCCGCGATCGACCAGCAGGCGAGCCTGGTGGACGCTGCGCGGTCCGGGTATCTGCCGCGCGTGCAGGCAGAGGTCACCAGCGGACAGCAGGGCGAATTCGGGACCGGGCAGGTCGCGACCGTCGGGCTGTCGCAGATGCTCTACGACTTCGGCAAGACCCGCAGTGCGGTCGCACGCGAGCAGGCAGCCGGGGAGCGTGAGGCGGCCGAGTTGCTGCTTGCGATCGATGCCGTGATCGAACAGACCGGGCAAGCGCTGATCGAGATCCATCGCTACGAAGTGCTGCTCGACACCTTCGCGACACAGATCGAGGCGCTGGGGCGGGTCGAGGAGATCACCCGACTGCGCGCCGAGGCCGGCGCCGCCACGCGCAGCGATCCATTGCAGGCACGCGCGCGCGTCGAAGCGGTGGAAGCGAAGCGCTCGGCGGCTCGCGCGCAGATCGGCCAATGGCGCAGTCGTCTGCAGACCTATGTCGGTGCGGAGGCTGCTGCACGCTCGGTCTCGGCAGGGCCGGGTGCGTTGCTGGACCACACGCAGCGCGATGTCGATATCGATGGACTGCCCGCGTTGCAGGTCGCGCGCGCCCAGCGCGCCGAGGCGGAAGCCCTTCTGCGCAACGCACGCGCGCAGCGCTATCCCACGATCAGTCTCGAAGCGAACGCCAACCATCGGCTCGGCACCGCCGGAGAACGGTACGAAGGCGTCTACGGACGACGCAGCTACAACAACGCGCTCATCTCGGTGCGCAGCGATCTCTACCGGGGCGGCGCGGTCGGTGCCCAGGCGCGCGCGAGTGCCAGTGCGCTGGAGGTCGCCGACGAACAGCTGCGCACGGAGCGGTTGCTGGCCCTTGATGCACTGCGGACCCAGCAGGCGCGGATCGATGGCCTCGAGGAACGCATCGAAGTGCTCGATCGACGGGTGACGAGCATCGTCGAGACCCGCGAACTGTATTGGGACCAGTACCTCTCGCTGGGCACGCGCAATGTGCTGGATCTGCTCAACGCCGAACAGGAGATCGGCCAGTCCACCGAGGATCTGCACAACGCCCGCCACGATCTGTGGCTGGCCCAGCTCGAACATCTCTTGGCAAGCGGCGCAGCACGCGCGGTATTCGGACTCGAAACGGCCGCGGAACGCACCTGGCCCGGTCCCTCTGGAGCACAGCTTTGACCACGAAGAATCCGCGCGACACGTCCGAGCATCTGCCGTGGCTGGATGCGCTGATCGCAGTCTCGCGCCACTACCGGCTCGATGGATCGCAGGAGCGCGTGCGGGTGGAAGCGGAGTGGCGCGCACGCGCCGACAGTCTGGACGAGGTGATCGAACACATGGCGCGCCAGCTGGGGCTCGTCGCCGTTATCGACCGTCTGGTGCCGGGCATGCTCGATCCGTGGCGGCTGCCGATGATCGTCGACCTCGGCGACGGCCAGGTGGGCGTGCTGGAGCAGATCGACAGCGACGGCAACGTCAGCGTGCGCCTGAGTGGTGAGCACGGGCTGGTCACCACGCTCGGCAGGGACGAACTGTTGCAGCGCACGCAGCGCGTGCTGCTGGCCAAGCCCCAGTCGGCCGTGCCCGATGCGCGAGTCGATGAATACATCAAGCCCTGGCAGTCCGACTGGCTGCTGAAAGAGGCGCTGAAGGAATGGCCGCGCTATCTGGACGTGATGCTCGCATCGATGGTGGCGAACGTTCTCACGTTGGCAGCGATGCTGTTCACCATGCAGGTCTATGACCGGGTGGTGCCGGCGCAATCGGTGCCGACCCTGTGGGTGCTGTTCGGCGGCCTGCTGATCGCGTTGACCTTCGCCTTCCTCATGCGTGTCTTGCGCACGCACATCACCGACCTCGTCGGGCGTCGCGCGGATCTGCGGATCTCCGATCGCGTGTTCGGCCATGCGCTGCGGATCCGCAACGATGCCAGACCGCGGTCGACCGGCAGTTTCGTCGCGCAGCTGCGCGAGCTCGAACAGATCCGCGAACTGACCACCTCGACCACGATCGGTGCGCTCGCGGATCTGCCGTTCTTCGTGCTGTTTCTCGGCGTGATCTGGCTGATCGGCGGACATCTGGTGCTGGTGCCGCTGGCCGCACTGCCGCTGCTGCTGATCCCCGGCCTGCTGGCGCAGCGGCCTCTGGCGCGACTGTCGCGGTCGGGCATGCGCGAGTCGTCGATCCGCAGCGCGATGCTCGTCGAGACGGTCCAGAACATGGACGACATCAAGCTGCTGCGGGCCGAGCCGCGATTCCAGAACCAGTGGAACCATCTCAACGAGACCACTGCCGGCATCGGTATGCGGACCCGGCGTCTGACCGGCGCGTTGAATGCCTGGACCCAGGAAGTGCAACAGCTGGTCTACGCCAGCGTAGTGCTGGTGGGCGCGTTTGCGGTGATGGCCGGCGAACTGTCGGTGGGCGTTCTGGTGGCCTGTTCGATGCTGGCCTCGCGCATGATCGCGCCGCTGGGTCAGATGACCGGCGTCATGGTGCGCTGGCAGCAGGCCAAGGTCGCGCGCGAAGGTCTGGACGAGTTGATGAAGCGACCGGTCGACCAGCCCGAACGCAGTCTGCGTGTGCATCGTCCGGTCCTGCGCGGCAGCTACGTCCTCAACGAGATCCGGTTCGCTTACGCGGAGGCCGGCAGGCCCGCGCTCGAGATCAAGCGGCTGGAGATCGCCGCCGGCGAGAAGGTCGCGTTGCTGGGCCGCAACGGTGCGGGAAAATCGACGCTGCTGCAGTTGCTGGCCGGGATGCAGTTCCCGCAATCGGGGCAGGTGCTGCTCGATGAGGTCAAGAGTTCGGTCCTCGATCCGATGGACGTGCGTCGCGATGTCGCACTGCTCAATCAGCACGCGGCGCTCTTCTACGGCACCTTGCGCGACAACCTGACCATGGGCATGCCGCACGCCACCGACGATGATCTGCTGAAGGCCCTCGTGCGCAGCGGCGCCGCCGACGTCGTGCGTTCGTTGCCGGAAGGTCTGGATTACATGGTGCAGGAAGGCGGGCATGGGCTGTCCGGCGGGCAACGCCAGACGCTGTTGCTGGCCCGCACCCTGATGCGCGGGCCGAATGTCCTGCTGCTGGACGAGCCGACGGCCTGGCTCGACGAGGCCAGCGAGCGGCGCTTCATCGACGGGATGGAAGCGTGGCTCGCGCCGAGAACGCTGGTCGTCGCGACACATCGCCCGGCAGTTCTGAAGTGGGTCGACCGCATCGTCGTGCTCGAAGGCGGCCGCGTCGTGCGTGATGGTCCAAAGGACGATGTGCTCGCGCGGCCAGCCGTCGCACGTGCGCCGCGCGGGGCATCCTCGGTCGTCGTCGGGAAGCGCTCATGAGCGACGAACTCCACGGCAGCATGGGACTGGAGCGCGCACGCGCGCCGCTGGCGTCGAAGGTGGTCTGGGCCACTGTCGCCTGCCTGCTGGTATTGCTGGCCTGGGCGGCCGCCTTCGAACTCGATGAAGTGACCACAGGCACCGGACGGGTCGTGCCCACGTCCCGGGAACAGGTGGTGCAATCGCTCGAAGGCGGCATTCTCGCCAGGCTGCATGTGCGCGAAGGCGACGTGGTGGAGCCGGGTCAGGTGCTCGCCCACCTCGACCCCACGCTGGCCGAAGCGACGGTCGAGGAAAGCGCATCACGCATGCGGGCGACGTTGGCCAAGTCGGCGCGATTGCAGGCCGAAGTGGGCGGCGGCGCGCTGGAATTTCCAGACGAAGTACAGAACGACCCGCTTCTGGTACGGGCCGAAACCGCGCTCTACCAGTCGCGGCGCGACAGCCTGCTAGAGACCACCGCCGGACTCGGCCGCGCGCTGTCCCTGATCAATCAGGAAATCAGCCTGACCGCGCCGCTGGTGGAGCGGGGCGCGGCCAGCAATGTCGAACTGCTGCGCCTGCGCCGGCAGGCGAACGAACTGCAGAACAAGCTGACCGACCTGCGCACCCAGTACCTCGTGACCGCACGCGAAGAACTCGCCACCGCCAACGCCCAGGTACTCGAATACCAGTCGGTGACCCGAGGTCGCAGCGATGCGCTCAGGCGCTCGACGATCGTGTCCCCGGTCAAGGGCATCGTGAAGAACGTCGAGGTCACGACGGTGGGGGGCGTCATCCCGCCGAACGGCAAGCTGATGGAGATCGTGCCGCTCGACGACAAGCTGCTGATCGAGACGCGGGTGTCGCCGCGCGACGTCGCGTTCCTGCATCCCGGGCAGCGCGCGATGGTGAAGATCACCGCCTACGACTACCACATCTACGGCGGTCTCGAAGGGCAGGTCGCCCTGATCTCGCCCGACACGATCCAGGACGAAGTGAAGCCGGAGGTCTATTACTACCGCGTGTTCGTCCGGACCGAGCGCGACCATCTGCTCAATTCGGCGGGGCGCCAGTTCCATATCTTCCCGGGCATGGTGGCGACGGCTGACATCCACACCGGCAGCAAGACGATCATGAGTTATCTGATGAAGCCCCTGAACCGGGCGGGGGAGGCACTGCGCGAGCGTTGATCGATGGCTGGCAATGCCAGCGACGGTTGATGTTCGCTCGGAGGCCAACCGTTACATCGGTGACGTCCCGCTCAGCGAATGTCGGCCAGTCAGAACCGAAGCAGGTTCAGCGCGACGGCGCCGGCGGCCGCAGACACCACAACCCGGTGCACACGAGCGTCAGCCCCATCGGCGGCACCGCGGCCAGCGAGATCGCCGACAGCAGATCGTCTGCGAGCACGAACTGCGAGATCCCGCCGGCGAGCACAGGTCCAAGCGCGCAGAACGCGGCGATCAGGAAGCTGTAGCCGGCGAAGGCGCGGGCACGCAGCGCGACGGGTGCGAGGTCCTGCAGCATCGTCGGAAGCAGCGCGTTGGCGACGCAGGTCGTCAGCAGGAAGGCGCCGGTCAATACGAGCGCGGCAGAGGTCGACGGTGCGAACGCGAGCAGGGCGGCGCAGGGCGCCGCGATGGCGGTGGCGGTGCCCATCAATGCAGGACGCGCGCGCAGGCCGAGCCGGCCACGCAGTCCGCGGTCCACCAGCCAGGCGATCGGCAGGCTGATCATCGTGCCGGCCAGCGTCAACATGCCCAGCGTGTGGCCGATGGTGCCGAGGTCGGCGACGAAGCGGCGTTCCAGGGCCATCGCGATCAGCGGCACGACGGCCTGCACGGCGATTGCCACGCCGCCCGCCGCGCCGACGAACAGCAGCACCTGTCGCAAATGGCTGCGCACGAATCCAGCCAGTGAGGCCGAAGTCGCGGACGTGCTCGTGTCCAGCGCATGTCGCGGCGGATCGAGCGTCAGCGTGCCGAGCAGCAACAGCGGCAGGCCGGCCAGCGCGAGCAGCGCCATCGTCCGTCGCCAGGGTGCGAGATCGGCGAGGACGCCGGGTCCATCGATCTCCGCCATGAACTGCAGCAGATCACCGCCCAGGTAGAAGCCCGCGCTCGCGCCGACCGCCATCAGTGCGGCGAACGTGAGATTTGCACCGACGCGCAGGCGTTCGCCGACGAGATCGGGAATCAGCGAGTAGACGATCGGAATCATCGCGAACTCGGTAATGCCGGCAGCCGCGCGCCCGACGAAGAACAGCGCGAAGTTCGGCGCCAGCGCGCCGAGCAGGGTCAGCACTGTCCACGCTGCGATCAGCGCGAGCAGGATGCGTTTGCGCGAATGGCGGTCCGCCAGCCGCGCCAGCGGGATCGCCAGCGCGCTGGCGATCAGGATGCCGGCGATGCCGTGCAGCGCGCCCATCACCGCATCGCCGACGCCGAAGGTCTGACGGATCGCCGGAGACAGGATCGACTGCAGGCCGCGGTCGCTCATCTGCACGCCGGCGGCGAGACCGAGGAACAGCACGGTCGCCACGCCGGCGCGCGACGTCCGTGTCGCAGAACGCGGGTCGGTCATGGCGATCGCGTCCTGCATGCGGGCGTCTGCCTCGTTGCGCCTGCGCCTACCAGGTGTAACGCGCGGTCGCGGTAACCGTGCGGCCGTAGCCGTAGTAGCACCACGCCGCGGAGTTGCAGACCGACACGTATTCGCGGTCGGCCAGATTCTGTGCGTTGAGCTGGATGCGCCAGTTCGAGATGTCGTAGTGCGCCGATGCGTCGAACAGCTTGTACGACGGCGTCTCCCATTCGTTACGCGCATCCCCGAAGTGCTCGCCGGTGAAGCGCACGCCCGCGCCGAAGCCGAGGCCGGCGAGCGCGCCGCCGGTAATCGTGTAGTCGCTGCCGAGCGAAGCGACGTGACGCGGCTGCAGCGCGATCGCCTTGCCCAGCGTCGTCGCGTCGTTGCTCTGCGTGACTTCGGAATCGACGTAGGCGTAGGCGCCGTACACGCTCAGGCCCTGGCCCACGTTCCAGCGGCCTTCGAGTTCCGCACCGCGCACGCGGGTTTCACCCTGCTGCACGGAGAACAGCGTGTGGTCGGGATCGACGGTCAGCGTATTGGTCTGGATGATTTCGTACGCGGCGAGCGTCGCCAGCACACGGCCACCTTCGGGCTGGAACTTCAGGCCGGCTTCGACCTGGCGACCGGTGGTCGGCACGAAGGCATTGCCGGAGAAATCGGTGCCGACCGTCGGCTGGAACGATTGCGACCAGCCCACGTACGGCGCGAAGCCGTTGTCGAACACGTAGTTGATGCCCACGCGTCCGGAGAAGCGCTCGTCGCTCTGGTGATCGCCGTTGGTGTCGGTGCCCACCCAGTCCTGACGGCCGCCCAGCGTGATGACGAACCTGTCGACGCGGATCTGGTCCTGCACGTACAGGCCGATCTGGTCCTGGGTCTGGTCGGTGAAGAAGGTGCCGGGGCCGAAGTCGGGCGCGAGGTTCGGCATCGAGCCGTAGACCGGCGCGAACGCATCGAGACCGGTCGCGGTGAACGCGAAGTTCGACGCGTAATCATTGTGGTAACGGCGATAATCGAGGCCGGCCAGCACGGTGTGCGACACGCGTTCGCCGCCGAAGTGCCAGCTCAGGTTGTTGTCGAGCGACAGCGTGCGCTCCTTCTCGCGCGTCGACCACAGATAGCGCGACAGCGTGCGCTGGTCGGCCAGCAAGCCGAAGGTGCCGACGGTGATCGCCGGATCGATCTCGCTCTCGCCCCAGCGCAGGTTCTGCGCGAACGCGGTACCGCCGCCGAAATCATGGCGGAACTCGTAGCCGATCGACGCCATCGTCTTGACGTAATCGTTGGCGTTCGGCTCGCCGGTGTACAGGCTCGCGCGGATCTTGCCGTTCGGGTTGGGCAACAACGTGCCCTCGACCGGCAGGAAGCCGGCGCCGGCCTTGGTATCGGCCTTCTGGAAACGCGCGAGCACGGTCAGTTCGTTCGCGGTGTCCGGCTTCCAGGTCAGCGCGGGCGCGAAGTAGTAACGGTCGTCGTGGATGAAATCGACCTCGCTGTCACTGTTGCGCGCCAGACCGGTGAGGCGGTAGCTGAGCGTGCCGCTGTCGCCGAGCGGGCCACCGAAATCGGCCGCGAGCTGACGCAGGTCGTGGCTGCCGAGCTGCATTTCGATTTCGCGCAGGGGTTCATCGGTCGGGCGCTTGCTGACGTAGTTCAACAGGCCACCCGGCGGCATCGCGCCGTAGTTGACCGACGCCGGTCCCTTCAGCACTTCAACGCGTTCCAGACCGTAAGGCTCGATGCGGGTGATGCCGGTGCCCGAACCCAGCGGCAGCGCCAGGCCGTCCATGTAGCGGGCGGGCGTGAACCCGCGCACCAGCAGCCAGTCGCTGCGCGTGTCCGGTCCGTAGCCGCCGCCCTGCGCGCCGGCGGTGAACCACACCGCTTCCTCGATGCCGTGGATGCCGCGATCGCGCATCTGCCGGTCGGTGATGACCGAGATCGACTGCGGCACTTCGAGGATCGGCGTGTCGGTCTTGGTCGCCGTGCCGCTGTCGCGCGCGATCGGCGCGGTGACCTGCACTGCATCGAGGGTCGTGGCATCACTGGCGCTCTGTGCGAAGGCGAGCCCGGCTGCGGGCATCAGGCCCAGTGCGAGCGCTGCGCGGATGGCGACACAAACGGGGCGACGGGTGGCCGGAACGGCGCGGGACTTGGCGGACATCGGGTCGAAGGCCTGAGAAAGCGGGACAGGAGGAGGGCATGCGGGCCCCACGGCCATCGCGGCCCGGCCGCCATCTGGCGCGAACCATTCGCGATTGCTCATGGGAATCATTGTCATTCTGTGCCTGTCCTGTCCGCCGCGCAATCCCGCCCGAAGCGCGCCACGGCCGCTTTCTGCGTTACCATCGGCGTCCGTTCTCCCGCATACAGGTGGCCCGCGGCAACGCCGGCCGAGCGTGCGACATGCGCACTACCACCGCCCAGCGCTGACCGCCCCGAGGCCTCCTGCACAAGGCGCCCTCCGGCGCTTTTTTTGTGGCCGCCACGCGGCCCGCGGACCGACACCGGCCCGCTCCCGACACTTCCAGATCCCGGTTCCCATGATCACGATCACGCTCCCCGACGGCAGCCGCCGCGAATTCGAACAGCCCGTTTCCGTCCTCGAGGTCGCCCAGTCGATCGGCCCGGGCCTGGCCAAGGCCACCGTCGCCGGCAAGGTCGATGGCCGCCAGGTCGATGCGTCCGACGTCATCGATCACGACGCGACGCTGCAGATCCTGACCCCGAAGGATGCCGAGGGCGTGGAGATCATCCGCCACTCCTGCGCGCATCTCGTCGGCCACGCGGTCAAGCAGCTCTACCCGGACGCGAAGATGGTCATCGGCCCGGTGATCGACGACGGCTTCTACTACGACATCTACAGCGAGCGCCCGTTCACGCCCGAAGACATGGCGGCGATCGAGAAGCGCATGGTCGAGCTGATCGACACCGAGTACGACGTCATCAAGAAGATGACGCCGCGCGCCGAGGTCATCGAAACGTTCAAGGCCCGCGGCGAGGATTACAAGCTGCGCCTGATCGACGACATGTCCGCCGACATCACGCAGATGGGGCTCTACCACCATCAGGAATACGTCGACATGTGCCGCGGCCCGCACGTGCCGAACACGCGTTTCCTCAAGGCGTTCAAGCTCACGCGCATCTCCGGCGCGTACTGGCGCGGCGATTCCAAGAACGAACAGCTGCAGCGCATCTACGGCACCGCATGGGCGGATTCCAAGCAGCTCAAGGCCTACATCCAGCGCATCGAGGAAGCCGAGAAGCGCGACCACCGCCGCATCGGCAAGCAGCAGGAACTCTTCCATCTGCAGGAAGAAGCGCCGGGCCTGGTGTTCTGGCATCCGAAGGGGTGGGCGCTGTGGCAGGTCGTCGAGCAGCACATGCGCGGCGTCTACCGCGACAGCGGCTACGGCGAAGTGCGCTGCCCGCAGATCCTCGACGTGTCGCTGTGGCAGAAGTCCGGTCACTGGGACAACTACAAGGACAACATGTTCTTCACCGAGTCGGAGAAGCGGACGTACGCGGTGAAGCCGATGAACTGCCCGGGCCACGTGCAGATCTTCAACCAGGGCCTGCACAGCTACCGCGACCTGCCGATCCGTTACGGCGAATTCGGCAGCTGTCATCGCAACGAGCCCTCGGGCGCGCTGCACGGCATCCTGCGCGTGCGCGGTTTCACCCAGGACGACGGCCACGTGTTCTGCACCGAATCGCAGATCGAATCGGAAGTCACCGCGTTCCACCAGCAGGCGCTGGCGGTCTACACGCACTTCGGTTTCGACGACATCCAGATCAAGATCGCGCTGCGTCCCGAATCGCGCCTCGGCGATGACGCCACGTGGGACAAGGCCGAAGCCGCGCTGCGCAATGCGCTGTCGGCCTGCGGTGTCGCGTGGGAAGAACTGCCGGGCGAGGGCGCGTTCTATGGCCCGAAGATCGAGTACCACTTGAAAGACGCGATCGGCCGCACCTGGCAGCTCGGCACGATGCAGGTCGATTTCATGATGCCCGGCCGCCTCGGCGCCGAGTACGTCGACGAGCACAGCCAGAAGCAGGTGCCGGTGATGCTGCACCGCGCGATCGTCGGTTCGATGGAGCGTTTCATCGGCATCCTGATCGAACACCACGCCGGCGCATTCCCGGCCTGGCTGTCGCCGGTGCAGGCGGTGGTGATGAACATCACCGACGCCCAGGCCGATTTCGTGGAGACGGTTCGGAAATCCCTTGCAAATCAAGGGGTCCGCATCGAGGCCGATTTGCGGAACGAAAAGATCGGCTATAAGATTCGCGAGCACACGCTGCAACGGGTACCGTATCTGCTCGTGATCGGGGATCGCGAGAAAGAAACCGGTACCATCGCCGTTCGGACGCGTTCCGGTGAAGATCTGGGCTCGATGCCGATCGACGACTTCGTTGCCCGCCTTCGCGCGGCGCCCGTTCCAGCATGAGTCCTTCACCGGCGCCGGTCCAACATGGACGCGCCGGTCGCCCCGTTGGTTGACGAGCCGGCGGTATGTTCCATTTCGGAGATCGCAGTATTAGCACCCCTGACAACAAGCAGAATCGGCGCAACCAGGACATCCGCGTACCGCGGGTGCGTGTCATTGGTTCCGACGGCGAGATGATCGGCGTCCTCACGCGCGAAGAAGCGCTGAAGGCTGCCGAGGAGGAAGGTCTCGACCTCGTCGAGATCCAGCCGAACGCGGATCCGCCGGTCTGCAAGATCATGGACTTCGGCAAGTTCAAGTTCGACCTCCAGAAGAAGGCGAACGAGGCCAAGAAGAAGACCAAGCAGCAGGAAATCAAGGAACTCAAGTTCCGGCCGGTCACCGATGAAGGCGACTACCAGATCAAGCTGCGCAAGATGCGCGGGTTCCTCGAGGACGGCGACAAGATCAAGGTCAACATCCGCTTCCGTGGCCGCGAGATGAGCCACCAGGAACTGGGTCGCGAGATGGCGTCGCGCATCGAGACCGACCTGGGCGAGGACATCGTCATCGAATCGCGTCCGCGCCTCGAAGGCCGGCAGATGGTCATGATGATCGCGCCCAAGAAGAAATAATCACGCGTTTACGCGTGGGCATACCGTTCCCCTCTCCCTCTGGGAGAGGGCAAAGGGTGAGGGGGCGCCGCGAGGCGCCTCTTCCAGTTTCAGATCGAGGCTCAGCCGTATCAGCGTTCCAGCGTTTCGATTCTGCTCGACGCCACCTTGCAGCGACCTGGTGGTGGCGGGCATCGAGCCTTCCGCCAACCCGATGATTTGCAAGCCGAATCCGCGCACGGCATAATGCGCGGCTCCCCGGTCCGCCGGGGTGGCAGATTCATCCAGGACCCGCCTGGATTCCCTCGTGGGATCAAAGGCTTAACACCGGCATGGGCAGGACGGAAAGCGTGGCACCAGCCACCGCCCAGTCAGTACTCGTATCCCACAAGGACTTTCGCAATGCCCAAGATCAAGACGCACCGGGGCGCCGCCAAGCGGTTCCGGAAGACGGCGTCCGGCAAGTTCAAGGCCGGCCACGCAAACCGTAGCCACATCCTCACGAAGAAGACGACCAAGCGGAAGCGCGGTCTTCGTCAGACGAACATCATTCCGGCGTGTGATAGCGGTCGTATCGCCCGCATGCTGCCGTATCTCTGAGGAGGACTGAACCATGGCTCGAGTCAAGCGGGGCGTCCAGGCACGCCGTCGTCACAAGAAGGTTCTCGGCCGCGCGAAGGGCTATTACAACGCCCGTCGCAAGGTCTTCCGCGTCGCCAAGCAGGCCGTCATCAAGGCTGGCCAGTACGCGTACATCGGTCGCAAGCTCAAGAAGCGTGATTTCCGTTCGTTGTGGATCACGCGTATCAACGCGG
The DNA here is from genome assembly GCF_021233355.1 of Luteimonas fraxinea. Classification (NCBI taxonomy): domain Bacteria; kingdom Pseudomonadati; phylum Pseudomonadota; class Gammaproteobacteria; order Lysobacterales; family Lysobacteraceae; genus Luteimonas; species Luteimonas fraxinea. The sequence goes on along the minus strand of NZ_CP089507.1, from coordinate 655,696 downwards.
CCGCACGTCTGAACGGCATCAGCTACAGCCGCTTCATGAACGGTCTGCTCAAGGCTGGCATCACCCTGGATCGCAAGATCCTGGCTGACCTCGCGGTCAACGATGCAACCGGCTTTGCTGCGCTCGCCGAGAAGGCGAAGGGCGCGCTGGCGGCCTGAGGCCGTCGTCTCCACCGTAAAGCGGTACTGCCGCCGGATCCGTCCGGCGGTCACGTGGGGAAGGGCGCAAGTCCTTCCCCATTGTTGTTTGTGGCGCCGGATTTTCCGGGCGTGACATCCCCCATCAGCGACGGGCCAGCAGTGCGATGAGCGAAATCGACTCCCTTTCGAACCAGGCGCTTGCCGATATCGAGGCGGCCGCGACGCCCGAGGCGCTCGAAGCGCTGCGCGTCGGGCTGCTCGGCAAGAGCGGCAGCATCACATCGCAGCTCAAGGCGCTCGGTGCGTTGCCGGGCGACCAGCGCAAGGCCGCAGGCGAGGCGATCAACCGCGCGCGAGATGTCATCGGCGCTGCGCTGTCGACGCGCAAGACCGCACTCGACGACATCGCCCTCGATGCGAAGCTGTCCTCGCAGACCATCGACGTGACCCTGCCGGGGCGCGACGGTGCGCGCGGCGGCGTGCATCCGATCAGCCGCACGCTCGAGCGCATCGCCGACATCTTCGGGCGTCTGGGCTACGAGCTCGCCGACGGTCC